>NZ_HG810405.1:0-557500 GCF_000530755.1 Wolbachia endosymbiont of Onchocerca volvulus str. Cameroon
ACGCAATGAGTTGAAGCTTTACAATTATAATCTCATTAAAAAGGAAGAAATTGTAGTATTAAACAAATGCGACTTGTTGCAAGAAGCAGAAATTCTTAAAAAGAGAAATTACTTAGTTAATTATCTTAATAAAGAAATACTATGTTTATCAATTAATGATGATTTACAGCCTATTCTAAGATTATTAAGTGAGAAATTAAAAAAAAGCGACTCAAAAAGAACTACTAATGTATACGACCCTTTCAAGATATAAACTCCCCCCCTATTCAATACTTATACAGGCATGTGATAATTAAGGATTTTAATAGCTTAAGTGGTTTTTTATTAAGAGTATAAAATTTTAGACATAAGGTCCACCACATAAAAAAAGATTCAAAAAAAATGTAATGCATACGTGAAAGAGATTAAACACGTGTATACGCACCTATGTACATTAAAAAATGTGTACACTTCATTTTAACTGAAATTTAGATAAAAACCTGTAGGCAGAGATAAATTTTAAGCTCTCTAAATACCTTTATTGTAACCAGTAGTATCATTAAATAAACAAATAAAGTAATCTCTTTATACTAAGAAATCTTAATTTTACTTTAGTTATTAATCATCTTGAAGTTAAATATCTTGACATCTACTCAATGCTACTACATAATAAGTGTGTGCATTTTGTACACTATGGCAATAAAATTACCTTGTAATAGGTGTATTGGACCCGAGGGCAGTACTCGGCGCCTCCACCATATTTTTACATGGGGGTGAATAAGGATCGACATACATAGTAAAGATGGTAGCTTTGCTCGGTCAGATACCACCGTTAAGAGTTTATAATTTAGATGCAAACGATAATTTTGCTGCTAATAGTAATGTTGTAGCATTAGTTGCTTAAACTAAGCTATAATCTTATTACTATAAGCACGGTTTGGGAACGCCGGGTAACAGAAAGTTCCCCAAGAATTTATGTGTATAAAAGTTATATGAATAAAACAGATTACAAAAAATCACTTACTTTTGCAAAGTTTCAAGTTGTCAAAAAGGCTTTAGCCATCATATCAGATAATGATTTCACACCTCATTTAGAAATACTATTTTTTACATATCTTAATGGCGTTATCGTGCCAGATTATTTGAAAAAGTCATACCCTACCCAAATGCTTATCATATTACAGCATCAGTCTCATGGTTTAAAAGTTTTTGAGGACAGATTTAGTGTCAGGTTAAGCTTTCACGGAAAACAAGAACAAATTACTGTATCACTTTTTGCTATCAGTGAGTTTCACGATAAAACTTCAGGAGATGTTTTAATATTTGATAAAATCAGTATAGATTCTGACAAAAAATACAATGGTAAAAAATGTACTAAAAAATTATTAAGCAGTAGCATTATACATATAGATCAGCTGCGTGATAAGTAGTCATTGAAAACTCAGTTTCGTAACACGCAAAAGAGGGAAAAAGTTACCTTAATTAAACAATGAGCGGAAGATTTTGTGTTGTAATTTATTTAGACGTAATTAGGAAACATGTTTTTTCCACATCAATGAATATTTATGTACATAATCACTAATTACAAGTCGGATAGCTGCCTGAAGTTGCCCAGCACTTGAATTATTAAGATTCCTATTTGATGATTATTTTTAATCATCCCTAAAATAATCACACACAATTCCAGCTTTAGAACATGCCGTACTGTAGTATCTTCGAAAGTAACAGAATCAATCAGATATTTTTCATTGAATCTCAAGCCTCATCCTCATCTTAAATCCATCTCTGTTTTCTTTTAGAAAGGTTTTTATTCTATCAAGTGAATTACCCATAGTAAGAGTGGCTGAGGTAAAGTATCAATTAACTGCTTATACAAGTTATGTAGGAATACTCTCTTTTTTTATTTTCAGTATCATTTGAGCTTGAAATTACAAATTCCTCTTACTTACATACAAATTCGCAGCTTTTAGTTTTACTATATACAATTACTATTAATTCAACAACATAATTTAAAGGAGTATTTCCAAGAAAATTCTTTATATTAACACTCACCTTTACTTTCCAAGCCTTCTTTAAGAAAGACTAACCTCAATCATTAACACAAGACCTGAATAATGATCGTTCTCCGCTCTTAAGAGTTAATATTATTCTCCACTTAAATTACCACCACCTTCCATCTGCTGACTTACATACTACATTTTGATCTTACCCTATTTTGAACATTGCTTAGTTTTCACAAGTACCAGTTTAATTATATTGATCTACATTATACGCACCACCATAATTGGTGTAGCTCATATTAAAGTACTCAAAAGATTGAAGGTTTTAAGATTTAACATTGCTATATGTTCGGTCAAGCTTACCAAAATTAAAGTCGTAGTTATTATTATTCACAAGTACAGCAGATACATAAGAAACATTATTCCCTCAATAATTTTAATCTTATCTGTCGCAGAAGGCAAAGTTATGTTGGTAGTTTTTCCTGCTATTTTTCAATTCAATCATATCATCTAGCATAAGTATTTACCACTGATTAATCTATAAGTCATAATTACTCTCAACAAACTCTAATTTTGATATTATTAGGTTAGGAGAATAAAGCAACTTCAGTAATTGATAGACCTTCAGGTGTAACTTTTCCTAACCAGCATCGATAAAAATAAAGAGCGCCGAAGTGTAGTATCTACAACCGCATGATCGCTCAAAAACGCAATAATATCTTTAATAATATAGTCTTCTTTAGCAAAATTCTGGATTTCTTTCGGGATTAGAGTATCATTAACATCAATAACAGATCTAAAGAACAAAGAAATTGAACATGGTAAAATGGCTAATACCTGATCAGCTTATTGATTATAAGTATGCTGTAAAATTCATGGAAACAAAAGTTCAAGAAATTTATAACAATTCATCCGACGAGCTAGTATGGCTACTCCAACATCCTCCACTATACACAGCAGGGATTAGTGCAATAGATGATGAAATCGTTGAAGAATTGTTTCCTGTGCATAAAACAGGTAGGGGTGGTAAGTATACATACCATGGTCCAGGACAGCGTATTATATATTTAATGTTGAACCTTAAAAAAAGAAATAAATGCGATATAAAACTATATATTAGAAACCTAAGTAATTGGATCATAAGCGTTTTAAGGCACTTCAATATATTTGGAAAATTCAAAGAAGATAGAATAGGTGTTTGGGTAACTAAAAATGGAGTAGAAGAAAAAATAGCAGCTTTCGGTATTCGTTTAAGAAAATGGGTAACTTACCATGGTATAGCGCTCAACGTCTCTCCAGATCTTTCTCACTACAAGGGCATTATCCCTTGTGGACTAAAAGACTACGGTATTACATCAATGAAAAAACTAGGAGTTGAAGCTCCACTGCCTGAATTAGATGATATACTAAAAAAAGAGTTTTATAAGATATTTTAATATATTTCATCATCGTTTACTTTTTATACTCCAATTTATTTTCTATATAGACTAACTCTATCTATAACAATCAAAATCAAGTTGATATTATTCTTCCCTCTTCCAAGAGAAAAGAGTTAGACCTTATTACTATTAAATATCAAAGCTTTTACTATAACGCTTTGATATTTAACTTTCACCCATTTTTTGGAGAAAATATGCAGTAATGACAATCCTCTTTTTTCCAACTTTGATAAATTTTGAGCAAATAATTTTGATTAGTACACCAATTAATAATAGCAAAATAATTTAATATATTAGGGGAAATATGAACTTTTTATCTAATTTCCTATTTAGAAAGATAATCCTCTAGTAAAAAAGAAAGAATTATTTAAAACAAGCTCATATTTCTAGTGAAGTGGAAGCAGAAATTTTGATAACTTTACTAACTTCGGTACAATAATCTATTGAATCTATAAAAGAAAGATTCACAGAAAGTGTCAATTTTTCTATATCAATTTTCCAATAAAATAGGCAAATTCATGATCATTATATAATCCTTTATTCTTTAACACTTACACTACTATTATAGTGTCAAGACGAAAAAAAAGATTTTTATTTCTTATGGGTATATACAAAACATAAATTTTGCAGATTAATTTGCAATTAAATATCTGTAAAATCATCCTAACAAAAATATTTCAATGCATTTTCAAATATGAGCATCCCATCACCATACTTTGGCACAGCGGACTTTAGGCGCTTACACTTTTCTTTTTCAAGTGGCCAGTTATCTTGCTGAGTAAAAAATATCCCTCTCTCCGGATGAGGCATTAAAGCTAACACCTTACCATTCCTATCTGACAAAGCTGCTAAGTCATATATGGATCCATTTGGATTATAAGGAAACCGCAAGTTAGCATAGTTACCATTCTCATCAACGTAACGCAGTGCAATAGAGTTATTTTTAATCAAATGGCTCAAAACACCATTGCTCATAAAAAACTTACCTTCCCCATGAGCAATAGGAAGATACAACTCATCTAGACCATGTAGCCAAATAGAATTACTATGTGGATTAACTTTAACTCTAATCCAACGACATTGATAATTGCCTATATCATTACGTACTAAAGCTAAATCAAAAAATTCTGGAATTAATTTTACTAATATTTGACAACCGTTGCATATTCCTATAACAAGCCTGTCCTTAGATAAAAAATCTTGAAATTGATTCAATAAGTTGTTCTTAATGCGTAGAGCAAAAGCATTACCAGCACCAGTGTTATCACCGTAAGAAAAACCACCTGGAATTACAAGTATATCACTCGATTTCAATTCATCCGGATTACATATAATCTCATTAATATGAACAATTTTTACTTCTACATTACTAATACCAAGTTTTCTGCTACACTCTACAAATGCAAATGCAGTTTCTTTTTCACAATTTAAACCATAACCAAATAAAATAATAACTTTCATGAATTAAAAATTAAAAAACTCAAATTTTCTTTTCACAAAATTTGCCACTAAATTTAGAGCAAATAACATTATCAGTAAAGCTATAATTGCAATAGCAGCAAGTTCAATAAACGCAATTTCAGGACTACTTGACCATATGTATATTTGTACAGGTAAAACAGTTGCTGGATCGAAAAAGGATACAGGCGTATCAGCGATAAATGCTACCGTACCCACCATAAGCAAAGGAGAAGATTCACCTAAAACTCTTGCAACCGCAAGCATAGTACCATGTATTATTCTTGGTAACGCAATCGGCAAAGAGTGATCTAATATTACCTTGATATGAGGAGCCCCAAGAGCAAAAGCTGCATCCTTTATCGTAATAGGAACATTTGCAAAGGCATTTTTTGTTGCAATTATAATATTAGGCAACATCATAAATGAAAGAGTCATTCCACTAACAATTGGCGAAGAACGAGGTAGTTCAAATATGCCAAGATAGAGGGTTAGGCCTACTACTCCAAATATTATTGAAGGTACTGCAGTCAAATTATTTATACTAACCTCTACAATATTAGTCATTACACTATTTCTTGACATAAACTCATGAAGATAAACACCTGACATAATTCCTATTGGTAATGCTAAAGCTAAGCATACCATAATCGTCATTAAAGAGCCAACAAATGCTCCTAAAATTCCTGCATTTTCAGGTTCACGAGAATCAGATTTAAGAAACAAAGATTTATTAAAGAATTTTTTTACCCTTTTCTTCTCTTTTAGCCAGTTAAGTAATTTAGCGTGATGATCATTAAAATACTTATTCTTATTTATTGAATTAATTATACTTGATGCGGTAAACCAGATTTCATATTTACCACCATACTCCACTTTTCTACAAAAAAAGTTCTCTAATTCCTTATAAGAACTACGACTCAGAATCTCGTCACTATTTTTAAAATCAGTTCCTTTAAATACTCTACGCAGTGAATCATTAAGTAGTTCAATGGATTTGTATCTTAAATCACTAGGACTACCCGCTAAAAAAAAATCAGAGTTTACTTCTATTGGCAATAAAATTTTTGTTATTGTTAAGGCGCTATAAGAGTTAATTAATATACTCAGCAATATACATATAGGACAACCAAGTGAAATAACTAACGTTATAAAAGAACAAAAATACAATACTCTATTTCTTTTATTTTTTCTTTTTATACGAGCGTGTACACGCCTGGAGCGAAGCAACCTAAGGAATTTTGTCTCTATGCTCATTTTATAACTATTCTAAATAAGATATTCTCTCATATTAAATACTAATACCTTTTTTGTCACCTTAGTGCTCACATTATTGTACGATGTTGACGTCAAAACTCCATTTCACTCACCTAGACCCTATCGCTTTTATAAGTAGTACGCTCTTTTATTCTCGCAGACTTTCCAAATAGTTTACATAAGTAATACAGCTTTGCTCTACGAACCTTTCCCTTCCTTGTTACTTGAACTGAAACTAACGTAGGAGAACAAACAAAAAATTGGGATACTATACTTTCCTCATAACTCACTTTCCTAACCGTAAAAGAAGAGTGTAATCCACGATTCCTCTTCGATATACATACACCTTCAAATATTTGGATACGCTCACTTGCACCGTCAACTATTTTAAAAGTGACCTTTAAATCATCACCAGAACGAAACTCTGGTACTTTTTTAATTAGCATTTTCATTTGTTTATTATTAAACTTTTCAAGTAAATTTATCATTTATTTCTCCACCTAATAATTCAGGTCTACGTCTCTTTGTTATAATTTGAGACTGCCTCTGCCTCCAACCATTTATTTTTTCATGGTCACCAGACAACAAAACTTCAGGGACTTTACGTTTTCTCCATTGCTTAGGTCTAGTATATTGAGGATACTCAAGTATACCACCAGTATAACTAAAACTTTCTTCAATAAGACTATCTGAATTACCTATTACTCCAGGAAGAAGCCTAACACATGTATCAATAACCACCATAGCAGCTGGTTCACCTCCTGAAAGGATATAATCTCCAATACTTAATTCATAAGGAGTATACTCATCAATCACCCTCTGGTCAATACCCTCAAATCGACCACACAATATTGTTATGTGAGAGAATTTTATTAATTCTTTTGCAACATTCTGATTAAATTTTGTGCCAGATGGAGTCATATAAATAAATCTAGTATTCTTATGGGCAGAAAAAACACTATCAACTGCACTACCAATCACATCGGGACGCATAATCATTCCTGCTCCACCTCCATATGGAACATCGTCTACTGTTGAATGTTTATCTTCAGCAAAAAAACGTATATCTACTACTTCAAGGTTCCATATTTTTTTTTCTAACGCTTTTCCAGCAAGAGAATACTCTAGGAACCCAGGAAGCATCTCCGGAAATATGGTTAATATTGTAATATTGAACATCTTTATAGATTTGTAGCAAACCTAAGTAGAAATTGATATTATGTTTATAATACATAGTCAAACCATTTATGCTACCAGGTAAAATAATATATGAAGGTAAAGCTAAGTCTATTATTGAAACTAAAGACCCATTAACCGTGATACAGCACTTCAAAGACGATGTTACAGCATTTAATAAAAAAAAACATGAGGTTATTAAAGGTAAGGGAATAATCAATAATTTTATCAGTGCTTTCATCATGGAAAAACTTGAGAAAATGGTAATTAATACACACTTTATAAAAACTCTAAACGAAAGAGAACAGCTAGTTAAAAAACTAAAAATTGTACCTCTTGAGGTAGTAGTGAGAAACATTGCAGCAGGAAGTTTTTGTAAGCGCTTTAATATAAAAGAAGGTAAGAGACTTACATCTCCTATAATTGAGTTTTTTTATAAAAATGATAATCTAGCTGATCCAATGGTAATGATAATCTAGCTGATCCAATGGTAAATGAAAACCATATCATATATTTTGGCTGGTTATCTCGTAAAGAAATAGAAAAAATTAAAATTATAACCTTAAAAGCCAACACATTTCTAACAAACTTGTTTTCAAACGCAGGAATGGACCTGGTCGATATCAAATTAGAATTTGGCAGATTAATAAATAACAGTACAAAAATCGTCTTAGCTGACGAGATTAGCCCTGATAATTGTAGACTCTGGGATAAAAATACACACAAAAAATTAGACAAAGATATTTTTCGTTTAAGCTTAGGGGACTTAAAAGAAGCATACTTAGAAGTTGCAAAAAGGTTATCATTAAAGTTAGATTAACTAAGTACTATTCTATCAAAGGAAGGGTCACATACCTCATTGAGTCTTCCAATAATTTCAGTTTTCTCCCCATGTTTTTGAAAATGATCTTTTACATTTTGCATATTCTCAGGATCCACGATCAATACCATACCAATACCACAATTAAATATCTTTAACATTTCTTTCTTTCCTATCTTGCCTTCTTCCATTAACCATAAAAATATATCTGGCCATTCCCAAGAACTAGTATCTATATTTGCAAACAAATTTTTTGGAAGAATCCGTGGGATATTATCTACCAAGCTACCACCTGTAATATGTGCAATACCTTTTACTTGCGGTGTAATAGGTAACAGAGAGTCAACATATATCTTTGTTGGCTTAAGTAACACTTCTCCCCAAAATTGGCTATTCCATGGAGATAAATCATTATAGCTTATACCTAAATCTCTAAAAACACAACGTACTAAAGAGAACCCATTTGAGTGAATTCCACTTGACTCTAACCCAACTATATAATCACCAGCCTTCATTATACTATAATTCGGAAGAATTTTACTTTTATCAATTATTCCAACTACAAATCCTGCAAGGTCATAATGATCATTGTCATACATTCCAGGCATCTCTGCAGTTTCCCCACCAACTAACCCTATCTTAGCTTTCTTACATCCCTCTACAATACCACAAACTACAGAAAGCAAAATATCTTTATTCAAAATACCAGTTGCAAAATAATCAAGAAAAAATAAAGGTGTTGCTCCTTGTGCAAGTAAGTCATTTACACACATTGCAACTAAATCTATACCTATAGTATCATGTTTATTTACTTCTTGAGCTATTAACAGCTTTGTACCTACCCCATCGGTTGAGGAAACTAATACAGGATGATTATAATTTTTAATTAACTTAGCAAAATCAAACAGTGCAGAAAAAGAACCTACCTCACTAAGTACTTCTTCCTTTTTAGTTTTCTCAACAATGAGTTTGACTTCTTTCATCAACTTATTATACAGTTCAAGGTCTACTCCCGATTTAGAATAGGTATTCATAATCTCTTTATAAACTTCATAGTTATTAATACTATATTAATAAGCCATCACAAAAAGTACAACGAAACTTCCTCTCAATTGACTATCACACATTTACCAATATAGGGTAATTTAAATCATTTACAATCGCCTAATGAATGAAAACATCAAAAACATGTTATTAATAACAGAATTACTGTCAGGACAGCTGCTTCATGACTTCGCTAATTCTATGAATGGAATAATGTTTGGCTTAGAAGAGTTTGAAGAATACAATAAGAATAATGACATTGCGTGCAAAGAAGCGTTGTCATTACTTAAAGAAAGTTCTGATGATTTAATAAATAAACATAAAGTTATGAAGCAAGCATATTCTTCTTCAGCAGATAATTACAATTTTGGCCAAACTAAATCTAACATTGAAAGTTACTTATTAAAAAAAAAGTAAAGTTTATGTGGGAGATAGACGAATATCCTGTAAAAGGTAAAGAAGATTTAATTGAAAAAATAAATAAGATAATTTCTAATATGGCACTAACTATAGCTAGTGTAATAGCAGAGGTTGAATTAGTTTCTGTTTTATTAAGCCAAACAGAAGGTAAAACGTTATTAACTATAAAAATTTTAAACAAGCACAAGTTAATGAGCAAATCTTTAGCAAACAAATTAACAAAAAAAGATAGTATTAATTTAAATGCAAAAGATGTTAATGTCTATATGACTTCTCTATTACTAGAATATTATAACACTGAAATACATTGTTCTTGTAAAAATAATTTGCTAGAAATAGGTTTAGTTTTAACTCAAGGATAACCTCACACTTTACAAAAAGTATCTACAAGCTTAAGTATTAGTATAGGAACTAAAGTTGTTCAGCATCTTTAAAGGAAGGCATACTCGCTAAGCGAGTATCAACACGTTGTAAACCCTCTTATCTAAAAATGAGACAATTTTTTATAAAGGAGACCAATCTACTTTTTATAATCATTGAGGTCTAATATTATTCTATTAATGTAGCGCTCACTTGCATCCTTAATGATAAACTTTACACCATTTTTATACTTGATAATTTCACCCTCAGAAGGCACCTTACCTGCAATTGAAAGAATTAATCCACCAAGCGTAACGTAATCCTCTTTTGGATCACGTAATTCTATTTTTAAACTTTCCTCTATATCTTTTATAAGAGCCCTCGCTGACACCTCAAATTCATTTTGAGATAACTTAATGGTTGTGCATTCAAAAGATTCATTTTCACTATTAACGTTCGGTACTAATTTTTCTATAAGGTCGATCATTGAAATTAAACCATCAGTTCCACCGTATTCGTCTAGCACAACAGCTAAGTGTGGTCTAGCAGACTTCATTTTAATAAAAAGGTTAGTAATCTTCATTGAAGGCGGAACAAATATTACGTTTTGCACAAGACTTTTCAAATCAAAAATCTCATTTTTATCAAAAAGAACATCTTTCACATAAAAGAATCCTACTATGTTATCAAAGTTGTTCTTATAAACTAGTATCTTAGTGTGGTGAGTACTTCTTATCTTTTTTATTACTTCATGTCTACTTGATTCAATGTCTAACGCACATATTTCTGTACGTGGAGTCATTATATCAGTTATATTACAGTCATGAAATTTCAGCAAATCATTGAATACATTAAAACCTGGCAGATTTTTCATTAGTGCTTCGATTGCACATTTTCTCAGCATACGAAATCTCCCGAAAAGAAACAGAAAGACTTTACACACAATCTTTTCTCCTAAAGTCCTTTTTTTATTCAAGTTACTTCCTGTAATAGATAAAACACTTTCATATTAGATTTATCAAGAAAACTGTTGTCAAATATTTAATAAGTGTGTGAATAACATTAAATTAATCTGTGAGTTATATGTTGATATAAGATATTAACAGTTTCTCAACAACTTTCTCACCAGCATATACATAGCTATGTAACAACACACAACAAAAAAAAATTTTTCATAAAAAGAGATTGCCAATAATTTAAACATTTCACTTATACACACGGTTTACAATAGAAAGCCAATAACGTACTAAAGTTATTAACATACTTATCTACAAGTGAGACAAAGAGAGTTATCATTAACCTTTAAACTAGCAACAAATTATTAAGAATCTATTATTATTATATATATACCTTTTATATAAAAAATGAATAAGTCAATAATAGCAAGAATTATTAGAGACAGTAAACAAGCCGAAAAAACACCAATTTGGTTAATGCGTCAGGCAGGTAGATCTCTCCCAGAGTATCATAAAGCAATGGAAGGTGTGAGCAACTTTATGAAAGCATGCTATAACACAGATCTAATTACAAAACTAACACTCCAACCAGTGACAAGATTCAATATGGACGCAGCCATAATTTTTTCAGATATCTTAGTAATAGCTGATGTTTTAGGGTGTGATATAAATTTCGTACGTGGCATAGGTCCAGTAATAAAGCCTATAGAAAACCCTAAAGAGTTAACTGGTTTAGAAAAAATTGAGACTAAAACTTTGCCAATTCTAAATGCTATAAAAAAAGTAAGGTATGAATTATCAGAGGAAAAGTCTCTTATAGGATTTGCCGGGGGACCATGGACAATAGCTTCATACATTATAGAAGGTAGAAACAATAGAACTTTCTACAAAGCGCTAAATTTTTGTTCCTCAAAATTGGAAAAAATAATTGAACAAATAACAGAAGCAACGATTATTTATCTAACCAAACAAATAGAGTATGGAGTGGACGTTATTCAGCTATTTGATAGTAATGCTGGCATTCTTTCAGAAAAATTATTTAAAAAATATATCATTAAGCCAACAAGAGAGATTGTCTTAGCAATAAAAAATAAATTTTCAGATTTTCCGATAATAGGTTTCCCAAAATCTGCTGGAAAGCTCTACAAAGATTACTGTCAACAGACTAGTATATCCGCGATAAGCATAGATTATGACATTTCAGTAGAATGGGCAAAGACAAATCTAAAAGTTCCTCTACAAGGTAATCTTAATCCTAGTCTTTTAGCCTACGATCAAGCAGGGGCAATTAAAGAAGCAAAACATATAATGGATTGCTTTAGAGATTTACCTTTCATATTTAATCTTGGGCATGGAGTGCTTCCTGATACTCCAGTTGAAAATATTACTGCATTAGTGAATCTAGTAAAAAACTATTAACACGATAACGAAATCTCTGGCTTTTTTGTTGAACGAGGTTTATTATTTGGATTTGGCTTCAGTAAGATTATGTTAGAACTCGCAAAAAGAATGTCTTTAATAAAACTATCACCTACAATTGCTGTAACTGATAAGGTAAATAGACTAAAAAGTCAAGGAAAAGAGATCTGTGTTTTAGCTGCAGGGGAACCAGACTTTGATACTCCAGGTCATATAAAGAAAGCAGCTATCCAAGCAATAAATGAAGGTAAAACTAAGTATACTGCTGTTGATGGAACGCGTGAGCTTAAAGGAGCGATAATTGACAAGCTAAAAAGGGACAACGATCTTGAATATATGCCTAGCCAAATTTGTGTTAGTGCTGGTGCTAAGCAAGTACTGTTTAACTTGCTTATGGCAACGATTAACCCTGAAGATGAAGCTGTAATTCCAGCTCCTTGCTGGGTTTCATACGTTGATATGGTAAGCTTTTTTGGCGGCTTACCAGTTATAGCAGAATGCAAGGAAAACTTTAAACTGACATCAGAGTTATTGAGAAGTAAGATAACTGAAAAGACTAAATGGTTAATTCTCAATTCGCCAAATAATCCAGCAGGAGTTGTATATACATATGACGAATTGAAGAAAATAGCACAAATATTGCTTGAGTATCCACACGTGAACATTATTACGGATGATATTTACGAACACATAGTATACGATGGAAAGTTTTTTACTATTGCTCAGGTTGAGCCAAGGCTCTATGACAGAGTTTTTGTAGTTAATGGAGTATCAAAAGCTTATGCAATGACAGGTTGGAGAATAGGTTATGTTGCTGGTAGAAGTGATGTAGTAAAAGCTATTTCTATACTGCAGTCTCAGAGTACTTCAAATCCAAATTCAATAGCACAGGCAGCAGCGGTTGAAGCATTAAATGGTAATCATGATTTTCTAAAAGAAAGGATAAAAATTTTTAAAAATCGCAGAGATTTTGTGGCTGAAAAATTGGGCTCCGTTCCAGGGTTGTCGGTGTTTATTCCACAAGGTGCGTTCTACTTGTTTATTTCGTGTGAAAATCTGTTGGGTAAGAGTACAAAAAACGGTAAAGTAATAAATAATGATCTTGATTTTGCTGAGTATTTGTTAGAAGACCATTTAGTTGCTGTGATTCCAGGGGTTGCGTTTAGTCTGAAAAACTTTATTAGAGTTTCTTATGCGACTTCTCAGGAGCAACTAGAGATTGGGTGTAATAGTATTGTAAAAGCATGTGAGATGCTAAGTTAGCTATTCTGTATTTCCTTGTGTTAATAAAATAAATCTAATATATGATATATTTAGTATTAGCTAGCTTATTTTAAGTGGTATAGAATTGTACCTCTAAAATAATAGTAATATGGCTTTTTTTTTATTATCCTTTCTATAGGAACCGTTCTAGTTTATAGCTTTGTAAGTCTTTATTTTGTCTTATTGGCGATAAGTATAGTATGTTTCTTTTTATACATCTTGCATAATTTAGATTGGCGTAAGTTATATAGGTATAATAATGATGGGAATAAATGTTTTTTAATGATCTAGTTAATTTTAGACCGTTTAATTTTTTCTTACTTTGGTAACGTTCAATATTTTAGGCTTGAAGGTTTTTCTAATAAATGATTAGAAATTAGTTGTAACCAAAAATCAGAGCAAAGTAAGTTAGGAAATTTGTTTTCCTATGTTAGTAATGTTTACTAGAAGTTATCTTTAGCTTTCTAACTTGTAAAGAAAGCCGTACCCCATTAATCAAATGAACACATTTTTTATGTTTAGCTTCTCATTTTTCTTATTTTGTTAAATCAAGTTTATGTTGTTTATCTTATTTACTAAATTTTCTCTTTAGATTTTTTAAATAGCTTCCGTTGATGTGATGTTTACTATTGAATTTTGTAATGACTTCTTTCTTTTTTAGGTAAGTGCTTAGAAGTTTTAGCACTTAGTGTTTAGCAAAAACCTAAACAAATTTTTATCAAGTCTTAAATCTTTATATAGACTTTCTAAATCTTTATCATAGTGCTTTGCTTGATTTACGATAATTTTATTATTTCTTCTATCTTGCTTAAAAGCTCTCTATTTAGTCTATCATGTCTGTTACCTAGATGGTGTGTTAGGTGTCTTACTTAATACTTTCATATGTGATTTTGTAGTATATTGTTTGTTGTTTTCATGTTCGCTGATCTATCTTTTACTTTAGTATTATGTCATTCTATATGTAAAGAGGCTAATCAACTGGGTAGATGTAATGGTTTTGATGCTAAGTTTGTTAAAAATTATGCTATTTAAGATAAAATTTTATTACAAAATAAAAGTATAAATAAAATTTGTGAAGGAAACAAAGTAAAAAGCCTTTTTAGAAAATATTCTCTTTATGCTATAAAATTTAGTCGATATATGATAGTTATGAATTTAATTTTGTTAAACTTTAATAAATTGAAAAAATATTTGCAAAGATGTTGCTTTTTGTAGCTAGAGCACCTATAGTAGTAAATTTAAAATGAGTTTTGTGTTACAGAGAAAGTTTTTAGTATGGTTATTAGCATCACTCTTTTATGCATATCAATATATATTACGTGTAATCCCAAATATAATCACACCTGGGTTAATGACAAAGTTTAATATAAACATAGTTGATGTCGGTCAATTTAGTGGGTTATACTATGTAGGATATACATTAGCTCATATACCTGTTGGTCTTTTTCTTGATAGATCTGGGCCAAAGCTTATTTTGCCTATATGCACTATTTTAACATTTGTTGGAACACTACCACTTATATATTTTGATGAATGGTATCCTTCAATTCTTGGTAGAATACTTGTTGGAGTTGGATCATCTGCTTCAGCAATTGGGATCTTTAAAGTTGCAACCATGTATTTCTCTCGAGAAAGATCAGCAAAAATGACTAGTTTATCTATAATAATAGGGTTACTGGGAGCTATTTATGGCGGATTACCTCTAGATTTCTTACTTAATAGCTTTGGTTGGGATTATGTTATATATGCTTTCTCAATAATTGGTTGTTTACTCGCTTTGTTGTTATTTTTTGTAACACCAAATAATAATACACAAGAAGCTATAAATAGCAATATACTTCAAGATTTAAAAAGTGTACTTTGTAACAAGCACATAGTTTTGATTAGTTTTTTTGGTAGCTTAATGATTGGTCCACTAGAAGGTTTTGCTGATGGCTGGGCAAGAACGTTCTTATGTGAAGTCTATCAGATAACAGGAGATTTGGCATCTTTTCTTTCTTCTTTTATATTTATAGGTTTTGGAGCTGGAACATTCTTTTTAGCTTTTTTATTAGAGAAGTATCCAAGTAGGCATTATGAAGTGATTATTACATGTTCTCTTACAATGATTATCAGCTTCATCTTACTTTTTATACAGGTTGGTGGTTTATATGTTGTGGTTCCTACACTTCTTATTATCGGCTTTGCATCTGGATATCAGGTAATTACCATTTACAAAGCAATAAGCTACGTAAGCAATAACTTAGTAGGACTAGCTACAGCTGTTTCAAATATGATAATTATGATTTTTGGCTATTTTTTTCATATTGGGATTGCAAAAATAGTAAGTTTCTATTGGGATAGAACAGTAATACAAGGGAATCCTGTGTATGGTCCTGAACTGTTGATAAAGGCAATATCAATTATTCCTGTATGCCTACTTTTGGCTGTTTTCGGTTTTGTGTGGTTAAGGGAACGTTCTTAAAACTACTTGTAGATAGAGTGTATTTTAGTATTATTAAGCTTAACATGGTTTGATTTATGGCAAGCGTTTCAGAGGAAGTTTTCATCCTTAAAAAGGGTTTAAGATTTTCTGATAGTGAAGTTTATCAATCTATAGAGAAAGAGTTGCAGCGTCAAAGGTCACAACTGCAGCTGATTGCATCAGAAAATTTTGCAAGTAGAGCAGTAATGGAAGCGCAAGGTTCTTTTCTAACTAATAAATATGCAGAAGGTTACCCAGGAAAAAGGTATTATTGTGGCTGCGAATATGTAGATAAAGTTGAAAATCTCGCCATAAAAAGACTTTGTAAACTGTTTGGTGTTAAGTTTGCAAATGTTCAGCCTCACTCTGGTTCTCAGGCAAATCAAGCAGTGTTTGCTTCACTGCTTTCTCCAGGCGATGCAATACTTGGTTTATCATTAAGTTGTGGTGGGCACTTAACTCATGGTGCAACGCCGAGTCTTTCTGGTAAGTGGTTTAAGTCAATTCAGTATACGGTTAGACGAGATACTTATTTGCTCGATATGGATGAAATAGAAGAACTAGCGCTTGAGCATAAACCAAAATTAATAATAGCTGGTGCTTCTGCTTATCCAAGGAGAATAAACTTTAAGCGTTTTCGTGAGATTGCAGATAAGATTAGTGCATATTTACTTGCAGATATTGCTCATTATGCGGGGCTTATAGCAGTAGGTGAGTACCCATCACCTACTGAATATGCACATGTTATAACCTCTACTACTCATAAAACTTTACGCGGCCCTCGTGGTGGGGTAATAATGACAAATGATGAAGTATTACATAAAAAAATTCAATCTGCAGTTTTTCCAGGATTGCAAGGTGGACCGCTTATGCATGTAATAGCTGCAAAAGCTGTTGCATTTAAAGAAGCATTAGCACCGGAGTTTAAAACTTATAGCAAAAAAGTTATTGAGAATGCTAAAGCTTTGGCTCGAGCTCTGAAAGAGTATGGGCTGAACATTGTAACTGGTGACACTGACTCTCATATGGTGTTAATTGACTTAAGACCGCAGAAATTAACTGGAAAAGGCGTTGTGGATAGCCTTGAGAGAGCTGGTATTATTTGCAATAAAAACTCTATACCGTTTGATACAGAAAAAACGACTATTACTTCAGGACTGCGTTTCGGTACTGCTGCTGAAACAACACGTGGGCTTGAGGCGAAAAATTTTAAAGAAATAGCTGAGCTAATAAATAAAGTAATTCAGGGATTAATTAGTGGAGATAGCTCAAATGTCGAAAAAGTAGTGAAAGACAAAGTTGAAAAGATTTGTAATAATTTTCCTATTTATTAGTTGTGATGATATATATATTGCATCATCCTAATACAAATGCATAAGCTATATGGGATTGTGGTTTGTAGTTAATTTTTATAATAGACAGTGTTTTTTAATGCTTTTGATGATATCGCCTCAATATTGTAATACTTGAATTTAAATAATGAAGATTATCTTTGTTCTATGGCTTAACTATAAGATCTAGTTTTTGAAGTACTTAGATTCCAGCGTGTGATGCTGGAATGATAAAAAAAATACAAAAGTAAGTATTGTAATATGTAATCTAAGTTAATTTACCAATCACTAGGAAAGTTAAATATTTTCGTTAATTGAAACCTCAAAAACTAGTTGGATATTATTTTTTTACAGAGCCTTATAATTTTCTGATTCTTTACGTTGACCTCAATTTTAACGATACTTTAAAACGTTGTGTTACTGCTAGGGTTCCTTTTACTTTTACTGCAGTACGTAAGTCTGTATTTTCTACCATAGCTTTTTTGTGAGTCTATGTTACTTACAAGATCTATTTCTAATGAGAGTTTTTGAGTACCTTTACATCTTTTTTCCTAAAATTATTTTTGCTTTTGTAGCGCTGAATAGTTAAGCATCTGCATCTATAACTCCGTGGTAGTAAGCTTTTTTGCTACTTTTTCTGTAAGAACTAGTTTATCGGTTTTACTACTTTCTACAGAAGTAAATTTTTCAGAGCTGCACCTAAATTATTTATATTATACTTTTTGTATAATACCATAATTAAGCTCTCTATTTGTTCTTCCTTTTCCTTCTATGTCAAGAGGTATATTTGTTTTGCTTACCTTATCTTTCAGGGTTGTAATTTTAACTTTCCTAAATTTATTGTGCCAGTGATTTTATTTTGTGTTTTGAAAGCTGAACCAGCTGTTACAGCATTCTTCATTAATTACAAAAACTATGAGATGCATGAAAAAAGCATAATTTTTATGAATACTGAATTTTACATAAATTTTCTGAAGGCTTATTGTTTTAGAATTTTCCTCCTATTATCCAAATATGTAGCAGATTGTATTATAGGTTACTTTAACCAAAAGTATTAAGAAATTTGTTAAACAAAAAAGATAAAAAAACTTATTGATATTTATATTTATTTCTTTATTTATAGTATAACGATAAACTTAATATTGTGCTTATTGTTTCTAATTCTACAATCTAGTTTGTATGTATGTTTCTAACAAAAGCTAGTTAGTAGACTTTATTACTTAAAGATGAGAAGCGAAGTTATTACTATTTCTAGTACGCTGTTGTTCTGTTGTTTTTTTAGTGGTGTATTTTTGAGAAAAAAATAAGTGATTTATAGCAATAATAGTACAACCAGTAGTTTTTTCAGTAAGGGTTTAGGAGTGTAGGTTACAAAGTTGTCCTGTATACTTTAGTTTTTTTAATGCGGTTAAATTTTTTTAATGAAACCAAACTTGTCTCAGGAGTAAGTGATAAGATTGCTGTTGTTTATTTATTTGATGGTGAGAATGTGAAAAAAGTTACGGGGTATATAAGCTAGAGGTAACTTTTATTGTGTTGTAAAATATAAAAGTTAATCTAGAATGCTAGAGCTAAACTTGGAAAATATTACAGTTAAGTTTTCTGTTGATGATCATATAAATATGATTAATCTGAATGAAGGAGAACTTTATTAGTATTAAACAGAAGATAACTCACGTAGTTAATTCTAATCATGCGCTTGTACTAGTATATATTTCAGAAAATAAAATAAGCAAATAAGATAGAGCTTGGTAGTATAACTTAAATTAATTTGCTTAACAGAAGAGAATTAGAGTGTAGAAATATGCATAAATAATAGTGAAACTATATTCTTGCGGGGAATTAACTATAGCGTAAGCCTACTTAGATAAAAAGTTTGATATAAATCCATTCTTCAACTCTAGGATTAAATAATTATGATATTCTTAATATAAGAATTGTTAATAACAGTAATTATGCAATATCTATACTAGTAGAAACTGTTGATTACAAAGGCAATGAAGTTTTGTTAATATTATATAACGGAGATAAGCCTATAAAAATTAATAGTATTAGGTCACTTGTCTGTTGATAAAGTTTAGCTTATATATATACTAAATTTCTTGTGTAGTTTTTACCTAAATGACGCCAGATAAAAATTACTTGCAATTTGATATACTTTGTGCCAGCTCCTTTATCATAAGGATAATGGTATTCAATTGTCTTTAATTTTATGTAGATTGAACGATAAGAGTATTATGTAATTAGTTTTATATTTAATTTTTATGTTATATGCTCATGTCTTTATTAGTTTCACCTTATATTCTTAGGTTTTTAAGTTAAAATACACTATAATTTGTTTAAGATAATGTAGAACACCAATTTGCAAAGGTATAATATAAATGAGTAAACGACTGTCTGCTGCTAAGTTTCTTCTATCTTTTTTTGTTTAGGAAATTTCTTGAATATTAAAAGAATTTAAAAGCACGCAGTGTCACAAAAAATACTAATATCATAATAAACAGTAAATTATCTTTCTTTGTTTAGTTAAAGTTATCTAGAGAATTTCTTAGCTGAAAAAGCTAACTATATTTTCTTTTACTTCCATGCTGTCTGTCATATTGTTTATTCTCATGCGAAATTCAGATGAATTTTTAAGCCCGATACTATACCAGCCTATATGCTTGCGGGCTATTTTCATTCCTGTATCCTTTCCGTAATACTCAAGAACACTATCGTAATATTCAAGTATTATACTTAATTTTTCTAAGGCTGTTGGTTCGGAGATTTTGTTTCCGCTTATAAAATTTATTGCTTGATTAATCAACCAAGGTTTACCATAAGTACCACGACCTATCATCACTCCATCTGCTTCAGACTCTTTGAGAGCTCTTTGAATATCGTTTAAATTTTTAATATCACCATTTACTATAACTGGAATTTTTACTTGCTCTTTGACGCTTCTAACAAATTTCCAATCTGCTTGGCCACTGTAAAATTGTGCTCTTGTTCTTCCATGAATGGTTATCATTTTTGCGCCTAGATCCTCTGTAATTTTTGCTAAACGTGGAGCATTACGACTTTCATTGTTCCATCCAGTGCGCATTTTTACTGTAACTGGCACATTAACTGCTTTAACTGCAGCTTCAATTATTTCAGCGGCCTTTTTTTCATCACGCATTAGCGCTGATCCTGCGTAACCATTTACAACTTTTTTTACTGGGCACCCAAAATTTATATCTATGATTTTTACACCCATATCCACATTTAATTTTGCAGCTTCTGCAATCACATCCGGCTCATATCCAGCAAGTTGCACAGCAGTCAATTCATCAACTTTAGCTTTTTGCATACTTTTGCGAGTATGTATAATCATGGCTTTGCTTGCGATCATTTCTGAGACTAGTAAACTTGCACCAAGTTTCTTTATAATACTTCTAAATGGGTAATCAGTTACCCCAGACATTGGTGCCAAAATTACCGGAGAATTGATTATTAAATTTCCTATTTGAAGGGGTATAAGGTTCTTTTTCATAATAACATAATGCTATGCCAACTTTTCTTTTCCTTTTTTGAAGTAGAATATAATTATGAGCTCACATAACAGCCCATTTTTCAAATCTTCCTTCCATTATTCATCTTTTATGAGTGCTTCTGTAAATTCTCTTCTTTTCTTATTTAAATTAAATCTATATTTTGATAGCTCTTTATCAATTTCATCAAGTGGTTTGCCTTCACTGAGCTTTTGTGTAATTTTATGATCGTTTTCTAACGCAAATATTCCACAGTTACAACTGTCGTTTTGCTGCTTAATCGAGGAATTTACTATATCATTGCTCTCTATTTTCAAGATCTCTTCTAGTGCACTTACTATACTATTAGTGTTTATTGGAATGTTAACTAATTTATTTTTTTTGTTCCGGCGCATTTGTACTGTTTTTTTTGGACATCTTTACCCATTTCTTTTTTTCTTTGTGCATTTAGCTTTCACTAGCTTGCTTATTTAGGGGGTAACTAACTCATTTGCATTTTCTGTATTACTAAGTTGCTTACCAAAGCGGTGGTAGTTTAGCTCTAAAAGAATCACAATAATAGGCTCTAAATTATTTACTATTTGAATTGTATGCAACTACTAACGTAGCCCAATAACACTTTCCTAAGTTTATCATTGAAGTGAACGTTACTTTTTGATCTTTCTGTTCTGCCTTATTTTTATATTTTATCAATCTTTCATTAAAAGTCTCAAGGTTGCCAGGAGTACAAAGGGATATATGGTCATCTAAACTTTCTGAATAGTTATATACAGCTCTTGCAATATGAGCAATATCATGTTGTTGTAACCAATAGGTATAATTTTCTCTATTTGTTTGATGTACAAGCGTTGGTAAATTTTCATAAAGTTCTTTACCATCTAAATCATTGTCCTTTAGAGTAGGAAAACTTATATAACTGCTGTTCTCTAAGCTATGTTTATTACCTGCTATAATACTACTATTCTCACTTGGAACTTTTTGCTTATTTTGATTTGCTTCTTTTTTACTAATAAAGCCTTTGATTAAGCTGTATAAAGTCTTGATATCATCTTGCATGTTACTGTAAAAACTACTCCTGTTACAACCTGAATTACAGGATGAGAAATTAACACAGTAAATGGTAAAGGTAAGAGAGGAAATTCTATTATCGACCTCAGATAAGCAATAAGGAATGTAGCTGTCAGATATGTACCAGGAGCGTAGATAGCAAATCTCCCATTAGTTTTAAGCTTAGTGAAGTGAGTGCTTCCTTTGAACTTATTGTATCTTTTTGTTATGGATAACATATTAGTTCTACGGACACTAACTAAATTTTAATGAATTTTGAGAATAAGGTCAATTGTACTGATCTTAGCGTTTGTTAGTAATATGAGTAAAGATATTGAGTATTAAAGACTTTTGAGGTACAGTAACAATGTTGGTAGTAATGCAATATATGCATGACATAAGATATATACGAAAAAAACCTGAAGAATTTGAGAAGATTATGAGGGAAAGAGGAATTAAAGAGTTTACCGTAAGAAAGGTATTAGAAATTGATCACGAAAAAAGATTATTGACCACTAAATTGCAAGATTTAAATAGGCAACTTAATGAAATTACAGAGGAAATAAAAAAACTTAAAATGAGCAATAGCCCTTGCGAAAAGCAAATAAAATTGTCAAGAAGTATTGCAAGTGAAATAAAGGTGATTAGCTTAAAGGAGCAAATAGAGAATGACAGGTTGGTGGATATCTTATTTAGTTTACCAAATATTCCTATGCAAGATATACCAATGGGTGAAGGTGAGAGTTCTAATTTAGAGATTAGAAGGTATGGAGAAAAAAGACAATTTGGTTTTATAGCAAAGTCTCATTATGAACTCGGGGAAGGGTTGAATTTAATGGATTTTGAACAAGCGACGAAAATTTCTAGGTCAAGATTTGTAGTGTTGAAAGGGAAATTAGCCAAGCTTGAACGAGCATTAATAAATTTTATGCTTGAAATGCATGTTAATGAATTTGGCTATACTGAAGTATATCATCCAATTTTAGTGAAGAATGAGGCGATGTATAACGTTGCCCAGCTGCCTAAATTTTCTGATGAGTCATATTTGACTACCGATGAGTTAAGATTGATTCCTACAGGTGAAGTTGTTTTAACAAATTTAGTTACTGGTAAAATAATAGAAGAAAAGGAACTGCCTATTCGTTTTGCTGCGTATTCAGAGTGCTTTCGTAAAGAAGCTGGCAGTGCAAGGCGGGATACAAGGGGTATGATAAGACAACACCAATTTGGTAAAGTAGAATTGGTAAGTATCACAACTGAAAGCCAATCAAAAGACGAACTTGAACGCATGACGAGTATTGCTGAAGAGATATTAAAAAGATTAGAATTACCATATAGAGTGATGCTGCTATGTAGTGGTGATATGGGTTTTGCTGTGCAAAAGACTTATGACATAGAAGTATGGTTGCCTGGGCAAAATAAGTACAGAGAAATATCAAGTTGCTCGAGTTGTGGTACATTTCAGTCAAGAAGAATGAATACTAAATATTCTTTAGAGGCTGATAAAAGGGTGAAAAAATACGTTCATACTTTAAACGGCTCAGCCTTAGCTATAGGAAGGACGATTATTGCCATAATGGAAAATTATCAGAATTCTAACGGGTCGATTGCAATACCAAGCGTATTGCAAAAGTATATGAGTAATGATACCGTTATAGACAGGTGATGGTTTAAGTATGTGGAAAAACGAGGAAATTAAAGATGAAGGTTCTAGTTGTGGGTTCTGGTGGACGTGAGCACGCTTTGCTTTGGGCTCTCAAAAAGTCTCCTATTTTAACTGAGTTGTATGTCGCTCCTGGACGAGCAGCTGTGAGAAATCTTGGGGTTCTTGTGAACATAAATATTAAAAAACCAATTGATGTTACACGATTTTGCAAAAGAGAAAATATAAAGTTAGTTATCATTGGCCCAGAACAACCAATAATTGATGGTCTTGCTAACAACTTAGTTGCAGAGGGAATAAATGTTTTTGCTCCAAGTCAAGCTGCTGCAAAACTTGAAGCGTCAAAATCCTTTACCAAGATGCTGTGCAGGCAATATGGCATACCAACTGCTAAGTATGAGTGTTTTATTGATGAGGGATTAGCTAAAAACTTTATACTCAGCAATAAAATAAAATTTCCACTTGTGGTAAAAGCAAATGGGATTGCTGCAGGGAAAGGTGTGATAATATGTAATAGAGAAAGCGAAGCTTTTGTAGCAATAGATTCGATGCTGGTAGAAAAGAAATTTGGTGAATCAGGTGAGGAAATAGTTATAGAGGAATTTTTAGTTGGGGAAGAGATAAGTTTTTTTGTTCTTGTTGATGGGTTAAAAGTAGTAACTCTTGGATGTGCGAAAGATTATAAAAGGGTTGATGAGAGTAATGATAGTCAGAATACTGGAGGTATGGGATCATACTCATCACCTTCGATGATAAGTAAGGATATGGAACAAAAAATTATCCAAAGAATAATATACCCGACAATTCAAGCACTGGCTAATATGGGAACCCCTTATCGTGGAGTGCTTTTTGCTGGTTTGATGATTTGTAAAAATGACCCAAAACTTCTTGAGTATAATGTTAGATTTGGTGATCCAGAAATACAATCTATTTTGCCTAGATTTGATAAAAATTGTGATTTATTAAAATTGATGTTATCAGTTGCAGAAGGAAAATTAAGTTCCAAAATGGTGGAACTCACCAACAAAACTATAATTTGTGTAGTTGTTGCAAGTAAGGGCTATCCAGGTAATTATCAAACAGGAGAAGTAATTAAAGGGTTGGATAAAATTGAAAGCATTCCTGGTATATTGGTGTTTCATGCTGGTACTAAATTGGATAAAAGTGGTAATTGGATTTCTGATGGTGGAAGAGTATTAAATGTAGTAGGAGAGGGGAATACTTTAGAGGAAGCTAAAAATAAAGTATATTCGGCGTTAAATTTTCTGCGATGGCCAGGAGGATTTTTCAGGTACGACATTGGTAGTTAGTATGTGCTTGTATATTAAAGATTAAAGTCAGGAATTTTGATTGTCTTTCTTAAGTGTATTTTGGTGTGCTGGATACATTATTCAAGTGGCAATGGAATTGGGAAAAAATTTATAAAAGCATCTAAATTAATTTTATTCAACTTATGAAATTTTCTTAACATTTTAGGAATGTGTGTTTTTAGTGGAATAGAAAAATATGTAGGTAAAAAAGGGCAGAGAGAGAGTTAGAGACAAAATTATAATATTATATATACTGTTGTGTAAGGTATTGAATAATATGGTGGGTAGTGAGCATTAGATATATTTAAAGTCGATAAATCTAAGGGTAGATAAGCCTAAAAGGTAATTAAGTATGAATATACTGGAGTATAAAATGAGGAGCTTATCGATGATGCTTTATTTATATTTAGGAAAAATGCTTGTGTTAAATTACTCTAAAAGAGGTAGAGATATGGAATTAAAGTGAAAAAAGTTTATAAACAGTGAAACCGGGAAATAATTTTAGCTAAGTCTTTATACACATCCTATATATAGGTAATAGCATTATTTTTGTTATTGAGGGGGGGGGAATT
The DNA here is from genome assembly GCF_000530755.1 of Wolbachia endosymbiont of Onchocerca volvulus str. Cameroon. Taxonomy (NCBI): domain Bacteria; kingdom Pseudomonadati; phylum Pseudomonadota; class Alphaproteobacteria; order Rickettsiales; family Anaplasmataceae; genus Wolbachia; species Wolbachia endosymbiont of Onchocerca volvulus. The sequence goes on from NZ_HG810405.1 coordinate 25,491, forward strand.
ATAATGGTTAAGGAAAAACTTAAAATATGCCTAACCTTAAGAAGAAAGGGTAAGAGAGTCAAATTACATTATGTAGAATTTCTGTCAACTTAAGCTAAATTAAGTTAGCCTACACCATATATTAGAGTTTTTGAGGAGGTCTCAATTTACTTACTCCATCATTTTCTTTATTATTGAGTATTGCTTTGAATAATATGATATAGAGGAACACGTTATCAGTGATTGCTATTATTGATTTTGGTTCACAATTTACACAGCTTATTGCAAAACAAATCAGAGAAATGGGTGTTTATTGTGAGATATTCCAAAGCAACATTAATTTTGAAGTAATGTCAAAATGCAATGGATTTATTTTCTCTGGAGGACCGCAATCTGTCAATGATAGTTATTCTGATATAGATGGAGTAGCACGTGAGATTATAAAATTTAACGAGGTAACAAGTGTTCCTATACTTGGGATATGCTATGGACAACAAATTATTTGTCATCATTTTGGGGCAAAGGTAAGAAGGGAATTCAAGCAAGAATTTGGTAAAATTAAGATTAAAATACTAAAAGAATCTCCTATTATAAAAGGTACATGGAATATTAATTCTGAAGTAGATGTATTGATGAATCATGTAGATAGTGTTGAAACTATACCACAAGGGTTTACTGTTATTGCATCAGGTGTAATAAATCAAACAATTGCAATAATTGTCAACGAACAACGTAAGATATATTGTACTCAGTTCCATCCTGAAGTTAAGCCTACGACAAATGGTAGTAAGTTGCTTTCTAATTTCTTGGATATTACGAATTGTAAAAGAGATTGGACGGTGAAATCACTTGTTGAAAAACAGAAGAGAAAAATCAGGAATTTAGTAGGTAATAAGAAAGTAATCGCTGCGGTAAGTGGTGGAGTTGATTCGAGTGTTGCAGCAACTCTCACATATAAAGCTATAGGGAAACAATTGAATTGTATTTTTATTGATACTGGATTATTACACAGGAGCCAGATTATCACTATGTTGAAAGAAATTCCTGTGAACTATGTTAATAAATCAAGTTTGTTTTTGAATAGATTGAAGGGAATAATTAATCCAGAGGAAAAGCGAAAAATTATTGGTAGCACTTTTATCGAAGTGTTTGAAGAAAAAGCAAAGGAAATAGGTAATGTAGCCTTTTTGATGCAAGGTACCATCTATTCTGACGTAGTTGAATCAGGACACGCTTCAGGATATGCTAGTACAATTAAATCTCATCATAATGTTGGTGGATTGCCAGAAAAAATGAATCTAAAGTTGATGGAACCTTTACGCTACCTGTTTAAAGATGAGGTAAGAATGCTTGGAAGAGAAATTGGTCTTTCAGATAAAATATTATTTCAACATCCTTTTCCTGGACCTGGGCTCGCAGTAAGGATTATAGGTGAGGTTAATGAAGAAAAGGTACGAATATTACAAGACGTGGATGAAATATATATTAATGTAATGAGAAATTATAATTTATATGATCAAATATGGCAGGCTTTTGCTGTACTGTTGCCAATAAGAACTGTAGGTGTCATGGGAGATAGTCGTACGTACGGGTATGTTTGTGCTTTGAGAGCCGTGACATCTTCTGATGGTATGACAGCTGATGCATTTCCATTTGAAAATAAAAGTCAATATTCATCAATATTTTGGAGTTTTTTACAAGATGTCAGCAGCATAATCGTTAACAATGTTTCCGGGGTAAATAGAGTCGTATATGACTTAACTTCTAAACCACCAGCAACTATTGAGTGGGAATAAAATCTAAAGTTGTTTTTTCTCTTTTTCATACAGCATACTTTTTTTTATATTGTTTGTAGCTTCTACAAGCAATGCAAATATCAATGAAGAGTATAAGTATCCTTTTGGTAATTCTATATTAATCCCTTCAAGGGTTAGGTATACACCAACAAGTAAAATAAATAAGATGGCAATTGTTTTTAGTCTTGTACTAGATTTAATTAACTGAACAGTGTAACTCGATAAGAATATCATTACTAATATAGAAAATGTACACGCTATAGCAATTATAGCCGTGTTGTGAGTTAATACTATAGCAGTTAATAGAGAGTCAACTGAGAAGATTAAGTCTATTAATGTGATTTGTAATATAACTAAAAATGGTTGTGATTTAATATCTATTTTTTTTTCAGATTGCTTGCATAAAAAAATGTCATTCTGTAACTCTATGACACTTTTAATGATGAGAAATAATCCTCCTGTTATCATAAGTAAATCTTTTACTGAAATGTTTAGCGATGCAGGATGAAATATAGGTTTTTGCATTGATAATATGTATGATGTAAAAAACAGTGTTATAAGACGCATTAACAGTGCTAGTCCAAGACCTGCAAGGCGTATTCTTTCTTTTAGAGTATTTGGTATCTTATCTAGAGATAAAGAAATAAAGATCAAATTATCTATGTTAAGTATAATTTCAAGTAATGTAAGCATTAGTAAAGTTTGAGCTTCAGCTAACATTTTCGTTTCAGATTCAGCTATTCTATTCTACAGTAGATATGTAAAAATTAAGTAATTTCTACTTGGACGAAAGTGCAGGTCAAGTTTCTCTGCACTATACCATTGTGGCCTTAGTTGCTAGTATGTTGTAGTGGATTAATAATTTATTAGTAAATTTGAATTTTCTTTCTATAGCCTAAAATCAGATCATTATTAATATGTAAATTCATATCGGTTATTATTTATTATTGTCTTTTCTTAAGAAGTTACTTGAATTATACTGCAAATCATGAATCTTAAGCAAAAAATTAAGTTTTTTTCTCTATCATTTATAATTTTGTTTTCTTTATGGACTATGTTATCTGGTAATTTTGAGACGTTTTTTGTTCTTTGTGGGGTATTTTCTTCTGTGTTCACATTATTTATCTTTAAACGATTGATAAATGCTGAAAGTGCTTTCAGTCAGATCTTAAATGGTGTAAGTAAATTATCGTTTTATAAGTTACTAGTAAATTATATGCCGTGGTTAACATATCAGATTATTTTATCAAGCATTTATGTAACAAAGAAGGTTTTACAAACTAAACTTAAACTCAAGCCAATAATCATTGTAAAGAAATGCGAAGGACATAACAATAAAAGTATTGCATTATTTGCAAATTCAGTCACGATCACTCCTGGTACTTTGACTATCGATGTTGCAAGAAAACAGCAAATATATCTTTCTACTGTATGTTTGATGGATGAAAGCTTTAAGAGTGGCGTTTATAAAATAGAGAACGAAGTTTTAAGGCTACTACATTTAATTAAGTAATTGCTTTAAATAAATTAGTAGCATTATCATATTCTCTTACTGGGCTTTCAAACATTTCTTTTGGAAGGCTATTACCAACAATAAAGGGTAATGATTATATAAATTTTCTAATCTTAATATGTTATTTTTTTCTCATTGTTGAATTTTTATGGAAAAATATTTTCCATAATTTCAATAGTAATAGCTTTATCTAAGAAAACATTTTTACTTGTTATATTTACTCTTATCAAGATAGTATTCATTATTTGTATAAAGGTTAGACAATCGAGCTATTCATGTATAAGGTTGCTGCTTTTGACAAGCAGTTATCAGCATATTTACAATTTTTTATTATTTTCCACTGAGTAACCTGAAGTTTACTTATTTTTATGTTATGCGATAATTTACTCATTCGGTTTTCTCTATTTGTATTTGGCCTAGTAATTAGATTATACTAGTACTTTTTTAAATAAATGATAACGTGATTACAAATGCTACTAGCTGTGTTGTTGGTATATTTATATACAAATGGTTTAATATTAATGAGCATTATAGCTAATTTTAGTTATGTATATGATGCTTTATACTGTTCAGCAAAGCATAAAACATAAAGTGAGAAGTTTTTCCATCTATAACAGAGAAAATTTGTTAATATAATGTTGTTCTATTCTTTATAAAATAGGTTTTCTATCGTTAGCTATTTTATTAATATTGACTTTCACATAAGTTCTAAATTAATTATATCAGTGGAAAAGATAAAACTCGGAGTACTGATTTCAGGTAGGGGATCAAATATGCAGGCCCTAATAAAGGCAGGCCAAGATTGCAGTTTTCCTGCAGAAGTTGTATGTGTTATTACAAATAACAATAAGGCAGCTGGCTTGAAAATAGCAAAGCAAGCAGGTATCTCAGCATTTATTGTTGAGAATAACCCACTTGATGCTGATAGAATTCACGAAATACTTGTTCAACATAAAGTTCATTTAATTTGCCTCGCAGGGTTTATGAGGATTTTAAAAGCTGACTTTCTGACTAAATGGCATAATAAAGTTATAAATATTCATCCTTCTTTACTTCCATCTTTTAAGGGTTTAAGTGCTCAAGAGCAAGCTTTAAAGGCAGGTGTCAAAATTACAGGTTGTACCGTGCATTACGTTACTCCTGAGGTTGATGCTGGAAGCATAATCGCTCAAACTGCTGTGCCAGTGTTACCAAATGATAATATTCAAAGCCTTTCAGAACGCATTCTTGCTGAAGAGCATAAGTGTTACGTGGAAGCAATAAGGTTGATAGCAGAAAATATTAATCATTAACCTTAGGTACTTCTTCCAACTTTAACAAAAAACAAATTTTCAGGATCCAGTAAAGAGTTTGCTAATTTGTTTACTTCTTCTAATTTAACGTTATTAATGATGTTTGCATAATTATTTATGCGATTAATATCATGATCATTTATTTGTGTGTCATTAAGCAACATTGCTATGTTTGTATTATTGAATAGGAAAAAGGTAAGATTATTTATTAATCTGATTTTTACATCCTTGAACAATTGCTTATCAATTCCTTCCTTTTTTATCCTACTCAATATATCTTTCACTGCTGATATAGCTTTGCTAGCAGTGGAGCTATCAGTGCTTATAAATCCAATTATAGCGTTTCCATGTTTATTGGAAATAATACTCATATTAGCACTGTAAGTAATACCCAAATTTTGCCTTAACTCTTTTATCATTATTGAATTTAGCTCCATGCCGCCAAGAGCATTAATTAAGACAATAGCGTTATAATAATTGGGGTCTTCATAAGTTATACCTTTCTGAGCAAAAAGTATTATACTTTGTGGTATATCCATAAAAATGCTCTCGCTTTCTGCAGGGCCAAAATCATTTTTTACAGGTATTTTTTTAATTATCGATCTTTTAGATGGTAGCTTGAATAAATATTTATCCAGTAGTGCACTAATTTCTTCTTTTGTTGCACAACCAGCAACACTGATAACTATGTTATCTTTAGTAAAATTACGCTTTATGTATGTTAGAATATCTTCTTTAGTAATGCTCATTATAGTGTTAAAAGTTCCATATTCACTTTTTGAATAAGGGTGCTTTTTAAACAAAAGCATGTCTAATTTCTTGGTAGCAACAAAGTGAGGTTTTTTTTCAAGATTATTAAAATTAACTTTAGCTTTTTCAAAAATTCTATTTAACCCTTCAGGGTCAATTTTAGGACGCATTATAGCGTCGCTTAGTAGCGAAATTGTGTCTTCTAAGTTGCTAGATAAAGTGTTTAATGAAACTTTAAATGCTTCTAGGCTGGTGCTGAAGCTTAGATTTATTCCTTTATCTTCAAGCTTTTTTGCAAAACCTTTGGAATCATTTTTTCCTGCTCCTTCTTGAATTACAAGAGAAGTAAGCCAAGTGAGTCCCTGTTTTTCTTTGTTCTCATACGCATAACCTGCATTCTTGAATGATATATTCAGTGAAACCTTCGGTATATCACAATTTTTAACAAATAAAAACTTAAATCCTTTATGGGTAGTGACCTCTTCTATATTTATTAGGTTACTACTTGCTTGTAAGTTAAAGCCTAGACAGAAAAAAAGTAGAAATACAAGTTTACTTATTTTCATTATTACCTCCTTTTGGTAGCAAACGACCGATTAACTTATCAGTAGAAAAGATAGTACGGATTTTACTATTTACAGTATCTAAATCAATGTTGTTAATCTTGCTGTATGAAATGTCTATTTCATTAAGTGGAATACCAAGTGCTAAATATGGTATATAAAATATTGCTGTATTAGTTAAGTCAGATAGCTTATCAAATTGTGCTGATTTATATTTTGACTTTGCACTTTTCAACTCTCTACTTGTTATTCCTTCAGAGATAAAATTGTTGATGGCATTATCTAGCTCTCTTTCAATAACGTCCAACTTCATTCCGCTTTTTGGAATTATTTCGATATCAATATAGCCATCACTGAAAGCTAAACCATTATAGTGGGCATTTGTTGAAACTGCGATACCTTTATCTAAAACTAAATTCTCATATAGCTTACTAGACTTGCCACCTCCTAAAATATCAACTGCTAAATCAACAACAAAGATTTCATCTATGCGCTTAAATAAAGGAACACGGTAGCGAAAGTATAAAACAGGTTCTTTTACTTCAGTACTTTCTAAAGTTACCAACAGATCTGCATTATGTGTTGGATCTTGATTTGGGTAATATCTAATTACAGGCTTAGCTTTAATTCTCCCATATTTCTCTTCTGCTAATCTTACTACTTCATCGAACTCTACATCTCCAACAATCATTAGTATTGCATTGTTTGGGTGATAATAGTTGTTATGAAACCTTATTATATCATCTTGATTGTAAGTTTTGATATCACTCTCCCATCCAATAACGGATCTTCCGTAGCCAGTACGGTAAAATGCACTGTTCATTTCTTCCCACAATAAATTGTTAGGATGATTATCGAATCTCATCTTTCTTTCTTCTAATACAATGTTTTTTTCTATATCTATTTTATCTTGAGTAATGTTAAAGTTGCTCATTCTGTCTGCTTCAACTTCCATTACTAATGGTAAGTCTTTTTTGAGAGCTAGTTCGTAGTAACAGGTATATTCCCTAGTAGTAAACGCATTAAATTGCGCTCCAATGCTACTCATGGTTGATTCTATATCTTTAAATTTTCCCGTAGTTTTAAACATTAAATGTTCAAAATAGTGAGCTAATCCTGCTTTGCCAATTGGATCATCCATTCCTCCAACTTTATATATTACTGCGTGTAAAACAGCTGGAATTCGATGATTAGGTACGACATAGATATCCAGTTTATTGCTAAGTTTAGCATATTTTATGTTGTATTCTGCACTTATGGCTTTCAAGGGAATTGAGTAGATAAAAAAAAGCATGGATAATATAAGGAAACTAAAAAACTTGTAAAGCATTGCTCTAACCTAGTATAATTTAACTTTTAAGACTATGACCTTATTCCTCGCTCTATTTTGAAATAAATCTGTTGTGTATGTACCACTTATATAACAATATAAATGTTCCACAGGCTATATATATATCTGCTAAATTAAAGGCTGGCCAGTACCAATTGCCAATATGAAAATATATAAAATCGTATACAGCTCCCCAGTAGATTCTGTCAGCTACATTTCCAATTGCCCCACCGACCATAAGGGAGAAACTAAAATAAGTTAGTTTATCATTAGATTTGTGTATTAAATATATGAGTATGCTAATTATTAGTATTGAAGATATTGAAAAAAAAAAGTCACTATAAGGTAAAGTGCTAAACATTCCAAAACTAATTCCTGTATTCCATACTTTAACTAATTTTATGAAGCTAGAAACTTCGATTGACTTTCTTTCATCAATTAATGAATTTATGTATAATTTGCTCATCTGATCAGATGATGCCATAATTAGTATGGCAATTAAACATAATTTTTTCATAAGTTTGCCATTAATTGATAAGCTTTAAGTATATCGTGATTTATTTGTTTTGTTAATTCATCAATACTATGAAATCTTTTTTCTGATCTGATAAATTTAAAAAGTTGTATATTAACGTTACAACCATATACATCTCTATTAAAATCGAATATATGCATTTCTACTATAGGCTTTTTCAAGTCCTTGAACGTAGGTCTCATACCAATATTAACTACTCCATATAGCCAATTTGGATTGATATCAGAAAATGCTGCTTTAGCACAATATGTACCAAACTTGGGTTTTATCATGCAATCTTCTATCGTAATGTTTATAGTTGGGAATCCTATTTTCCTACCTCTACATGCACCTTTTGTTACAATACCAGAAACTTGGTAAGGCCTACCAAGTAACTTATTAGCAGTTTCTATTTCACCTTTTTGTATGTGTTCTCTGATTAGAGAAGAGGAACAAACTTTTTCATTAATCATCAATGGTTCCAATTTAGCTAAAGAGTATCCATATATTTCAGAACGTTTTTTTTTAAATTAATGTGTTACCCAATCGTTTATAACCGAAAGTGCAACTTTCTCCAACAATTATGTATTCTGCGCCATATCTATTTATTAAAATCTTGCTAATGAAATCATTAAAGCTTACTTGAGCAAAACCTTCATTAAAATTAATACTATATAAGTAATCTATGCCGTAGTTGCTGATTAGCTCTTTTTTCTGTTTTTGGCTTATTAAGCTGAAATTATTTCTGTTAAATAAAATAGTTGATGGGTGAGGCTCAAAAGTTAGAATTACAGAGGATAATTTTCTTTCCTGAGCTATTTTCTTTAAAGAAGAAATTGCAAATTCATATCCTAAATGCACGCCATCAAAATTTCCGAAAGTTTAATGCTACGCTACTTTTTATCCCTTGTTTGCAGTCATAAACAACTTTTATATAACTTGATATTTTATAAATATTTCTATATATAATAGGTATATTTTATAAACTACCGAGGTAAATCGTGAAAAATACTAAAGAAAAGGTTGTAATATACGTAAGGCAGTATTGTCCATTCTGCAAAGAAGCAAAAGAGCTGCTAGACAAAAAAGGGGTGGAGTATAAAGAAATCGATGTGATTGAAAACTCAGATTTGTTTGATGATATAAAATTGAAATATAATGTTAGAACAGTTCCACAAATCTTTGTTAATGATGATAATGGTAATTATATGTACCATATTGCTGGTTGTGATAAATTGATAAATCTTGACAGAGAAGGAAAGTTGGATTATATATTAAACAATAATAAGGATTATATTGGTGTTACTGCCTATACAGATAGCAATTGTGAATGTGAAGAATATATTATACCACCAGATGATAATTTTATGTAGTTTCTTATCTCGTTTTCATTGTTTTTCAATTTATAAGTGAAAAATTAGTATACTTGCTTAAGTAATTTTTAATCCATTAAAAATACAATTCACTTGGTAAGTTTTTTAGTGGGTAGAAATGACAAGGAATATTTTAATTGTTGATAAGAATTTGATTAGTGTTGAACTAGTTAATAAACAAGATTTAGAAAATTTCATTAAGATTTTCACAGTGCTTAATAAACACGTAGCAGCAAAAACTCTTTTTACAGAAGAAGTGAGAATAGAGTATGAACAACATGACAACATAGAGGTTGTTAATTTGCTAAAGAGTTCAGGTTTTATATATCATGACGTTGAAAATATATTACTTCACTTGAATAGACATGGGATGGAGATACCAAACGACGTTGTAGCATGTACTCTCTTTTCTGCATATAATAGTAAACTTGAAGCTAAGGATGTGGTATTTTCCCTTTTTGATGGTTCTCCACAATTTAATATTAGAGTAAATAAAAACGTTTTCATAATAACTCCTATGAATGAAGAGAATTTAGAGTTAGATTCGCAAAATAGTAGAATGTTTATAGAGTTATTAAAGCGTGGGGAAAGTATGTATGATTGTGTAGTGAAGGAGAATACTATTAATATAGTAGTATATTTTGGAGTATATCAGGTTATAAATTCAATTGTAAAATTACTAATAAAATCTTGTTTTTTAGCACAAGAGGAAGAAGTGAAATTCAAAAAGAGATTAGAACAACTTGCTTTTAAAGATCAAGTGTTTGGTGAGTACTCCAGCATTAAGACTATAAATAGATATCCACACAACCATCCTTTGAAAAAGTATGAAAATATTACTAAAGGTATAGAAAAGATTTTATCTAGTTTTGTAATAAATGAGAACAGTGAATTTACTATAGAGCAACTAAATAAGCTAAGCTTAGAGGTTTCTCCTGATACTCCAAGAATTATTACTAAAACTATAGATAAGCTTGTTAAATTTCACTAGGGTATTTTACATGTTATTTCCGTGGCTAAACTATAGAAATAATGCTAAAGTTAAAAAACCTTGAATCGCCAAAATTTCTCTTTGCCTTTACTAATTCCAATTCTTGGAGTGCAGACGTAATCTGGCTTGAGATGGGATTCGTAAACACAAAATTCATGGTTTATAGTAAGATCTCGTTTATTATATTCTTTTGTAATATTCAGTCTTTTGCATAGTATTCCTGGCCCATTTAGATTTACTTCGAGCGGTTTAATAAGCTTCAACCCTCGTATTAATACTGCAGCTGGAAATCCTTCTGTTTCTGTTACGATATTTAAACAGTGATACATTCCATATATAAAATACACGTATGAAAATCCAGGCATGCCAAACATTACTGAAGTTCGGTTAGTATAGCCTTGTGCTGCGTGACAAGCTGGATCGTCTGTTCCTATATAGGCTTCAACCTCAGTTATTATCCCACTAAAGCTGGAAAACTTTAATGTTTTTCCTAACAACTTTCCGGCTACAATCAAAGTTGGCTGTTTATAGAAATTTCTTGGTAGTATTATATTATTCATTATAACATTATAAGTTACTTGTAAATACAAGTAACTTATAATGTTTTTGTTTTTCCCTATTTAATTAAGAGGATATATACATCTCTGAGAAACAGGAGTTTGATGTTCTTGTGGTTTATCTATACCTGTTACATTTGTTGAAGGATGTTGCAAAACTTTGATTAATTCAGAGCTCTTTTGTTGTAATTGTGATGCTAATGCTTCATGTAAAAATTTTGCTTCACATTTCTTGCCTACTTTTACTTCTTTATTTGCACGTAATTGTTCTTCAGTAATGCCATTATCTTTGATAAGCTTTATGGAGCCATCATCGTTAATGTTAATTTTAATATTACATTCTTTTTCTCCGGCATACCATTTTATAGTCATTTGATATGATCCATTAATTACTTCATAAACTCTTTTTCCATTATCATTAATATAGCAACATGCTCCTCTTGTCTTTTTTTGATTAGGGTAGCAAAATGTGATTGTTTTTACATTGTATTTTCTACATATGTTGCCACTTAGAAGTTTGGTTACATTTACTTCTTTTTCACTATCATTTAACACAACTCTTATAGAAGGGTAAACGATATCATTTTCCCTTTTGGCTTCTTTGAGTCTTATAGATTCTATAGTGTTATTTACTATATTTTTAGATATCTCATTTTTGATTTGTTCAGATATTTTGCCTGTAATATCTTTGCCATTATACTTATTTTTACCACGAGCAAAGGGCTTTGGGTTTGTGATATTGGTGGAAAGGTTATTTTGCAATGAAAAAAACTTATTCCATGCTTCGTCATCATCAAGAGTGATGCTATGCTCGCCTTTGTCTAATATTGATTTAGATATATTTTGATTGCTCAAATCACCAGAAAGTTCTTCTTTCACAATTATATCAGGATTATCATCTCCCCTTACTTTCTTATTCAGAGAAATAAGATGCTCCTCTTGTTTTTTTTTGTTTGGTTTTAAATCTGTCTCATTAAAAGAAGGTTCTTCTACCATAAGTGCATAAGGACTTTCGACTTTGCCCTTAATTGTAGAACAGATAGCTTTCCAAAGTTTTCTAATCTTGTCTAACATATACTTCTCCATTAATATTGACGTATAACTAGTATAAGAATATTATATCAGTTAGTCAATATTTCAGCTGTTTAATATTGAAGGCTAAAATACTTTTCCGCTTAGTTAGTTAGAACGTGTTCCCATGGTATGCACTTTATAAAAGTGATTTTTATCAAATAAAGCTCTACCATTTCTTCAATACACCGCTATTTTCAGATAGCGCAGTGGATATGGTGTTAATTTGAATGCTCCTGGGATATTACCTTAAATAATTCATATCTAATTTATTTAGTCTCATTTTATCTATGCTCAATTTTTGATAGCGCGGAGTCAGAAATTTCGTGAGTATTTTTTTATCATCTTTCATTTCGACAAAATTCTTTGTTCTTCTGAGTAATCTCAAAGCAATTCTGGAGTGCCACGTACACGATAAGCAATTTTCCTGTATTGCACCCTTCTGATTTCATCAGAAAGAACTCTTGCGCCTCCTTTATTATAATGTTAACCAGCTCTTCAAAAGGATGAATTCGAGATGCAAAAGGATACCAAAACGTTCTCTCAACGATGCGGAAAGTAGTCTAAGGCGTGTTATTGCTCCAATCAACGTAAAATGGTGGTAGGTCTATTTTTAGAGTGCGAGTAGATGGGCCTTCACGCTACTAATATGTTTAGGCGGAAATATTCTATAACAGTATATAAAACTTCTTTAATGTTGTGGTTTGATTTGTGATTTTGTTGTAAATAAAACGTCTTTTGTATTTAAAGTAGTAAGTACTGCAGCTAAATTTCCCAGCTTTGTTAAGTAAAGGATCAGAAAAGTTACACGAAAGCTGACTCTTAATTTTTTAGAAACAGTTTATGCTAAAGTTGTTTTTCCAATTCCTGGGGAGACCATACAATAGAATGTGATCCAAAGCTTTAGTTCTTGTCTGTGTGCAGTATTTATAAACACTCTTAAATTTTGTATTAATTCTTTTTGCTAGACAAAATCATTAAGCCGCTTGGCTCTAATATTTAAATTCCGTATACCTTCAGTATATTCTTTATCAAATAGTATTATTTTTATAATGTTGAAAGTTCCTTAAGCGCCATACAAATAATGTTCTTAATATTCAGGTTTAGCGATTTGTCTTGTGTTTTTTATTATATCGTAGGCTTTCATTTTTTTATATCCAAGATCTATCAAAGCTGAAACAGAATCTTCTTTAATCGGATGAAAGTTATTATTATTTATTTTCGATTTATTCACTTTGCTACTCAGTTTAGTAATAATTTGATTTATGAGCTTCAAACCGAGTTCACTTATTTTGAGTGCAACTTTCTTCTCGCTTATGATTGCTAAAAACATCTGTTTTGGAGTTAATTTACTCAAAATTATATTGCAGTTCTATAGATAACACAGCTTATCTTACAATTAGCAAACTTGCTGCTCCTCTTTGCTTATAAAAGCATATAGCTGAATAATGTTCTCTCTATTATTCACATAGTTTCAATAAACAATTTGATTTTACCTTCAATGGAAGCCTTTATTTAAGGCTTTAGATGAAAGCTATACTATATAGCAACATCCTTTGCATTCAATATTATATGGTTGCTCTGAATTTTATCGACTGTTCCACTTAAATTTCCTATCATTGCTTGCTAGTTTAGTGATTGCTGTAATTTTTAAGAAATCTACTAAACAGAAAAAAGGCAAGGGACCATGATAAATAATTGTTTACTTTCTCAAATTGATGTTCTACGCTATGCTGTGCTTAAAAAACTTTATGAGCACTCTCAACTTAAGAAGTTAAGAATTTAGATAAAATTAATAAAGATATAGGTACACATAGTGCGAGAAATTAAACATAAGACATCAACTATATAGCATCACCAATCGTTTCAACCTTGCATGGGTTAAAGACAATTAAACATCCTCAGTATTGTAAGAAGAGAGCTAAAAAGTTTGTTAAATGTTTTTTTATTTCTGTGGCTGAAAAAGTCTGAATGCGTTAGCTATTTGCGTGATATCTTTCTTGTAAGCCTATATTCATATTATTTTCCATAATAATTAAAAATTTGTAGAAAGTTAGTATAAATTCATGTATTTATAAGACTATAATACTCAAAGATGCTTGGTTTATGGAAAGTTTCATCAGAGTTAAGGGTGCGAGAGAACATAATCTACAAAGTATAGATGTTGATATACCAAAAAATAATCTAGTTGTTATAACTGGGCTAAGTGGTTCTGGTAAATCCAGCCTTGCATTTGACACAATTTATGCAGAGGGTCAACGTCGCTACATTGAAAGCCTATCAACCTACGCACGTCAATTTCTTAACGTAAAAGATAAACCAGATGTTGAGTCGATTACAGGCCTCTCTCCAACAATATCCATTGATCAGAAATCGATCTCAAAGAATCCAAGATCGACAGTTGGGACCGTTACTGAAATTTATGACTATCTGCGCTTAATATATTCCAGAATAGGAGTTCCTTACTCACCTGTAACTGGATTACCGATAAGAAAACAGACTATGTCTCAAATTGTAGATACTATAGTGGCGCTACCTTTGGAAACTGAAGTATATATACTTGCTCCCATTGTACGTGGTAGAAAGGGGGAACATCTTAAAGAGATATTGGAAATTAAAAGGCAAGGTTATGTAAGACTAAAAATAGATGGCAAAATATATGATATAAATAACTTACCAAAGCTTGACAAGGGCAGAAGACATGATATCTTTGTGGTTACAGATAAGATATTAATATCAGATGATATAGGAAATCGATTGCCAAGCAGTATAGAGTCAGCATTGAGGCTTGGTCACGGGTTAATGTATGCAGAGATAATAGGCTTGCCTAACAATCATAATTCCAATTATAAAAGTGGTCATATCCTAACCTTTTCTGAGAGTTTTGCATGTCCGGAATCCGGCTTTACTCTTGAAGAAATAGAACCAAGGTTCTTTTCTTTTAACAGTCCTTATGGTGCATGTGGATCATGTAATGGGCTTGGTAAAAAACTAAGTATTGATGTAAAGCTAATAGTGCCGGATGAAACACTTTCAATATCTGAAGGCGCTTTAAAACCAGTAGGGTCAGTATTCCATCAAATGCACATAAATTATGGGTTTATAAAAAATGCAATACTATCATTGGCTGAAAATTTTAAATTTAGTCTTGATCTTCCATGGAAGGATATAGATCAAAAAGTAAAAGATATGGTACTTTTTGGTTCTAGAGAAATGAAATTTCAAGGTTTGGTCAATATCTTGGAAAATCAAATAGATTATGATAAAACACTTATTGAGCGATATTGTTCTGTTACTTACTGTAAAGAATGTAATGGCTACAGATTAAGAGAAGAAGCACTTACAGTAAAAATTGATGAAAAACACATAGGTGAAATATCTAAACTTGATATTGATGAATCTCTTAAATGGTTTGGAGATTTGCCAAATAAACTTACGGAACAACAGAAGCAAATCTCAATTAGAATACTAAATGAAATAGTTAAGAGATTGACATTTTTAAAGAATGTAGGATTGAGTTATCTTACACTTGATCGTGAGTCCAGCACTCTCTCTGGTGGTGAGAGCCAAAGAATTAGGCTTGCTTCACAAATAGGTTCTGGTTTAACAGGTGTGCTGTATGTGCTTGATGAACCTTCGATAGGTCTTCATCAGTGTGATAATTATCGATTAATTGCCACACTCAAAAACTTGAGAGATATAGGCAATACTGTGATTGTTGTTGAGCATGATGAAGATACAATAATGGCTGCTGATTATGTAATCGATCTTGGTTCTGGAGCTGGTGTAAATGGAGGAAGAATTGTTGCAGAGGGAACACCAGGTCAGGTGCGAAAAAGCTTAGAAAGCGTAACAGGACAATATTTAAGCAGAAAGAAACGGATTTTGATTCCGAAGAAGAGGAGAAAACAAACAACTCAGTTCATAAAGGTAATTAATGCGTGTGAGAATAATTTAAAGAATGTAAGCGTTAAGTTTCCTATAGGGAATTTTATTTGTGTTACTGGGATATCAGGGGGAGGAAAATCAAGTTTAGTTGTAGAAATACTATATAAATACTCAGCATATAAAATATATCGTTCATCTGTAAAGTATGGTAAGTGTGATAAAATAGAAGGCCTTGAGTATATAGATAAAGTTATAGAAGTCGATCAATCGCCAATCGGTAAGATTCCTGCATCAAATCCAGCAACATATGTAGGTATTTTTACTCATATAAGGAATTGGTTTGCAGGTCTTCCAGAATCAAAAGCACGAGGTTACAGTATAGGCCGATTTTCATTTAATATTAAGGGAGGAAGGTGCGAAGCGTGTAAAGGTGATGGATATTTAAAGATAGAAATGCATTTTCTACCGGATGTTTATGTAAAGTGTGAGCAATGTAAAGGTCAACGGTATAACCGGGAAACATTAGAGATTACCTATAAAGGTAAATCAATTTCTGATGTGCTTGATATGACGATAGATCAAGCTTGTGATTTTTTTGGAAATCTTCCAATGATAAAAGAAAAGTTAGTTTCTTTGCAAGAAATAGGGCTTGGCTATGTAAAACTCGGGCAACCATCAACAACGTTGTCTGGGGGAGAAGCACAGCGAATAAAACTATCTAAAGAGCTCTCAAAACGATTTACTGGTAAGACATTATATATTCTCGATGAGCCAACAACTGGATTGCACTTTGAAGATGTAAATAACTTATTAAAAGTGCTTCATAAATTAGTCGATTTAGAAAACACTGTTATAGTTATAGAGCATAATTTGCACGTTATAAAAACTGCAGATTATATAGTAGATATCGGACCAGAAGGCGGAATAAAAGGTGGAAAAGTGGTTGCTACAGGCACTCCGGAAAGTATAATAGATATACCAGAGAGTATTACAGGTAGATATCTTAAGCCATACTTACTCAACGGTATAAAATCATCACAATAACTGCAGTATGTGAGACGGTGAGGTAGATGTTCATGATAAAGAAATATGAAAATTTTTTTTGTCGACTTACCTGCTATTTATGGTGAAGTACTAACGAAAAGTTAGGTGAAAGTGATAATCAATACAGTTTAGATAAAAAATTGCTTGATGTTTTAAATGAGTTAGTGACCGATATGCATCATTAGGTAATTTCAATTATGTTAAATATATAATTCCTTTTCTAAAGACAGGATCTGATTCAAATGTGCAAGATCGGAGTGAAGGTTTCAGTTGAAATATATTACTAAAAATAAGTGCTTCTGGTCTATTCGGCACGCTTTTTTCACTAATCTAAAGTCAGAAAAGGGTTACATTACCTGTAGCAATTAGGCACTTTATGATGATCTAATGTATGGCTCTGATGGTAATGCAAGGTGGTTTTTGATAGATTAAGTAATTTTAGCTTAGAAGATGAGGATTTAAACTGTAGTTCAAGTGGATTACCTTTTTCTAAAAAACTTATTTTCGGTGAAGCTAAAAATAGCATTAATTGCGATAGATAAGAAGTCTGAAAAAAGTGTTTTAGGAAACATTGAGAAAAGGGTAAAGAGTTTCTTAAAGAAAAGAACAAGACTGAGTTTATGTTGTAGTTATTGTGGAAAAACTTTAATTAATTGATATTAAAAGAAATGGAAAAAGCTATTGTTCAGCTTTATGTAAATTTATTTTCTTCAAACCGTAATACTTAATGTGTTCTATTATGTTGATAAAAGTGGTGGCGACGAATGTAAAGCTTTAGGCTAGATTATAAAGGGAGCATAAGTAATCTGTTGTTAAAAGTGGAATATGATAAGGATTTTTCTTCAGTGATATCAAGCTTACAAAACGAGTATTATAACTTTGATTGTTTAAATAACCTTAGTAAACAATGTTAGAGTAGAGAAGAAGAACTAAAATATAGTATATAAAGGTTATTGTAAATAGAGAATAAACCCAAGAAGGGAGCTAAAAAAAGTAGAAATAGATAATGGGTATTTTTATGTAAAATAACTATAAGATAGTACTATTAAACCTGTGAAAATTTTGAACAATAAAGAAGCTTAAGATTTAAATATAAGAATTAGCCTACTTTAAATAGAGAAAAGTGTAGTAAAAATTGAAAATGAGAAAGGGAAAAAGAAATTATATAGATGTCTTGCATAAGTTGGTATTGAGATGTCTTTTATTAAATTAGGAAAGATAATAAAAATATAAAAGCAGAAGTTAGTGATGAAAACAAAGCAAAGTTTAGTAAGTTAAGAAATAGATTAAGTTTAAGTAAAAGATGTTTCTTAGAAGAAGAAGGTGTTTTAGAGGTGCCTGTAGTTAAGAGTGTTAAGAAAAGTGGTTATATATTTATCTATAAAGTTTGCAAAAGTATAGGTAATTCTATTACTTCTATAAGTAAAGTTTTCTTAAGGTTATTCCAAGAGACAAGTGGAATGTTATCAAGGATATAAAATTACATCTATGGCTAAACTAGTAATAAGAATTCACTTAAATTTACTTTTACTCCTGATTAAGGAAATGCAGTTACCTGATTAACTGAGGTATTTGTAATTCTAGTATCTAGCAGCTGACAAGAACTACGGTATAATGTTTTTATTACAAGTATTAAAAGGTAAGGGATATACAGTAGTTATTCTATTAAAATTTATCAGAAAAGGGTAGAGGTATATAGTGAGCATATCTGTAAAAAGAGTCATTTAGTTAAGTGTTTTTTCGGTAAAATCGAATATATTTTTTCCAGGTTTAATAAAACTGTTGAGGTTTTTATGGATTTTCTTGTTGTTATGCTTTTGTTTGGCTTCTCTAAAATTTTGTCCATATGTCCTATAGGCTTTCTACCATTTGATAGATAGTAGTTCATTTACAAATTTTTCTTCTATAAATTTATAGAAATCATCAACTAAGCAAAAGTAGCTTCATTGTATCTTTAATTTATGGATAACTTATTTAAATTTGGTTTCTCAATATTAACTAGGTTTATCTTGTTTTCTATCTTTTCTATTCTTTTTTAATCTAGGGTTTAGGTCTCTAATACTTATTATGTCATTTTAACCTATTTTGCACCACATAAGCCTTTCTGCATTAGCTATAGAATATAGATGTTTACTGTTTAAAAAACTTGTATTCCTTGCTTTGTAGAAGATTTACAATGTTTTTGTGGTGCTTTAAGAAAATTAGTATTGCTACAATTAGTAGTACAAAAAATAACTCTCTTTGAAAAAAGAAAGTTGCTATAACAACTACTGTAATAGAAGTTAAAGAAGCAAGGGAAGAATATCGAAGAGTAGAAAATGCTACTAGCCAAATAAGTACGAACAGCAGTGCCACACGGGTATTAAGTGCTATTAAAATTCCTAAAGTTGTTGCAACTCCCTTTCCTCCATTGAACTTTAGCCAGATAGGGAACATATGTCCTAGAACTGCTAAGATTGCAGATGTATATGTAATAATACCATTATTGAAAAATTGTTGCGCTGCGTAAACTGCAATAAACCCTTTCAAAGAGTCTAGAAACAATGCCAGAGCAGCAAGTTCTTTATTTCCTGTTCTTGCAATGTTTGTAGCACCAATATTTCCAGAACCTATTTCTCTTAAATTTATTCCTTTTATCTTTGTAATAATTGAACTAAATGGTATTGAACCCAATACATATGATGATATAAGGACTATATATTTCTCCATTACACTTACATCTTTGGTACTATCCCTAATACGTAGTAAGTACTAAACTTCAGAAAAAATGAGTATAGATTCGAGCACCAAGTACTGAAGTGATAGCGGCTTGTGTTTATCTGATATGGTTGCATACTAAAGAGGAACCTAATTAATTTTATTATCCTTTAATCTTTTTAGGTAATATTGAGCTTCATTGTTAATCTGATTGCTGAATAGTATAAGTGCTGTCATATTAATAAGAGCTAAACAAGAGAATAAAGTCCCACCAATATTGGCAATAGTCATTATATCTTTAGAAAGACCAGAGAAAAACGCCACAATTATTACCGCTATGCGGTATATTACTATACTTTTTGTACCAAACAAATATAGCCATCCCATTTCACAGCAATACACAAAAGAAATTATTGAAGAGAATGCAAATAAAGGTGCAGCTATAGTTAAGAGTATAGGAAACCAAAAAGAAACTGTTTCAAATGCTTTTTGAGTAATTAGTATTCCCTCACCAACGCCGGTTTGGTATGCACCTGTTATTACTATTGTTATTCCTGTTAAACAACAAATTAACATTGTATCAAAACATGGTTCTATCATTGCAACTAATCCAGTTCTAACTGGTTCCTCATCTTTAGCCGCTGCATGCGTAATTGAGGCAGAGCCAATACCTGCTTCACTAGCAAAAATTGCTCTTTGAATTCCGGTAACAAATGCTCCTACTACTCCTCCACCAGCGGCATTGAAGTCTATCATATTAGAAAATAATATTTTAAGTGTATTACCAAGATTGTTAATATTAAATGCAATAATTGTGATACAACTGAAAATATATATAAGCGACATGACGGGCACTAATGCAGAGGATACTATAGCTATCCTTTTAATTCCACCGATAATTACCAAAGCAAGCAACACAGAAATTATGGAAGAGATCAACCAGGGGTGACTATCTACCCAATTTGAATGGCCAGACAATATTGAAACCATCTGGTTAGTTTGAAATGCTACACTTCCACCAAGACCAGATAATACGAAAAATACCGCGTATACTGCAGCTAAGATAATACCAAGTTTCTTAAATCCAAATTCCTCCAGTCCGTTTCTGATATATTGAAATGGACCACTAAATAACTGTTTCTGACCTTCTGTTCTGTGTCTGAACGCTAAAGTTACTTCAGCAAACTTTGCTGACATGGCGAAAAGACCTGTAATCATCATCCAAGGTACTGCTCCTGGTCCTCCAGTTGAAATTGCAATTGCAACACCAGCAACAGTTCCAAGACCTACCGTACTTGAGAGTGCAGTTATAAATGCCTGAAAATGCGTAATGTGACCATCGTGGTAATCTGTGTCATACTTCCCACATAGGATAGCGAATGCATGCTTAAACATTTTTATATTGAGAAATTTAAAACGTAATGTTAAAAACACATAACTGAAGGCCACTAGGAAAATTGTGAATGGTATGTAGAAAACTTTAAAAAACAATACTTTACTTATGAAGTTATTTACTCCATCTAATACAGCATCATAGCTTTTGTAAAGACCCGAAGTAGCATATGCGTCATTAAGTAATAGGCAAAATAGTACTACATACAGTAACCTATAAGTCATGTTTAATACCTCTTAGAATTATAATAAGAATCTATTATTGTATTTATGGCTTTCCTTCTTAGGAGATATATTGTAATAGCATTTGGAACCATAAAGCACATAAACAAATCATTGCCTAGATAAGATATAAGTTTTGTACCTTTTGATATACATTGAAACTACTGCAAAAATTTGAAGTAACACTAGTACTTTTTATTACCAAACAAGTGCTATTTTATAGTAGCAATAATAAGCTATTGTTGTGGGGAATGCAAAAGAAAACATTATTAGCGAAGGAACTGGCTTGTTAAATAAAGGTAAGGCTGTTGAAAACGCTGAGTTAACCACAGGATATTACCCCTCGTCATGGTGCTATTGAATACCAGTGATATTATCATAATGCTCTAATTAAAGATGAAACTAGTATTATGTCTACAAATAATGCAGTTGGTGTAAAGCTTTCAGCTTTAATTGGATTTTTCTCTTTTACAACTGAATGTGTTATACTGTTGTTCCGGTGCCTGCTTTATTAGTAAATAATAACTTCTCACGCTACTATTAATCCATTTAATACTTTGCCTTTATAGCTGATTTGTTAGAGATATTTTGGAATATTGTAGGGTAAAATATTCAATGAATTATCTCCGTCTACATAGGTTAAAACGCAGGCATACCTGTATACAGAATTATCAATAGTGGGTAGTAAACCTATTGAACTAAAGGTAATTTGTTCTGCTTTCCTCAGTATTACAATTAGAACAAGCGTCAAATATGATAAAAGACATGTTGTGTTCGAAGAGGGCATTTTACAATACTACAATTTAATTTGTTTGAAGTAGTGTATCATATGAAATCATTGCAATAAGTAGCTTAATTGAATAGGTAAATGCAGGTAATTTACCAGTTTTTATAAATCTAATTTTTGCAAGTTTATATTTTATGTTACAAAGAGATTTGCCAGTTTTAAATTTTCAGAACGATAAGTAAATACAAACACTACTTTGGCGAACCTTGTGGCATACTAAGCATTACGATGACTATTATCTAAAAATTGCACGTGAGTTTATTGTACAATAATTGCAACTTCTTGATATTATTTTAAGCCCTAAGACCAATTGTTTCCGAAATTGCTGCTATAAATACCTATGAATGATTATATGTTGTTATAATTATACATTTTAGGTGGTTAGATAGCGTCTATATTCTATGCTTAACTGAGCTAAAGTTAGTAAAATTAAATTAGATATAAAAGAATCCAGTTGCAATTACTTAAATAAGTAAAACGGAACTAAGATATCTTTGTATACAGAAATGAACTAAATAGTTCACTTATTTTTCAATTATGCTACCACTTACTGCTTTTTATTGCAATTTGCAGCTAGCGAGTTTTATAGGTATAATATATATAAAATCCAGTACTTATTGGAATAGTAAGTGCGTACACCATGCCTAAAATTGGTAAAGTAACCCAAGGCTTGCTGACAAAAAATACGATAAACACTCCAAAAAGCGATACAAATATATAAGATAAGTTTCTGGGAATATAAATATATTTTGCGGAAAAAGTTGGAATATGACTGACTGAGAAAAATGAGATAGCAAAAAAGTAACAAGCAGTGTTCTTTATGTTGAAAAATTGCTCTATAAGAAGTAAATGTTCACTTTCTTGAGAGTGAAAGGTACCAATTATTGGTAACAAGGAAAGTAAAGCACATATTGGTGCTGGTACTCCAGAAAAGAAAAACTTTTCCCAGTCAAATTGCTCTACATTTAATGATATATTAAACCTTGCAAGTCTGATCGAGATGCAGATTACATATATCATTACCAGTATCCATCCTATAACTTTGATTTCTTTTAATTTCCAAAAGTATAAGAGAAATGCAGGTGCTGCACCGAAGTTCAGAAAATCCGCAAAAGAATCAAGTTGTGCTCCGAAATTGCTAGTTAATTTTAAGATTCTGGCTATTTTGCCATCCATTCCATCTATAATTGCTGCAATGATGATAAAAATTACTGCAAACTCCCACTGTTCATTAAATGTGAATTTAAGTGAAGTAAGACCAGAACATAGACCTAATAAAGTTATAAAATTTGGAAATAATTTAGCAACAGGCAGAAAACTATTGTTATTACCATTATTGTTCATATAATATCAAAAGTAAGCTTTTCTTGAGTATTTTTCTTATTTAAACTTGCTATAATTGTTTCACCACCGATAACGGTTTGTCCTTTTGAGACTCTTATTTCTGTATCAACAGGTACATAGATATTTACTCTACTTCCAAACTTTATAATTCCAAACCTTTCACCTGCTTTTACAGCCTGGAAAACTTTTAGGTTACAAACGATACGGCGTGCAACTAGTCCAGCTATTTGTTCTACAATAATTTCTTTTTCCTTTTCGTATTCGATTACAATAACTTGTTTTTCATTTTCATTGCTAGATCTATTACTTGTTGCAAACATAAATTTGCCTTTTTTGTAGTGTACTTCTTTTACTGTACCAGATATTGGTATGCGATTCACATGTACATCCAAAATACTCAAGAATATACTAATAAGTATGAATTTTTTCTCCTCTTCATTTTCCGTTGGTAAAGGATAACTCGCTTCTTCAATTTTTGAAATTATACCATCGGCAGGACTTAGTATAAGATCTCTATTGCTTGGCACGACCCTTGTTGGATCACGAAAGAAGTAGATGCATAGTAATGTTGGAAATAAGCATGTAATACCAAACCCCCAAGATAAAGAGAATGCTATACATGTCACTGTAAAAGAAATTGCTATAAATAAGTAACCTTCCCTGTTTATATTAGGTAACCAAAAGCACATAACCTTATTAGCAATAATCTGTTATTAACAATTTATCACTTATCGCTTCTAATGGAAAGTCTTTTTTAACCGCTTCAAGAAAAAAACTCTTAATCGATGTAGAGGTTAAGTAGTTTTTTGACAAAGGTTTTACTCTAAGTTAGGTTTCTTTTGGACGCAAGAAGTAAGGAGAAGTATAGAGGATAAAACTTTAGAAAGGGATTGTCAGAATAAATGGACTTTTGTTTAGAGGATGTGGGCAAACAAGAGTAAAAAGGCATGTGTTGTATGAATTTGTCAGTGATTTTACTATACAAAAATAGTATAAGTAAACAAACATTCTATGAGTAGCATAATAAATATAAAACAGTGGAATGAAAAAGAGCTTCTTGCTAAAAAAAAGAAAGCTAAGGTAACAGAGTAGGAAAGCAGAAATTGGAATAGGAAATTCAGTTATAAGGACGAAAGAAGGGTATAAATAGATAACAAAATTTGTACTAAAAAAGTGGTATAATGGAACACATGTGAGTGTAGTATATATAATTTTTTTAAAGCTCTAATATAGAGCATAAGGGAAGGTAAAAAAGAAAAATAATTAGAGAAATAGCCTTTAGTAAAAAAAGTGAAGGTTAGCATTATATTATTATTTGAGTAAAAATATGATGGTAAATAGAGACAAAATTGAGCATTTATAAATAGACAATATAAGCTGCATAGTGTAGAGGAAGTTGTAAAAGTAATACTTATAGTGTTGAGGTATTTTAATTACATAAAGCAAAATTACAGCATATGCTTGAGGAAGTAATGACGAGTAGTGGTTCAAAACTTGTATCAGAAGTAATATGAATGAGCATCCTTTTGAAAGAGTGTTAACTTAAATAAAGATAAAGTATTGATATGCAAAGTCATATAGGTTGCAAGGAAATAATAAGATAGGAGCTCTTTTGAAGAACATTAAACAATGATTTGACTGAGGGTATGTCATTTAAGACTTTTAAAGAATTTAAGAATAAGCTACTTAATTTATTATAATAAATACATTAAGATCTTAATAATCTTGTGATTGAATTTTTTTGTAAAACTTTTGTCAATGGATTAATTTTTCTTTATAAGACGGTTTATCAAAACTGAAAAAAGGTAAAAAACCATATTTGTTTACTGAGTATGGCTAAAAACATGTTATAGTTTCAGAAGTCTATTTTTCTTATTGGATTTTATAAAATATTAAGAAGTGATTACATTTTTTCTAAGTTTAGCCTACCTTATTTTAACAATTGTGCTTGTTTAGTTTTTTTCTATTATATCTCTGAATAGAGATGTTTTTTTAAAAAAAGTAATGTACTTAGTATCTAGAAAAGTCTGCATGGATATTCTTCATAACAATATTTTTTCTTAAGGAAAGCCGTTGTTTCATTATAAGAATATAGCACCTGATCAACATTTACTTATAAATTTTCTAAAGAATTGTGAATTAGTTTTCTCTGAAAAGAATGTAGTAACACTTATCTTACATAGTTTCACGGAATCTTATACACATACCATTTATTTATGGGGAATTGGCTTTGTACTAAAATGGTTAATGTTTCTAATTCCAAATATAGCTGATAAAATATGGTTTTTAGGCTTGCTACAATATTTTATACTTCTAATCAGTTAGAGTTTATAATAATGAAATTTTATGCTCATTAAAAAGTGAAATGACTCTGTCATCGAGAAAATCTATAGCCATATAATAGCTATTTTGTTTATATACAATTTGGTAAGTTTAAGTTATGAATAAGTATCAATAAATGTCTGCTGATAAATTGGCCGAGTGGACTTGACTATTACCTGCATATAATTAAGTATCTTGATTGCTAAATATTTTGAATATTGTATCTCAATTTTACCTTATGCTTCTTTTTGTACTTTAGTCATTTCTAGAATAGCAAATTGTCTTCTGTTAAGTATTTAAAAAGCTCACCTTGAACTGTTTTTGCTTTAAGTGCTTTTTGATTTCTTTTTAAAAGTTTCAAGATTATACTTATTTTTCATATTAACCTTATCTCATCAGGAGATATTAAAATACCTCTTTTTTAGTTTCTTATCTGTACTTAGCTTATCCATACACCAAAAAACTCTCTAATGCTATATTGTCCTTTCTATATCTTTCAGTACCCTATTTGCAAGCGTAGTGACTTTCTTTTTTTTCATATAGTGCTTCTTTTCCTTTTTTGTATAGCTCATTATGCTAATGAAATGTCTTCTTATGAGAATCCATAAAAGAGCTCTATAAATCCATACTCTTTTCTAATTGTTTACTCTGTGATGTTGGTACTTATTTCTCTTGCAATCACCGGTAGTTTTGGCTAATGGGAAGCTCTGTTAAAATAACTGTTTAAAGAGTGGAAACAGAGACTGAATGGGTTATAAGTTGGATAAGTGGAATTCAGGAAAGCTCCAATGAAAGAAAAATTTAGTAAAAGTGAGTAATGGTAAAAAATTTTTTGTTGACTCTACTCTATTTAATAGACTTGATTTGTTTTTGTTACTTTATATAACTAAGTATATGCCTTTGATTATAAGTAAAGGTAATGAGGTTACACCTTACGTATAGTCAATTTCGTTAAATTAACAATTAAGCATGAGGGAAATTAGCTTTAATATTGTTCGTTATCTATATAAGTAAAGTTGATGTCTTTTTTAATTGTAGCAAATTGGAAAATGAATGGAACGCGGTCTTTGTTTGTTGACTTTATAAATAAACTTAACAATAAGAGCAATGGAATTACCTCTAAGATCGTGGTTTGTCCACCTTTTACATCATTGCCAGATGCCATAGAGCTAAGCGATAATATTAATATAGGAGCACAGAATTGCCATTATAAAAAATATGGATCTTACACAGGTGAGGTTAGTGCAAGGATGTTAAAAGAATTAGAATGTACTTATGTAATACTTGGACATTCTGAAAGAACCAACGAAACAGATAGTGAAATAAAACTTAAGTCAGAAATAGCAATAGAGTCTGGTCTACACCCAATTATTTGTGTAGGTGAAAATGCAGAAAATTATAAGAGTAGGAGAACAAAGGAAGTAATAGTATATCAATGCAAAAACCGCTTATTGATACATAGTGAATATACTGTAGCATATGAACCGTTGTGGGCAATAGGTACAGGGTATATACCAAGCAATGATGAAATTGCTGAGGTAATAGAGGTAATAAAATCCTGTATTGGTGAAAAACAGGTTATATATGGTGGTTCAGTTAGTTTGGAAAATATAGGAAGTTTGCTTAGGATCTCAAATTTATCAGGAGTTTTGATTGGTAGTGCAAGCCTAGATTTTGATTACTTTTATAAAATTATACAACAAGTTGAAGAAACCTACAATTCTGAAATCAGTAATTAGGAAATCTGTATACATACTAACAGATTTAAGGAGTACAAGATAGCAGCATTAATAATTGCAGCGGGAGGAGCAATAAATGCAAAATAGTGCAGTTTCTAAGCAGTGTATAAAGAAAGCTAACAGGTAAACCTATCTTGTTTCATACAGTCAGAAAATTCTTAGCTAACTAGCATATAGATTATGTAATAGTGGTCATTAACGAATGATTATGAAAATTTTTATAAAAAAGCTATATCATCATATCATCAATTATAGATACTAAATTCTGAGGTCAGTATACGGGTAAGAAATTAGGTAAAACTCAGTTAAATTGGGACTTGAGAGTTTGCAAAAGAAATGAACCATGATTTTGTCATTATGCACGATGCCTGTAGGCTGTTTGCGTTAGATGTTCTAATAGATAGCTTAGCTCAGTTTATGATTAATGGTCGGCATGCTGAAGTAGTCCAAGGCAATAGAAGTTGAAAGTACTATGTTGATGATAAATGATGGTTCTGTCGAATTCATGATTTTAAGAGAGAAACTTAGAGTGGTATAAACTCCTCAAATCTTTGATTTTAAAAAATTACTATTATGCCGTCGGTTAAATAAAAAATTTACTGATGGTTCATCGCTTGTGGTAGAGTACAAAAATGTGTTGTAGTTATTGGAGGTGAAAAAAGTAATTTCAAGTTAACTATAAAAGAAGATATTGGTATGGTAAATCTCCTTCTTGAATAACCAAAATATCGTGTTGTTGGAACGGGTTGTCATATATATAAGTTTATCAAAACTCAAGATGAACCCAGGAATTTTGTAAAAATTTGTGCTGTAGAGATTGAGCACTATATAGTAATAGAAGTATATTCGCGATGGTGATGCGATAATACACGCAATAGTTGATGCAATATTGGGAACGCTAGAATATGATGATATAGGGGTTTTCCTTCTAATTTTGCTAATTGGAAAGATTGTGACTCATCTTATTTTCTAAGCTTTGCTGCTACAAGAGCTAAAGGAAGAGGATCGTGTATCTAATTTAGACATTACTATAATTTGTGAAGAGCCTAAAATGTTGCCTTATATTGATTGTAAATTTGTAATATAGAGACAACAACTGCAGAAAAATTGGGTTCTATTGGAAGAAGTGAAAGAGTAGCAGCGGCATGCTTCCATATTATTGGACAAGTTAGCGTCTTGTGTTAATTTTCCCTTAACGCTTATGACCATATCTATTAAGTAGAATCACTTGAGGTAGTTTGAAACCTGCTCCTAAAAATTAATTTCAAAAAAAAATCCTCTTTCATCTTCAATAAAAGTTCTCACGAATATTGCTCTGTTTATTGCTGTAGCATGTAGTCAAGTTTTGGGTCGAGGAATTTTATAAAGCCATGAAAAATTAATTTTAAAAATGTTAATAATGGTGCAATATTTTCGCAAGTATTCAATCCTCTTATATCTAAATTTTAAGTCTTGGATGTGTTGATCAAAGAAAATGACCTCTTCACACGGGTCTAAGATTATGTCTTAGTCCAGCTTCATTTGATAAATCCACTACATAGTTTATGGACGTAGTAGACATTATCCAAATTTAAATGCCTTACTTTTACTTTTTAGTATACTTTTTTTAGCGCTATACATATTCACTTTTCATTTCCCTTTTTGTTTGGTAAAAATCTTCAATTTATGCATCCTATAGAGTTTTATACATTCCGTCTTTATCAAGAAGTTTTTAGTTCATGCAGTTTTCTATAATCTTGTCACATAATTAAGTAATTAAGTACTGAAATGCGGTCTATATGCAAAAACATAGATAGGGGATGTGCTATTACTATGATAGACTTCATCTTATATATGATTCATATGGAAATTTTTGGATATTATTTTTACTTGCAGAATTGAGTTGTGATGTTGTCTAATCTAGAATTAATATAGGTGCAATTAAAAAAATTGCTTTTACTAATTGTAATACTTTACCTCTACCAATCCAAAAATTTTACACCTCTTCTCTTAACAAGAGACTCGTAACCTTGAGGCAATTTTAAAATAAATCCATCGGCATGTGAACATTTAACAGCCTCTACAACTTCATCATCACTAGCCTATATTTTGTCATAATGAGTATTTTAACAGAGTTATATGAAAAAGTGATGAATCTTGTGGAATCGTTTTTACTCTTTTGTGTAAAGAACTCTGTTATGTTGGAAATATCTTGCCGTTAATTAAAATTTTCTAGACTTTACATCGTAAAACCTGAGAGGTTAGGGTTACAGAATGTTGATTTGCCTTTACCCGAATAATCAACAGGTTCTACTTTTTGGTTAGATTCAATTATCATGAGCTTGTTTCTAAATATTAGTATTGCATTGTTTATAATGGAAATGAATTTTATCAAAAGTAGTTTTGGTTTTTTTTAATGGCTAGATCTATAATATTTGGCTGATCTTAAATTTTATGAGTGAAAGTAATTGTTCTTAGAGCTTGAGTAATTCTTACTTACGATTGGAAAATCGTAAAAAGTTTTTCGCTATCATCCAAAGAGAATTAGCTATTGCTATGTTAATAATCGTAATAAAGGAAAAAAGTATTCGGTAGTTATTAATCCTTAACTCTTTCTTTAGTTAGAAAATAATAAATTAAGTATTTGTACAGTTATAAATGAGAAGGCATAGAAAGTGAAAATTGGCATGCCTGGCTATTAAGGTTCTCTGTTTTGCTTTAATAATTTTGCTATGAGGATCCATAAAGATGATTTTCCTGGTATCTGTTTGAAAATAACCTTGTAATGATGTTTAAGAGTACATCTATCATTTTGCCAGTAAGTACTTGAGCTAAGCTCTAATCATGTATCTGTAAAATAAAGTTGATATTTGCTTACAAAAAAATAAACTTTAATACAAAGTACTAGCATGCGGCTTAAAGCTATTAATTATTATTTGTATAATATTTAGAACATAGTTTATCAAATTGTTGACCTTATTAATAAAACTGCTATAGGAGTTATTTTTATAGTAACTATTACCTTGATTTAATAATATGGTAATACTTAATTTAACAATATTTTTACGAAGGTGGAACCTATCTTAATTTCAAAAATAGTTGTGTAATTTGATAATTCATTTAAGTGAGCATGATATTAGTATATATAGATATGAAGGGAATTGCTGTTTTATGAAAAGAGTTACCTACATTTGATGTTAAAGGACAATCTACAATAACTTTTATTATTAAATATGCCTAAGCATGGGCTGCTAAAAGGAAATATCTACGGCCCAGACTAATGCTAATAGCAACGCTATTGTAGTATTAACCAAAGGTGGATATGGTATTTTCATGATGAAAGATACAACCTACTTTGTTGTGATATTATTTGTATTTCACTTAAATTGTTAGTGGAACGAACTGATATAGAGTTATATTAATCATCGAAAAATTACTCTATATTAATGTTATAGTACTTTATCGATCAAAAAATAAAAAGGGGAAAATAGCTGTGCTTATACAAGATAACATTTCACTTTGCAAACGATGGATATTTTTGGCAGTATGCGCTCTTGCTTGTTCTGGGCTACTGTCGATAATTGTTGTTTTCCTGCGGTTGCCTTTTGTTTTCTCTCTCATTCCCTCTGCACAATATATCTTTGATAATGCACTAGTGATACATGTGAATTTATCAATTTTGGTATGGATGTGCTCTATAATATCTTTACTTTTTATTATAAACCTACAAAACACCAATAATTGGCTTAGCTTTTTATGGGTTCTGTCAACCCTTTCCATGCTACTGATATTTGTGTCAGCATTTGTTCCGGGTACTGAAGTTATTAAGAGCAACTATATTCCCGTATTACAAAACAAATTATTTTTGTTTGGGCTTAGTTTGTTTATTATCAGCATATTGGTAAATGCAGCTTTTACCTGTATGTTAAATAGGCAAGTCTCATACTTTTTTGTTGGGCAAGTTGGGTTAGTTATTATATTTGTATCGTCGTTCCTTTGCCTTGTTCTAGCTCACAAAAACATGCCTGTAGATTTATATCACTTAGATAAAAATTTATTTTACGAATATCTCTTTTGGGGAAGTGGACATTTGCTGCAATTTGCTTTTACTCAAGGAATGTTTTTAGTTTATTTGATAATGTTGAGTTCCAATGTCAATCTAACTTCAAACAATAAAATTGCTATTTTGCCACTATTTATAAATATGATCTTGGCTGTATGTGGACCATTTATATATTCTATTTACTCGGTGAATAGTGCTGAATTGATACAGTTTTTTACTTGGCATATGAGAACTGCTGGAGCAATTTTGCCGTGTTTTTTAACAATATTAGTGTGTCGTAGTATAAAAAGCTTACTTAATGATAAGAACAGTTATTTATTACACTCATTTGTGTTGTTCACTTATGGAGGCATACTTGGAGTACTAACTGTTGAAGGAAATGTTACCATTCCTGCTCATTATCACGGTTCTGTAATTGGCATCACTATAGCTTTTATGAATTTTGTTTATTGGTTATTACCAAAACTGAACTGTAAAGAGGTAGAAAACTTTGTGGTAAAATTGCAAATTTATGCCTATGGCTTTGGACATTTTCTTCATATTACTGGTCTTGTTTGGCTTGGTGGATACAGTGCCTTAAGAAAAGTTGCGGATTTGCCAAGTATTTCATCAATATTAGCACGTACCTGCTTTATTGCGGGTGGAGCTATATCAGTTATTGGTGGAGTGTTGTTTGTAGTAATTGTGCTTTTATCTCTGTTTAAAGGCAGAGCGCGTAGCTGTGCTTCTTGGAATAATTCATAGAAAAATTCTTTAACAAATTTCTTGCTAACTCCTATTATTATACTAATAAAGATATTGAATTATCTTCAACCTTTGCAGGTCAAGTGATGGAAGTATTACGAGATTAGTGTCTTATATTTTATTTTTATGGCTTTATGTTTTTACTAGATTTTAGTTTTTATCCATACAAGCTGAAATGCATTTATAGAACGTTAAAAAAATGAGAACATCAATTTACAGGATTAGAGAATAATAAATAACTGTCTGCATGAGGATTTCTTTTGTTTTTTTTCTGAGCATTTAAACTTAGGATATCTGATACAGTTTAAGAGTAGCTAAATTGCAGCGCTTTAAGGCTTAGAAAAAACGCTAGTGCTAGAAGTAAGTACTAGCGAGGATTTCTTCTGCCTTTTTCTGCTTATTAAAGCTTTTGATATTTTATTATTAAGGGAATTTAAGAACAGCTGAATCGCAGTGTTGTAGAAAATACGATATTTAAAATATCTACTTCTTTCTAGGTTATACAAGAAGTTTAATTGCAATTATTGATCATTCAAATATATAATCTGTTGAGACTTATGTAATCTTTATAGATGAAAGAAAAAGAAAGACAATTTAGTTTTACATCGGAAAATCTTGAGAAGGCAAAAAAGTTTATAAAGATGTATCCAAAAGGGAGAGAGGGTAGTGCTGTTATGCCTTTGCTATACTTGATTCAAGAACAATGTGGATGGGTTCCTAGATCTGCAATGTGCTACATTGCTGATATGCTTTGTATTCCACATATTCGTGTGTACGAGGTAGCAAATTTTTATACTATGTATAATTTAAAACCAGTGGGTAAATATCTTGTACAAATTTGCAGAACAACTCCTTGCTGGTTATGCAGTAGTGAAGAAGTTCTAGATACCTTTAAAAAGAAACTAGGAATTGATGTTGGTGAGACCACTAAAGACAATCTGTTTACTTTAAAGGAAGTTGAATGTCTTGGTGCATGTGTTAGTGCTCCTGTTGTACAGATTAATAATGATTTTTATGAAAATCTTACTCCTCAAAAAGTAGAGAACATTATAGTAGAACTTTCAAATAAGTAGATGAAAAGAAAGTTTTCATTTAAAATAACTAAGCAATCAGGTTCTGCAAGAGTTGGTACTATTGAAACTCCAAGTGGAAATATAGAAACACCGGCATTTATGTTTTGTGCGACAAAGGCTGCAATTAGAGTTTCAGATATCGAGAGAGTCAGCGAAGCTGGCACTCAAGTAATACTGTCTAACACATATCACCTAATGCTTCAACCAGGAGAGAATACCGTAGAAAAACTTGGTGGGTTGCACAAGATGATAGGATGGAATGGGCCGATGCTAACTGATTCTGGTGGATACCAGATATTTAGCTTAGGACACGGATCAGTTTCAGAAGAGATAAAGGGAATAAGAAAAAAACAAAAAACTCTAGTCAAAGTTGATGAGTATGGAGCAGTTTTTCGTTCTTACATCAATGGTAAAAGTTATTGTTTAACTCCTGAAAAGTCTATTCAAATTCAACGAAAGTTAGGTGCAGATTTAATCTTAGTTTTGGATGAATGTACCCCGTTTCACGTTAGCAAAGAATATACACAGAAATCAATGCTTATGAGCCATAAATGGGCTGAGCGTTCTTTGAATGAGTTTAAAAGGAATAATAATGGCAAACAAGCACTATATGGAATTAGTCAAGGCGGAGTGTATCAAGATTTGCGTAGAGAGAATTGTGATTTTATTAATCATTTACCATTTTTTGGTCAAGCAATAGGTGGATCTCTTGGTCAGAGTAAGAAGCAAATGCATGATATAGTTTCTTTTACTATGGAACATTTAAAAAGAACGAGACCTACTCATTTGCTTGGTATTGGTGGAATTGTGGATATCTTTCATGCAGTAGGGCTTGGAATCGATACGTTTGATTGTGTACATCCAACTCGTTTAGCAAGACATGGTGGTGCGCTTATTAAAGTGAAAAATAGGAATTCTATTATTTCGAAGTGCAAAGAGCATATTAATTTACGAAATCAACAATTTAAACTGGATAATAGTCCAATTGAAAGTGACTGTCTATGCTTTACTTGCAGAAAGCATTCAAGGGCTTATATATACCATTTGTTAAAAGCTAAAGAACTGCTAGCTTACACTCTTATTACTATTCACAATATTTTCTTTATGAATGAACTGATGAAATCAATAAGACAAGCGATATTGAATAATAGACTAAATCAGGAAAGGAGTAACTGGGTTAGTGAAATACCGTCATTTTGTAACCTTGTTTCTTCTTAAGTTTTTTCTTCATGCTGTTAGCTTTTTTTTCTTATTATTGATTTTGAAATTGTTACAATAGATAATTAACCTGTTAGTATTGGCCTTTTTATTCTTGATTAGTAAAATTATAAGATGAAGATATCGCTAAAGGAGATGATATTTTATTAATATTCAATTTTGGTAATACTGTTACTAATGGATGCATGTATAGTCGTTTTACTAGTAAATAGAAAGAGATTATGGTTTAAAAAATGGAGTGTCTAATAATGAATAGGAGGGTTTTTAAAGGATGAAGGTGAAATAAAAAAAAGGCTGAAACCTGTACTGTAATCTGCACTTTCAAGTAGAGTAAAGGTCAATATTGTATCGTCATATGTATGCTATGAAAGAAAATAATGGAAGATTATTTAAGTTTGTTTAAGGAGCAAGCAGTTGGTATTTTTATGTTTAGTGATTTCTAAGAGAATTATTATATTATGTTTCCAAAAAGACTCATAGAACAACAGAGTTAAGTTAGAGAAGATTTACACTATCTATAAGGCAATTGTGAAACATAAAAACAAACATGAAGTTGCTAAAGATCTGTTTTTGGTTTTTTATAGTATAAATAGTATAAAGAAAATTAATAAAATTATTAAATTAATAAATAAAAAAGAGGAATGGCCTTGAAAAAAGTAGGCTGAGTATTAAATAAAGAAATACAAAAAGTCAAATTTAAGGGTGGTAGGCACTATAAATGAAAATGGTGAAATGGTAGGAGGTGTTAATTATCTAAAAAGTACAAGAATTTATTAATGCAACCTATGTAAGAACCTATATACCGAAATTTTAGGTATTCATAGTCATTGTTAAAAAAAGTTATTACCATTATTGCTTACTAAGAAAAAGGAATCAAGTACTGGTATAGTTGTTGATGAGATTAGGAGTAAAAAAAGAGGATGTTAAAGGTATATTATTGTCTGAAGGATAAACAAGACTAATGCACTCAAGATATTATGCAGCGTTGACCTATCAAGCAAATAAAATCTACCTGAGGAATTATCACTAAGTGGAAAATGAATATGTATTCTAAATTATTTCTCTTAGTACAAGTTCAGGGTAACCAAGGGTTTTTTTAGAGATTGTTATTCAAAAAATAATAGGTACTATTTGTAATTTCTTCGAAAGAAAATGATGACGAAAATTGAAAAGCAAGGCAATAGTGTAATAGAGGAAAAGTGAAGTTACTGTCAAAGGAAATAAACCAATGTAAATCTCTAAAATAAAAATATACTATTGACGCCGTAGTCTGGTTATGAAAAGGAAAGTAAAAGATCAAAGATCTTGTAAGTAGTTATAAAGGCAACCAGCTGGAACAAAAGGTATTAATGTTGTTGAGCCGTAATTTATAAAAAAATAGGTGTGAATTTTAACTCTATAGGAGGAGGCTATAAAGAAAAATATAAATTTAAGCAGAAGACTATTATTGCTTCTGAAAGCCATATGAAAAAGTGAAGATGGGGGATAAAGCTAAAGCTATTGAGAAAAGTTGATGATTTGATAACACATTGTTTAATTTTATAATGTGTAAGATATATATGACAAATTAGAAAAACTTATCTAGGTTGGGTTAAGTTATATGAGAGAGTAGTTGGTACCCGTCTCTTATTTCATCCATATGATAAATATCATAATATATAAAACTAATTTACTAAAAAAGTGGCACTTTTCTGTAATTTGAGTATAATTCTAGCTTTGCCTAAGCAGAAAGATGAATCATTTAATGGACTATGTTTTAACATCTCTTTCCTTACCGCTTTTTATTACTGAAAATTATTTGTTAATTACTGCATTGATTCCGATGCTTGGTGCAGTAATTATCTTTTTTACCGGTAGATGGCCTAGAGTAAGTAACAGTATTACTGTTGTCTCTTCTGTACTTCTATTTACGTATACGTGTCTGTGCACTTTATATTGGGCATATAGTGATTATTTTCAATTTATCCTCATTGATTTTGGTAATAATTTACATATTAGTTTAAAACTAGAGTCTACAGGAATAATATTTAGTTTATTAATATCATTTTTATGGATATTAACCAGTATATATGCAGTATGCTATATGAAGAGTAACTATCCTGGTAGTAATCACTCAAGTTTCTTATGTTTTTTTTCGGTATCGATTAGCTGTGCGATGTTTATTGCTTTTTCCGGAGATTTGCTTACTACATTTGTTTTTTATGAGCTTTTAACTATCAGTACCTATCCTCTTGTTACCTATAATGCCACAAATGAATCAGTGATAGCTGGACGCTATTATTTTGGCGTACTGTTTTTTTCTTCCTTAGTACTATTTTTTCCAGTTCTTGGTTTCTTATACAGTGAATTTCATACTTTAGACTTTGTAAGCGATGGAATATTTAAATTTGATACTTCACTCATTACTTTTACTGCAGTATGTTTTACTATGCTGATTTATGGAATAGGCAAAGCTGCACTAATGCCAATGCATTTTTGGTTGCCCAAAGCAATGGTTGCACCAACTCCCGTGAGTGCTTTGCTGCATGCTGTTGTTGTTGTGAAGTCCGGAGCTTTTATCATCATAAAAGTTATATTGTGTATTTTCGGTATCGGTAATCTGCAACGCTTTGCACAACAAAATTGGTTTGCTGGAGGATGGCTGCCATATGTTGCGGGGTTTACCATTGTTGCTGCCTCGCTGATTGCACTCAAGCAGAAAGAATTAAAAAAATTGCTTGCTTACTCTACTGTTTCTCAATTATCATATATTATATTATCCGCTTCAATTCTTAGCGACTTCAGTGCAAAGGTTGCAATTTTTCAGTTAGTTTGTCATGCGTTTGCAAAAATCACTTTATTTTTTGTTGCAGGTAGCATAATAACGAAAACAGGTGAGAAATATGTGGATAGAATTCATGGCATAGGACGTAGTATGCCAATTGCCATGATAGCATTTACTATAGGTGCGTTATCTATGATAGGGGTGCCACCTGCTCCAACTTTTTGGGGTAAATTTCTCATTTTCCAAGCTGTCTCTGACTCCGGCGATTTATCACTTATTATATTTGTGATTCTTCTGTTGATTGTAAGCACTATACTCAATGCTATGTACTTTTTGCCAATAATTTACAATGCTTTTTTCTTAAAACCTTCCCAAAGGTTTTTCATTAAAAAAACACCTATTTTTCTAGTTTTACCACCGGTTATTACTGCAATATGTACTTTTGTTATTTTCTTTAGTTATCAAATAATATTTTAAAGTATCTGTCTTTTTGCTTTAGAACTTTAATTCTACTGTGAGTTGGTATCTAGATTTAGATGAATTATCGAAATATGTTCTTTGTCGAAACCTATATCTTTGATTGACATGCTATCAGTAATATTTAAGAGTTCTGGTGGAGAAATGATAGTTCTTTTATTAAAAGCTCTCATTCCTATAACTCCAAGCTCTATGGCAAGTGGTACTTTTTTATCACCAACCTTCAACTGTGTTGTTTGATTTTTGATTATATATTTACCATTATGCCTCATTATGCTATATTTAATCGATATTTCGTCACCGCACTTTACTTGTTTCCCGGTTTTGTCAATTAGATCATCAAAAATCATCATATTATTTACTAGATCTGGATATTTATCTTTTACTTCAAGTAGTTTAACATAATAAGAACTAATGCTCGCTTCGGTATTATTAGTAGTACTGTTTACAGTAATTACACGTTCTCCTCCTTCCTTCATGCCTATTGTTCCCAAACTTAACTCTTTCGAGTTGTTTTGACCTATTTTAAAAGTGACATTAGAGACTTGATTCAAAAGTGGTATTGCTAGATTGTTAGATATTTTATACACTTGTAATAGGACTTCCTGACCGCATAAAGCTTTGCTGCCGTTGCCTTCTGTGATTTCATAAAAGCTTATCATATTTTCCTCTCTTTTTTGCTGTGTTATTTCTTCTAAATATTCTGTTATCCCATACTTTTTAATATAACGGTCAAATGCTGATTCAAGTATTGGTTTCACTAAATAGTATGCTATCGTCTGCACTAAGCTATTATGGGTAGTACTTATCTCATAAAGCTTGTCCTTTTTTTCTGGTTTGCCTTTATTTATGTGTACTATAATAAATACAAAAGCAGAAGTTAAGGTAAAAATTATTATCATGGAAACAATCAACTGTAATACAATTTTTTTAGCCATCTTTTTTTGCTTGATTCAATAAGTCATATAGGTATGACCAGTGTTTTCCTCGGAGTTTGCTGAGATTGTTTAAAGCTTGTTCGTAGTTTTCAGTATCATCTTCAGCTTGAAAGATGAGCCCAAGATTTATCCTATAGTTATATAATGCTCTACGTTGTTTATCCGGTGTATCTCCTACTATAGCACCTATTTTACATGGAGCTGCAAGTAGTTTTGCGGTTTTCATCAGATGCATTTTTTTTATTTTGCCAAAGTTTTTATCAGAATCTAAAACTTGCTCTCCTACCATTCCTTTAGTTCCTCTCATCTGAGATGGTGATTTTATGATTTCATGGCGCTTATTACTATCCTTATTTGGTGAAGATAATATTTCAGAAGCGAGAGTAAGAGGTGCATCTTCAGCAACAAGCACTGCTGTTGCTTCATCAAATTTCTTATAGCAGCAGCTTAGCTGATTTTTGCTATTATTATTGCTATTGTCTATATATGGCAAGTCATCCTGAATCAGGGAGTGGGTGTGAACACATTTAACTGCTACAGCAATTGATATTGCTTCTGAATTGAACACTTGTGACAGAGCTGTAATTAAAAGTGGACGTATTATGTGTTTTGTGGGAGCGAAAAGCACGTAGTGCATTGCTAATATATGCTTGTTTTGGCTAACTTTAGATAAAATTTTATCTGTTTCTGCGATAAGTAAACTTTTTATTAACTTGTCTAACATTTTTGAATTTATTAGTTTTTTAGCGTATGATACTAAAATATGCCTTAGCTAGAGCAGTAAAAAGCTTTGTGATAGTTTATCAATCATAAAAGGTATTGCAAACATAAAGATTTTTTATAACATCAAAGGATAGGTTATTTTTTGGTAAAAAATGGATAGCGAACTAGCAAAAAGTACTAGAGAAGACATAGAAGAAAAAGTGAAAAAGATTGTGTTAGAACACATTAGTAAAGATGTAGAGAAGTTTGATAGTTCTTCAAAGCTTTCGGAGCATGGAGCAGATAGTTTAGATGCAGTTGAGATAATTATGGCAGCAGAAGAAGAGTTTGGAATAGAAATTCCTGATGAAGATGCTCAAATAATGGAAACTATGGAACAAATAGTTGATTATGTAGTAAAAAAACAAATAGTTAGTGGTAAATGAACAGAAGAGTAATAGTTACTGGTGTTGGCTTAATTACTCCACTGGCAACAGATGTTAGAAATACTTGGCTTAAGTTAATAGATGGTAAATCTGGTGTAAGAGGGATCAGCAGGTTTAATGCTTCTGATCTTGCTTGTAAAGTTGCAGGACAAGTTCCCTTACAACATGATAATATTGATCACTGCTTTAATTCATTAGATTATGTTTCTAAAAAAGATCTAAAAAGGACAGATCGTTTTATTCACTATGGTGTTGCTGCTGCTGTTCAGGCAGTAGACGATTCACTAATTTTAGAAAGCCAAAATATTAATCGGGAACGTATTGGTGTTACTGTTGGTTCCGGTATAGGTGGCCTTTCATCAATTCAAGAAAATGTAATTACTATGCAGGAAAAAGGACCTAGACGTGTTAGTCCATTTTTTGTTCCTGCAAGTTTAATAAATTTGATATCTGGTCATATCTCTATTAAATATAAATTTATGGGCCCAAACGATTCAGCAGTAACTGCATGTGCAACAGGTGCACATGCAATAATAAACTCAGCAAGAACTATAAAACTTGGCGAAGCAGATGTAATGATTGCAGGTGGATCAGAAAGTGCTCTGTGTAGAGTGGGAATTGCGGGTTTTGCATCTATGAAGGCATTATCAACTAGATTTAATGATAAGCCTGAAGAAGCTTCAAGACCATGGGATAAAGAACGTGATGGATTTGTTATGGGTGAAGGAGCAGGTGTATTAGTTTTAGAAGAATATGAACATGCAAGGAAAAGAGAAGCAAAAGTATATGCTGAATTGGTTGGATATGGACTAACAGGGGATGCACATCACATTACATCGCCACATTTAGAAGGAAGGGGTGCATTCAAAGCAATGCAAATTGCCTTAAAGAGTGCGCAAATTAACCCAAATCAAATTGGATATATTAATGCACATGGCACTTCAACACCGCTTGGAGATAAAATTGAAGTGATAGCAATAAAACGGTTATTTGGTGAACATGCTTATAAAGTACCGGTTTCTTCCACTAAGTCTTCTATAGGGCACTTGCTTGGCGCTGCAGGGAGCGTTGAAGCAATATTTAGCATCCTTGCATTAAATAACGGAATTACTCCACCAACTTTAAATTTATATAAGCCTTCAGAAGGATGTGATTTAAATTTTGTACCGTTTAAGGCTCAAGAACACAAAATTCAATATGTACTTTCTAATTCATTTGGCTTCGGCGGCACTAACGCATCACTTATCTTTGGACAAGTATAATTCAGTTTTTTACTGGAATTGTTTATAGCTAAAATATACAAACATAGAGTTCTCTTATTTTATAGAGTAGTTACTTTTTATAAATTTTCTATCTTATACCATCTAAAAGTGCATAGTGAAGTTTAGATGGAAATAAATTTTACTTTTCAGTAAGCTTATTGTTATTGAAAGATATTCAAGAAGCTTTTTTAGTCGATTGTGACCTAGATAAGTTGAGGAATAAATTTTATTTACTTTTGCAATATCTTAAGATCTAATGTCACTTTATCAGTAAAAAATATCAAAAAGGATTGTAATTTAGGCTAATATGTTTTTTACCCTTTTTCTTAAAATATTGCCTGTTTATATTACAATACTGATTGGTTGTTTGGCAGGGAAATACCTTAAAGTTGATAAAAATACTATATCTCAAATACTTTTTTATATAGCTAATCCAATAGTGATTCTATATGGAGTATCCCATACAGAGGTTAATTTAAAGGTAATTTCTTTGCCGATTTTAATATGGTTCATAGGTAGCACTATGTCCTTATCGGTTTATTATCTTTCTTCTTTTCTATTTAAAGATAACACGAAAAATATATTAGCATTTAGCTCAGGCAGTACAAGCATGGGTTATTTTGGCTTGCCAATTGCTATGACTTTATTTGATGAAGATTCAGTGTCTGTATATGTTGTCTGTTATATAGGAATGGCGCTGTTTGAAAATAGCTTAGGATTTTATATAGCTGCAAATGGTATATATACTGCGAAAGAATGTATGTTAAGATTGTTCAGGCTTCCTTCATCTTATGCGATGATTTTAGGCTTTTTTTTAAGTATATGCAATGTGCAAATACCTGCTTTTTTGATAGATGTTATGATGAATATTAGAAGTACATTTATTACATTAGGAATGGTGCTGTTTGGAGTGAGTATTGTACAAATTACAAATTTTAAAATAGATTGGAAGCTTGCTTTAACCACTATTACAGCAAAGTACGTGTTCTGGCCATTATTTGTTTTAGGAATTGTTCTGATAGACAAACATATTATAGGTATATACGACGAGAGTATATATAAAGCACTGATGTTGCTAGCTATTATTCCAGTTTCCGGATCTAGTGTGGTACTTGCTAATATTTTAAATTATCAACCAGATAGAGCTACTTTATTACTTCTCATAAGTACCACAGTGGGACTGTTTTACGTTCCACTAATGATATCATTATTTTTTGCTAAACTTATTCCTTTTTGATTAGAAACTTGGACAGTGTGACGTTATATGTACACTGACTACTGATTGAATATGGTCTTATATCAAACTAAGCTACGTAGTTCAATTATCCTACCACAATTTTGCTCGATTACATTTGCTACATTCAATATTCCAGCTTCATCATAATAGTTTCCAATTACTTGTAAAGCAAGTGGTAGCCCTTCACTAGAAAGTCCAACAGGAATAGAAATAGCAGGTAGGCCAGCTAAACTTGCTGGTACAGTAAAAACATCATTGATGCACATAATTATCGGGTCTGGCTTTTCATTTAAGCCAAAAGCTTCTGTCGGAGCGGATGGAACAAGTATGTAATCTACTTTCTCGAATGCTTTTATAAAATCATTCCTGATTAATGCTCTAATACATTGTGCTTTTTCATAATATTCATTATAATGACCTGAAGAAAGTGCGTAAGCACCGATGAGGATTCTTCTTTTCACTTCTTTTCCAAAACCTTCTGCTCTTGTTAGTGAGTACATTTCTTCAAGGGTATCAGCATCAGCTCTGAATCCGTAATGCACACCATCGTAGCGAGCAAGATTAGATGAAGCTTCAGCAGAGCAGATTAAATAGTAGACTGGTATTGCATATTTAGTGTATGGCAAAGCAATATCAACAATTTCAGCACCGCTTTCTTTTAAATTGGAAGAAACTTTTTCCCAATAGTGGACGATTTCTTCTGAAATTCCATCCATTCTATACTCTTTTGGTATACCAATGCTTTTGCCCTTAATATCACCACTTATAAGGCTAGAAAACTTAGGTACTAGCCTTTCGCTTGATGTTGAGTCTTTATTATCATAGCCACAAATTGTTTCCAGCATTAATGCTGAGTCAGAGACAGAACGGGTTATAACTCCTGCTTGATCCAAAGAACTTGCAAATGCGATCATGCCAAAACGTGAACACCTCCCATAGGTTGGTTTTATTCCAACTACTCCACAATAAGCTGCTGGTTGGCGTACAGATCCACCGGTGTCACTTCCAAGTGCTCCAGCGCATAAGAATCCGGCAACTGCTGATGCAGATCCGCCAGATGATCCACCAGGTACAACCTTTTCCCCATCACTTTTCCTAGTCCAAACATTTTCAACAGGACCAAACCAGCTGTTTGTGTTTGCGGAGCCCATAGCAAATTCATCCATGTTAAGCTTACCAAGCATGACTGCTCCGCTTTTTAGAAGCAATTTAGATACTGTAGATTCGTAAGTAGGAACGAAGTTTTCTAGCATTTTTGAACATGCTGTTGTTTTTATTCCTTTTGTGCAGAATAAATCTTTGACCCCAACTGGTATGCCCATGAGCGGTGGAGTTATATCGTCTTTCTGTTTTGAAAAATGTTCATCTGCTGCTTTAGCGGCTTTTATTGCTATTTCTGGAGTTTTTGTTACAAATGCATTTAGTTTCTCATCTTCAACTGCATTGATATGTACCTCTGTAAGTTCAACAGCGGAAAAATCTTTTCGATTGAGCCCATCACGCATCTCTGTAATGCTTAACTTTCTTAGTTCATTCATTAATATTCAATTTTTAGCAAAACATTAATTATAACAACAATAGGATAAAGGGTCTATACATTTATAGTTATAGCTAGAAATGTAATTAAGGTAACTTGGATTGCCAAAATGAGTTTATAATTAAAGTTGATAGCATACTTTTGAAGTATCATCTCAATGTATATCATATGAATATTGTGATTTGATAGTTCCGCAGCAAAACACAGTGTTCCAAGCTTCTTAGAATTGGAATAATATAGTGTTTGTTGTTGAAATTTAGAATTTATTAGCCATTTTTATTTTAATATAATTAAATCTACTAATGTAAATAGTGAATTACTATTCTTAAATTTGACTAAATTGATTGTAGAAGAAAGAATTTTCAATA
The DNA here is from genome assembly GCF_000530755.1 of Wolbachia endosymbiont of Onchocerca volvulus str. Cameroon. Lineage (NCBI taxonomy): Bacteria > Pseudomonadati > Pseudomonadota > Alphaproteobacteria > Rickettsiales > Anaplasmataceae > Wolbachia > Wolbachia endosymbiont of Onchocerca volvulus. Next base: position 69,463 of record NZ_HG810405.1, read on the forward strand.
GGTCGTTTATAACCTTAGCTATAAGCTAACTTACTATGCAACAAAGCAAGGTTAGCTTGTAAAAGTAGTCTTTACTCTTTGTTTTGCTATAAAACAATTGAATTGACTTTATATGAGTAATCAATATAACTTAGTCAATTGCATATTGACTCTTTCGTCTAGTGGTTAGGACATCACTCTTTCACGGTGGTAACACGGGTTCAAATCCCGTAAGAGTCATATTGGGCTAACTAGTATGGTTGGTGTCATATCTAGAAGCAATGAAATGCTTTATTTTTTGGCCAGAAAGTTTTTATTTCTTGTTTTTGGCTTCTTTGATATTTAGGTTGATTGCTTAAGTTAAATTGGTTTTCTTACTATTATTAATTTTTCCTATCATTAACTCGGCAGCTTTTTGTTCGGCAACCTTTTTGCTAGAAGCACATGCAGAAACTCTGCCATAATTTTTTATGTAAACTGATATAGTAAATTCTGGATTATGTGCTGGTCCAGTCTGTTTTTTAAGTTCATACTTTGGTAAGGGTAGTTTATTTTTCTGTGTCCATTCTTGTAGCGAGGTTTTAGGGTCTTGAGGGGGATTGAGCATATATTTAGCTAGCTTTTCCCAATATTGGGTGACAAATCTTTCAACATTTCTAAATCCGCCGTCAATGTAAATCGCACCTATTAGTGCTTCAAGTGCGTTTTCTAAATTTTTTAGGTTGTATTTTCCTCCATTACATCGCTCACTGTTATCCATGATAATAAAATCACCCAATTTTATCACTTTGGCAACATTAGCAATAGTACTACCACAGACTAAGTCTGTTTTTCGTTTTGCCAACCTCCCTTCTTTTTCTTTAGGAAAGAGTTTAAATAGTATAGTAGACACAACCATATTTAGAATACTGTCACCTAGAAACTCTAGTCTTTCATAATTTTCAATTTGGTTTTTACTGTTTCGTTTATTTAAGCTTGGATGGGTTAATGCTTCTTTTAGAATAGAATAATTTTTAAACCTATAGTTAATAATTTCGGATATAGTATCATTTAAGTTTTGCATGTTTGTTATCTTGGAAAGAAACACTTCCTATTTTATACCTTTATATCAGAAAATTAGTTTTATTCTATTAAAATAAAGTTGCTAAAACTCACAATCACAACCCACTGCCTCACTGATGTTACTAAGTCCATCTCTTCTTATTAGCTCTGCAAGCTCCAGATTGATTTTATTCACGATTTGAGGTCCGTGATATATGAGAGCAGTATATAGTTGTACTAAAGATGCTCCTGCCTTTATTTTTTTGTATGCATCAATACCACTTGAAATCCCTCCGCACCCTATCAATAACATTTTGCCTTTGGTAAGTTTATACATATCACTCAATAGCTCAGTTGAAAGTTTGAACAACGGCCTGCCACTCAGTCCACCACTCTCATTATAATGAAAGTACAGATTATCTCGATTAACTGTAGTGTTGCTTACTACCAAGCCATCAATTTTATATTCTAATGCAAGCTCAGCAATGTTTTCTTTCGTTTGTTGGTCTATATCTGGTGAGATTTTTAGCATTATAGGAGTATATTTAGAACTGTTAATTGACTGCCTGGCTAGAGTTATGGATTTCAGTAATTCTGATAATTCTTGTTTATTGTGCAAGTTGCGTAAATTGGGTGTGTTTGGAGATGAAATGTTCAGCACTATATAGTTGCTTTTTCCATGTACCATCTTTATTAGGTCAATATAATCACTGATTTTGTTTTGTGATATGCTATTTTTCCCTATATTGATTCCAAAAATGTCATTATTAAGCCTAATTTTGTTTATTTGTTTGAGAAAGTAACCTATTCCTTTATTGTTAAATCCCAATCTATTGATTATTCCTTCATCTTGGGTTAACCGGAAGATTCTTGGCTTTTTATTTCCATATTGGGGGTATTTAGTTACAGTTCCAGCTTCAATAAACCCAAAACCAAATGAGAGCATGGAGCTTATAACTTCCGCATTCTTGTCAAAACCTGCAGCAAGACCTATGGGGCTCTTAAGTTTATTATCAAAGAAGTTTACGTTTAAAGACTCAGGTAGGTGTTCTATGGGTTTTTTGTAAGGTATCTTTTTTAGAATCATGATTACCAATGAATGGGCAATTTCAGGTGGTAACAAAAGCAGTAAGTTATGTAGTGTCATTCCTATAATGATACTCTTCAACTTATTTTCTATCATAAAATACTGTGGAAGCATAGCCGTAATTTTTAAAAAGGTGTTCTCATTGATTTTACTTGTAAATAATAGGTAAAAGCTTTTTTCACAAAGTTTATTATTGCTATTATCTGATTCTTCTTCTTATTTCGATAGTGAGAGACTTCAAAAAATTTAGCTCTGAGCACTTAAGTTGTTCAGTACTGCTTCAATTGAGATTATGAGGCGGTCTAGCTTGGTATTAAAATTTCTGAATTTAGTAGAAACACTGGCTATCTTTTTGGAAACTAATGGCTTAGTGTTTAAGAAAGTAATTATGTTATAAAAGGTATGATTTCTGGTTGTAAAATCATGGCGGATTATTTTTCTTAAGCAGTGTTGATATGTTATAATTTTCTTATCTTAATGGTGCGAGATAGTTACTTTAGGAAGTAAAGAAAAAAACATTATAGTACGAGCAAGGGAGACATACTTTTTGAATTGCTGTAAATGGCGTTGATTAATGAAAAATTAACGTCTAAAGTAGTTGTTGTTAATGCTTTATAAAATAGTAAATGCGCTGAAGTTATTGAATTTAGGCCATATAGTAAAACTTTTGAGCAAGCAATTTCTCTGTTGAAAATAGTGGTGTGGTTAGTGCAACGAGTAAGTATATTATCTTCCATTTTGGGAACTTATAATGGGTGTAATACAGGATTTGGTAGTTACAACTAAAACTGGGGCAAGATTGTTAACTTGCTAAAGGAATTGAGATTTTGAACTCAAGACATAACCAGGTAGACTTAGGTTTGTTAAGGTAAGTTAGTCACTAAAAATACTGCTAAATTAAGTAGTTTTTCAAGATATAGAAAACGAGAAAGGCCAGGACCGGAATTGAACCGGTATAAAAGGATTTGCAATCCTCCGCATAAACCATTCTGCCACCTAGCCGATTTTTATGCGTAGATATCCATTATATCTTTTAGCATAGATAAAGCCTCTTCTCTTTTTCTTTGAAAAGAGTTGCGACCAATGATTGAACCATTACCACCACCATGCTTAATTTCCTTTGCCTCATTATATATATCATTTGCTGATTTTGACTCACCACCAGAAAAAACTATTATTCTTTTTCCTGCAAAGCAAGATTTTCTGACATATTTAATCCTTTTAGATAAGGAATCAATATTTTCAACCTTTATTTTTTCTTTTTCTAAGTGGATAGTTGGAAGTTTTACTTTTATTATGTTTGCACCAAGCAAAGCTGCTACGTGTGCAGCGTAGGAAATAACGTCAACTGCTGTTTCACCTTCTTTGGAAATTCCTTCACCGCGTGGATAAGACCATAGTACTACTGCGAGTCCACAAGATTTAGCCTCAGATATGATTTCACAGGCTTCTTCTATCATATCAAAGCACTTAGCAGAACCAGGATATATGGTGAATCCAACAGCTGTACAGCCTAAACGCAGTGCATCTTTTACAGAAGCAGTGATTGCCTGATCGGAAGTTAAACTTTTAGAATGTAAAGAGTTCGAGCTATTGAGTTTTAGGATAAGTGGCAGCATTCCGGCATAAGTTGAAACACCAGCTTCAATCATACCAAGCGGGGCAGCGTATGCGTTGACTCCTGAATCAATTGCAAGTTGAAAATGATAATGCGGATCATAAGCATCAGGGTTAACTTCAAAGCTTTTGATTGGTCCATGCTCAAACCCTTGGTCTACAGGGAGAATTACTAATCTACCAGTTCCGCCAAGTTTTCCATGCATGAGAATACGAGTGAGGTTTGCTTTTACCCCAGGGTTTTCACTTTCGTAGTAACTTAGAATTTGTTTTACTTTGTCACTCATTGTTGCTATAACTCAAATTAATTTTAAATTATAACAAGGGTAAAGCTTAGTACAAGAGTTTTGTAAACGATATTAAAAGTAATCTTATTTACTTGTTTATTTATATAAATCCTTAATTTTTCCCTTTAATTAATTACTAATTCAGTATCTTTCTTAATTAAGTAATTTTTTATTTCTTCTCCAATTGGTCTTTTTATTGGATTTGCTCCCATTTCCTTACTGTAGCCAGTTTGTATAAGGTAAAATTTTACTTCTTCCTTCACTGAGCAGATTATGTCTTTTTGCATGAGCTGTGTTTTTAGTTCATGAGCGAATTTATCCATAATATGCAGGATTATATCTATATTTAAGTCAGAGAAAGAAATAACAACATCGAGACGATTATGGAATTCGTGACTAAAAACCTGCCTCTATTGCTTTTTTGCTATCACCAATGTTAAGATCCTTATATTTAAAACTAATGGAGTTTTTACTGCGTTCAGATATCTCTATGTTGGTTGTCATAATTAAAATTATATTAGTAAAGTTAAAACTTTATGCCTGTAGGTGCTTATAATACAATTATAATCTATGATTTGTAGTAATATATTAATAAATATCGCTTGTGAGCTTTCTTGATTTCATTAGGAAGTACGACATTATATTGACTGTTAGATACATTTTCTGTAAACAGTCTACCTTGGTTATAACTTATAATATATCCATGGGGGAACCAATTATTCTAGATATTGAATAAGATACTTTATATTTGGATATGTCAAAATGTACAAGATTCATATTCATATTTTTGCTAGCTGTTTTCATAAGTTCAGTTTTACCTATGCTTGTTGGTCTGTAAAGAGATAATTAGTTAGAGGTTTATTATAATTTTTCAGCTCGAATTTAGCATTTTTAATAAAATTAACAAGAGGTTCTATCGCTTACTCTTGACCAAAAATTATCTTCTCGAGATTCTCTTTTAGAGGTTTGACTTTTGTATGTTATCAAATTCAGATCTATAAAATATGTTTGTAATCCTAGTGATAATTTCTTGATATCTTTGCTGTTTGCAATTTTTCGTTTGTTTTCTTTTGTAAATTGTAATATGCCTATGCTTTATCAGATAATGTCTGCACCACTAATATATTTATATGAAAGTTTAATTGCAGCCTTAATGGCGTGTTTTGTATAATATACTCTCTTTCATAGTAGGACTTTGTACCGTTTAGTATTTTTATTGCCTCGTTAACAGAAGATTCTTTCATATTAATCTTTTGAAACCTTCTTACTAATGCTTTGTCCTTTTCAAAGCTGTTGTTGTATTCTCTGTATGTAGTTGTACCTATACGATGCAATATGTGTACAAGTTTAAATGGATTACCAGTAGCATCAAGAAAGTTACCACTTGTTGAATCTGCTTCAGTAATAGTATGTGTATTTCATCAATGAAAAGGATGCACCAGGTTTTGTCTCGATTGTTTTTATTATAGATTTTATTTTCTCTTTAAAGTTTCCTCTATAGGGAGTTCTTGCAAGGAATGAACCTAAATCTAAAGCATAAATTATGCTGGACTTCAGCGTATTGGAGGCACTACCTAATGCTAAATCTTTTTCAACTATCATAGTTTTACCAATATCTAGTCCCTGACATATAGAAAATTATTTTTTATGTCTTAGTAAGATTTCTATAGTACGTTCTAATTCATAACCACGAACGATAACATAGTCTATTTTTCTTACTTCTTCGCATAATCATTTAAATTTTTGCAATAACTTTGCAGAGCTTTTTCATTTTTATAATAGCTTATCTTTATTTACTATAGTAGAGATATCGTTATTTTTATCAAATTTTTCTTTATGATTAGTAGTGTGTTCATATATATCATTTGAACATTTTATATTAGATATATGATAAACTAAATTAGAATTCTTTGTATTTTGTTTCTGCAATAGATCCTCAGTATATAGATCTGTTTAGATAAATTTCTACTAGAACATTTACTATTTATTTTTTCTTTCTAGGCTACAAGCTTATATTACGACTATATGTATTTATGCGTTGAAATAATGAATCAGGCCTAGTTCTATTGATGATCATTTCAGAAGTATCTTCTAGAGGACCTGTTATGTTATTACCATAATAGCTATTAATTTTGACACTATATCTATATCTTGATAGAATATTGTTTATATTGATGCTTATCTTGATGGACATAATTTACAATCACATCTTTAGTTAATGCTAACAGTAAATGTTCTATTTGTGTGTACTTAAAATTGAAAATCAGAAGTAATTGGCAATATTCTATTTAAACTGCCTTTAAATTTTTATAAATCATCTTTTGCTTTAGAAAATGGGAACTTATATATAATTGATAGCATACAATTATTAAAAAAAAACTGAGTCCAGTTTATTGTAGATAAGCTTTTTGTAATATGTCACTTCTGTAGTGGTTTCGGTATGAAAGTTGTTTATTATTATGTTTGTAAGATACCATATATACTATACTACCTAATGTAGTACCTGTGATTTTCTAATAACACAACTGTTGTAATTACTTTGATAGCAGTGATTTTAGATACGATTCTCATTGTATCTAGTGTGTACCTGCAGCATCAAATAGTAATTAGGTCTATTTTATTCATTCCCTTGCAAAGGTTTCTAAAGACTGTTTTTGCGAGAAATTATACATTTTATTGTTTTTACTGCAAAATAGTTGCTGGGTGCTTTGTTTTTTTTGTTTCAATTTGTTATTTCTATTTGTGTGTGTTTTTTTGAAATGTGTTGAAGGTGAAGTTACTTTACTTGTGAACATCTATAAGCTCCTATTTACTAGTTGTTTTTGTTATGTGAAAATTAAAACGGATGATCGTGCAGCGATATTGTTTATAGTGAGTTATTCTTAAGTCCGCTTATCATTGCAGTTGATGGTTCAACATTGCTACTCACTTTTGATTGGAATGATTTGGTAAATATTACAATATGGTAACCTAAATCATCAATTATTGTTTTTAAAGTTAGGTTTAGATTTTGGTAGTAAGTTATAGTGGTAGTAGGTACTTCTGGTTTATCTTTTCTGTTTTTTATATATCGAACTGATTAGAGAAACTGAAAGATAATACACCTTGAAATGCTTCTTTGAAGTTATTTACATTACTATTATTCCAATTTTCTATGACCACTGGAAAGCAGATAACCTTTTGTATGTTTTCTACATATTTCTTTATTACTTGAAAATACTCTGCTTTTCCTACGATATTTTTGTTTACATTTTCCTGGTCTTGACTGAGATGCTTCTCACTGAAAGTCATAATAATTATAATTGTAGCAATTTTATTTTCATCTCAGTATAGTGAGATATATTAAGCAAATATATCTTTCAAGTTGATATACCATTTTGGTTTATTTTATTTAGATAACAGAAAATTAAGCTGTGCTTGTTTTCATATATTAATTTGCCTGCAATAACAGATATTCTTCTTACTTTCATTTTTTGATAGTAATTTAGCCATGTATAAAAGCAAATACTGAGCATCCAAGCAATTGGTACTGCGTGTAACAAGAGTTCTCTTGTTAATCATATTGCTACGTATATTTAATATGGTTTTGAAGTATTCTCTTCAAATTCTCATTCATTTCAAATAATTGTTTTTTCGGTTTGCTTAATTTTCTGTTCTGCATAAAATTTTTATGAAGTTCAGAAAATTCTATTGATTTCTATATATGAGTTTCTTGTATGTTTTATCATCTTAGCGAAACAAACTTACATAACATTAGTTAAAATTAATTTGCTCATAAAAATTAAGCAAAAGCTATTCAAAATAGTGCTAAACTTAGGTTGCTATGATAAGAACGGTTGACGTACTGCTACCACTTCCAATTGACCAGTTATTTTCATATGCAATTAAGGAAAATACTGAAATTTTAATTGGGGATTATGTAGTAGTGCCATTTGGCAAGAAACGCTTAATCGGCATAGTTTGGAAATATGGCGGCAAAGGCAATCGAGAATTGAAATTTATTGAGCAAAAGATTGATTTACCAAACATTAGACCAAAATTGATTGAATTTGCAGAGTGGGTTGCACGATATAATTTAATACCTATCGGTATGCTTGCCAAAATGATAATGGGGGGAGTGTTAAAGGTGGACCAAGTAAACAAATTGGTTTGTACTGAGCAGAAACAGGAAATAAGTAATATAAGCTGCCGATTAAGTGCCGAGCAGCAAATAGCTAGTGATAAAATAATAAGCAACTTGAATGGGTATTCAGTAACTTTACTTGATGGTGAAACCGGATCTGGAAAAACAGAAGTTTATCTCTCTGTAGTTGCACAATTGATTAAAAATTATAGTAGTCCATCTACCGTTCTAGGTGCTGCTCAGACTTTGTCATTTCAGTGTGCAGACGTTGGAATTCAGGAAAGAAAATTAGTGTCAAGTATGCAATTGTATGAATGTTATAATATAAGATTGCTTTCTAACAAAAATGATGTTACTTTAGTATCAAGACGATGTAATCTAGAAAGCTTCATTGTAAATGAGCATGCTAGGATGACGTCAGAAAATGTTAAAATGATATCTGAAGAGCGTAATGCACAAGTTTTAATTCTTCTACCTGAAATTATTTTAATTTCGCAATTGATAAATCGTATCTGCGATCAAGTATCAAGAAATTTAGCTCAGTGGCATTCAGAGCTCACTCTAAAAACTCGTCGCAATAATTGGCTTAATGTAGCGAATGGAAATGTACAGGTAATTGTAGGGACGAGGTCAGCGCTTTTTTTGCCTTATAAGAATCTAAGATTAATTATTGTTGATGAAGAGCACGATTCATCTTTTAAACAAGAGCAAGGAACTATATACAATGCTCGAGATATGGCAATAGTCTTAGCTAAAATTGAAAATATTCCAATAATTTTATCGTCAGCAACTCCATTGCTTGAAACCATTCATCATGTTAAAAACGGTAATTATAATTATGTAAGGTTAGCTAAGCGTTTTGGTGATGCAGAATTGCCACTGATTAAAGTAGTAGACATGAGAAATAATAAGCAGTGGATTTCCAATCAGCTTTTTGAGGGCATAGAACGAGCCATAAAAAAAAATCAGCAAGTTATGCTTTTTTTAAATCGCCGAGGGTATGCTCAGCTTGCAGTTTGTAAAAAGTGCGGATACAAAATTTCCTGCTTAAATTGTTCTGTTTGGCTTACGTATTACAAAAAAAAGAATGTTCTTTTATGTTATCATTGCTCTTATCAATTAACCCTTCCAGAAAAATGTCCTAATTGCGAAAGTGAACAGCCATTGTTTCTTTATGGTGTAGGGATTGAAAGATTACTTGAGGAAACAGTAAAATTAATACCAAACGCAAAAACTGTGATCGTAAGTAGTGATCAGAAGTCAGTGAGTAATGTTATTGACTTAATATTGAAGGAAGAAGTGAATGTTATAATCGGTACACAGATAATTGCTAAGGGACACAATTTTCCTAAATTAACTTTAGTTGGGGTAATAAATGCAGATTTAAGTCTTGAGAATTCTGATCTAAGGGCAGCAGAAAAAATGTATCAGTTATTGCACCAAGTTGCAGGAAGATCTGGAAGGTTTAACGAAAAAGGAATGGTAATAGTGCAGACAAATAATCCTGAAAGTTTGATAATAAAAGCATTGCAGCATCAAAAAAGGGACTTATTTTATGAACTTGAACTTGAGTTGAGATCTAAAGCTCAAATGCCACCATTTAGCAGGTTGATAGCACTTATAGTTTGTGGTAAAGATCAGATTGCAACACAAAAAGCAGCAAGCAAAATAGCTAGCTTTTTGCATAATCAGTGTTTAACTATTGCTCCTTCTTTATTGCCATTTCAGTGTGTGATACCAGAACTTAGAAGAAAAGAATTTGAAATTCTTGGTCCATCGCCGGCAGCAGTAAATTTCTTAAATAAGAAGTATCGGTATAGGATCTTACTAAAGATACATAATAAACATTGTTTATCCGTACAAAAGAAGCTGAAATATTGGATTCAAAGCTGTAACTTAAATTTAAGTACCACAGTTATAGTAGATGTTGATCCTGTAAGTTTTTTTTAACAGATTTGTTACAAAATGTTGATCAAAATTGGATAATGTTTCGTTTACTCTGCAGTTAGTTCTATAATATTCATAGAAACTTCATAAGATATATTAATTTATTAGCTAAATTTTTGACTTTTAACAGAATTTATTATGTTATTGATGTAATCAGAATAAGGGTGCGTATGATTAAGTTAATTGTAAAAATTTGTTAAGCTAGTAACGAAAAAAATATTGGTTTAATAATAAACTTTATTGATAATGATGAAATAGAGTTTGTTACTTGTTACAGATTTTAATGGGTAAGTGGTTCACATGTAAGAAATACGTGCTATATTTTCAGCGCTTTATAACATGAAGATATCAAGAGAAGTGGTAGTACACAAAATGCTGCTTCATTTTATGTAAAATCCTGATGAATAACCCACTAGAAGATGTGATGAAGTATTTAAAATAAGCAGTAAATGGTTATGTAAATGGCTTAATGAGGGAATTGGGATGAAGGATTTTATACTTACATAAACTTTCAGAATAAAAAGGGCTAAGTTCTATTGGGTTATTTAGCTCGAGGAAAAGCAAGAGCCACATTTGTGGTAGTATGGACAGACTAAGCTAAATCAGAAAAGAGAAAAGATGGATGTAGTGGTGGTTGATTGGTATTGTACTCAGTTTTTTCTTGGTGTTGGATTGGCTATATATTTCTTTAGTTAAGCTTATAAACAGGTTAAAACAATGGAATATGTTTGTTGCATGATTCTAAGTTTTTTCATAAGCATATAAAACCAAGTAATTTGGTGATGAAAGTTTTGCAAAAAGAACCCAGTGGCACGAAGACCTTGATGTAACATATGCTAATTACAATAAATTAAGTGCCTAAATAACTCGTTTTCTAAGTTCTGCAGTGTTCTCAACTCCCAATTAATTTTATCTACGGATACTAGAAAACTAATATAGATTTTTTCTACTCCTGTGATATTATAAGTCTGTAGTTATGAATAAGCAAATATGGATAAGTTGGCGTACGCGATTATAGAGCATGAGTATGACGTAGTGGTAGTAGGTGCAGGTGGAGCAGGACTCAGAACAGCACTTGAAATCGCTGCCACTAATTTTTCAGTTGCTTGCATCTCTAAAATCTTTCCTACGCGCAGTCATACAGTTGCAGCGCAGGGTGGAATCAGTGCAGCTTTAGGGAATATTGCTGAGGACGATTGGCGCTGGCATGCGTATGATACAATAAAAGGGTCAGATTGGCTTGGTGATCAAGATGCAATAGAATATATGTGTAAAAACGCTGCTAAGGCTGTTATTGAACTTGAAAATTTTGGTGTGCCTTTTTCTCGCACGGAAAAAGGCACAATATACCAGCGTTCTTTTGGAGGGATGACAACTCATTTTGGTAAAGGAAAATCAGCTCAGCGTACTTGTGCAGCAGCAGATAAAACTGGGCATGCAATTCTTCACACTCTATATCAGCAGTGTCTTAAGTTCAATGTTAAATTTTTTGTTGAATACTTTGTGATTGATTTAATCATGGACAATAAAACCGGAATGTGCTGTGGAGTTTTTGCCTGGTCACTATGTGATGGTACACTGCATAAATTTCGTGCACATGCGGTGGTGATAGCAACAGGTGGATATGGGCGTATTTACTTTTCTGCAACAAGTGCACACACCTGCACAGGTGATGGTAATGGTATGGTAGTGAGAGCCGGGTTGCCACTTGAAGATATGGAGTTTGTGCAATTTCATCCAACAGGAATATATGGCTCAGGATGCTTGATGACAGAAGGATGTCGAGGAGAAGGTGGGTACCTTATTAATTCTCAAGGTGAGAGATTCATGGAGCGCTACGCTTCTAAGGCAAAGGACTTAGCTTCTCGCGATGTGGTAAGTCGTGCAATAACAATTGAAATTAGAGAGGGAAGAGGAGTTGGACCAAAGAAAGATCACATATATTTAGTTATAGCACACCTTGATCCAGAAGTAATAAAACTGAGGCTTCCAGGAATTAGTGAAACCGCAAAGGCTTTTGCAGGAGTTGATGTTACCAAAGATCCAATACCGGTTATTCCAACTGTTCACTATAATATGGGTGGTATTCCAACTAATTATCATGGAGAAGTGATCACGTTGAAAAAAGGTAAGGAAGAAATAGTAGAAGGATTATTTGCAATTGGAGAAGCAGCATGTATTTCTGTACACGGTGCAAATCGACTTGGTTCTAACTCGCTTCTCGATCTTATAGTTTTTGGTAGAGCTGCAGCGCTAAGAGCAAAGGAAAAATTGAAGCTCAATACACCACATAGAAAATTGCACTCAGATTGTACAGATTGGATAGTAGATAGGTTCAATAAGATGAGATTTGCTTCTGGAGGGCTTAAAGTAGCGAAAATACGCAATAAAATGCAGAACACTATGCAAAGATATGCATCTATATTTCGCGTTGCTGAAGTTTTAGAAGAAGGTAAGAAAGCTATAAAAGAAGTAGCAAAAATGATGCTTGATATTGTAATTGAAGATCGCAGTATGATATGGAACAGCGATTTAGTTGAAGCACTAGAACTCGCTAATATGGTTCCACAAGCAGTTATTACTATGGAATGCGCAGCTAACCGCGAAGAAAGCAGAGGTGCTCATGCTCGTGAGGATTTTCCTAAGCGTGATGACAAGAATTGGATGAAGCACACTATGGCGTGGCTTGAAGAAGAGGAAGGCGAAATTAATGTGAAAATTGATTATAAAAAAGTTGCTGAAAAAACTTTGAGTGATGAGATTGACTTCATAGCGCCAGAAGAGAGGATTTATTAAATTGATTGTTGGATTCTAATAGTTCCTTGGTAAATTGGGATATTGATATGCCTTCTATTTTAAAACTAGGTGGGCTTTCAATATATTTTGACTGGTCTTGCAGTTCTTGCGTTTTTTGTTCTTCTAAACCATTAGGTATATTTTTTATTCTTTTGGAAGAATTATTGTATTGTGTATCATTTTTTGGTATCTTACCTTGAGGTATAATTTGTTTTTCTCCAGTAAATTTCCTTTTAGCTTTTTTAAATTTTTCGTAAATGTTTTCTAAATTGAAGCAGATGAGGTAACAGATTCCTATAGCTGCTATAGTAGATGATGTAGTAATTGTAATACTTCCCTGAGCAGCACTGAATACTACTGCACAGGTTAGAGCAGCAAATATAAGTGTTATTATTACTTTATAGGCAATATTGTTGACACGCTTCACAATATCACGTACTTTAAATTTCTTACCAAAATTAAGTTTTAAGTTAGTTCTCATGTTATCTGGAATAAGTAATTTACCCATTGACTTCTCTATTCCTTTTATAGTTTGATAATACTCTCTATTCCATAATAGTTTAGGCAATATTAATTGTTTTTGGTCAGCGCCATTTTGCAGTAATTTTACACAGAACTTGATTGTGTTATCACGATTTCTAGGATTGGGAAGATTATGTCTACTTTTTACTGCCTTGGAAATTAACGCTACTTGTATCGGTGTTTGTTTTTTACCATTACTAGCGTTTATAGCTTGACTTAGCTTATTCTCAGGTATATTTGTGCTTTTTACTACTAAATCCAAGCATACAACCTTTTGTTCTCCTTTAAGTGAAGCAATATAGTGTAGAGCATTCCTTTTATTACTATCTTTAACAGTGATGTCAGCACCATTTTCTAATAGTAGTTTTAAGGCTTTATATCTTTTAGTGTTCTCAAAACTTGTCAGTGAAGATTTTTCACTCTTTTTTTGTATGTACTGGAGTAGTTTATGAAAAGGTGTTTGCCCTTCTTGATTCTTTCTATTATTTATGGCATCGATAAATTGTTCTTTTTGACCTACTTTTAGTAATATATTGAGGAATTCGAGCTTTTGTTCTTTTTTCAATTTTGAAATTATTAAATGTAGGGCGTTGTTACCATTTATGTCTTTAAAGCTAACATCCAACCCTTTTTGTAACAATTCTTTAAAAAGTTTTTTATCGTAATTATTAATTGCTGAATGTAATAAATAATTACTATTAATATCTAAAATATTTATAGTGCGTATTATAATATCTTTAATTTTTTTTTCTATATCAGGTTTTTGCTCTGATTTAGGTTGTTTTATTAATTCTGTTGATTTTTCTAAGAAATTATGATAGTATACCTTTTGCTCTTCTTTTAAGCCTTGTAATTCTTCTATAAATAATTCTAAATTACTATAGTTGGTTTTATGTCTTAACAGTTTTGTGAAGAACTTAAGCGTGTTATTGTTACTCTGGATCATATTGGATTCATGTTTTTCTTCTGTTATCTTGTTGATTAATATCTCCTGAATAGGAGTCTTTCCATCATCTTTGCTACAAATGGACTGTACTGAGTTTTTTCTGCTAACCGTTTTAATTAGGGTACCTAGGAACTTAAGTTTCTGTTTCCTTTTTAAGAATGCAATGAAGTATAAAGTATTCTTTTCTTCCTTATCTTTTATGCTGCTAATATCCATACAATTTTTTAGATGTTTTTTAAATTTTTTATCATTTTGATTTTTAATTGCTTTCAATAATTGAGTACTATTACTTACTATTATGTTGTTTGTTTCTACTTTATGATCATTTTCAATATCGCTGCCGTAGCCATTTTCTAGTTCACTATTTTCACTATTCCTGTGATTGTTTTGCTTGTGGGTAGCAGTACTATTAAAGCAATGTTTGCTATTGTAAGTAATTTCAGAAATTGCTTGTCTTATTTTCTCCTTTTTTATAGGGTCTAGTTCTTTCGATATTTTTCTATTTAATTCTAGAAGAAAGTTCCGGATATAGTATATATAATATTTTTCTTGTTCTCTAAGTGATTCTCTTAATCTAGTCAATACTTCAGGGCTAGCACCTTTTTTGATTAACCTTTTGCCCTTCTTGATAGTTCTATCTTGACTTCTTGGTTTTTCACGGTTGTACTCTTCTTTTTTTACCTTTCTCTCTATAGCAGTATATGATTGCTTGTCTTTTTTTTCCTGCTCTCGCCTTTCATTTTTATCTATGTATTCTTTTAATTTATTCGTATTAGTAATTAGTACATTTATGTCTATACCCATGTAAATCCTCAATATCAAAGCTATTTAGTTATCAGTACGGAAGCTTATTTTGTTGAAAATAATAACAAAAAGTTAAATTAAATTTTTAAATTAGCTAAATATTGTATGTATTATCAAAATAAGGTAGAAAAGTAGAAAATTAGTTTTTATTAGAAGATTTGTCATCGTAGCTATAAACTCCACTTTAATGTTCACTGCTATTTTAGCCTTTTAATCTTAAAAAAGAATGAACCTAGCTAAGGTGGGTTTCAAAATTACTTTAGCTTAAGTTGTTTTCAAAAAAGTCAAAAAGTGATAATTAAACTTTATTTTTGTGTGTATGAAAATGGTAGCTTTATGGTATATGTTATTTTCAAAAAGGTAAAGATAAGACTTTATCCATATAACTTATATTTTAATTTGATTGTGTTTTATTAAAAAAACTTTAAATTTAATGAATAATTAATATATGTAAACCTATGGCTGAAACTTGGAGTTTATTGCAAGTAGGGCAGAAGGAAAATTATAAAGTAGCATATACAAATGCTCGTATTATTGACCCAGAGACTAAACTTGATATAAAAGGCTCACTGCTAACTGAAGGGAGTAAAATAGTTGATTTTGGTGAATCATTGCTTTTAGATGGAATTCCAAGTGGAATTGACGAGATGGTAGACTGCGAAGGACTTGTTCTGATGCCAGGTCTTATTGATATTCATGTACATTTTCGTGAACCAGGCCAAGAGCATAAAGAAACTATATATACAGGCAGCAAATCTGCAGCTGCGGGAGGTGTGACAACTGTAGTTTGTCAGCCTAATACTGTTCCAGCAATAGATAGTGTTATTTTGGCTAAGTATTTGAAATGTAGAGCGCTTGAAACTTCACATGTGAACGTTGAATTCTATGCTAAAATTACCACTTCGGAGGAAAGATTAACTGAAATGGCACTTTTAAAAGAAGCAGGTGCAGTTGGATTTACTGACGATGGTATGCCAGTTATGAATCCAATGGTTATGAGACAAGCACTGCTTTATTCAAGTATGCTGAACGTTCCTATTGCTCAACATGCAGAAGATCTAAATTTATCGGCAGGTGGAGCGATCAATGCAGGTAAGATTTCTGAAGAATTGGGAGTAAAGGGAATCTTAAGTGCGTCAGAATCGATTATGGTAAGTCGTGATATACTGCTCATGAAAGATATGGAAAATGTGCACTATCACGTTTTGCATATCTCCTCAAAGGATTCGCTTGATGTGATTAAACGTGCAAAAGATTTAGGGTTAAATGTTACGTGTGAGGTGACTCCTCATCACTTCACTTTAACTGAGGATATAGTAAAACAACATGGAACAATCGCAAAAGTGAACCCTCCACTTCGTTCTGAAGGAGATCGTTTGGCTATGGTTGAAGGTTTAAAAACAGGTGTGATTGATTGTATTGCAACTGATCACGCACCTCATGATCGTGATTCTAAAGATCTACCGTTAGAAAACGCTGCATTTGGCATTGTGGGCCTTGAAACAATTCTTCCCCTTTCACTTGAACTTTATCACAGTGGGCAAATGAGTTTGTTTGATGTATTAGCAAAGCTTACATATAAGCCTGCGGATATAATACATGTACCACGCGGTCGTATACAAAAGAACCTCGCTGCAGACTTAATTTTAGTTGACCTGAATCACGAATGGGAAATTAAGATTGATAGTTTTGCTAGTAAATCAAAAAATTCTCCTTTTGATAAACGCAAGGTAAAAGGGTACACAGTGCGCACTATTGTATCCGGCAAAACCGTATATTCACATGAATGATTCTTTTCACAGAAAGCTTACTCATATAGCTATATAAAATTTTCATTTTTATGTTAATTTATAACTTTTTTGAGCTTGATAATTTTATTGTGAGTATTAAATGCTGTGTAAAAACACTGACTCTTTTCACTATATTTGATTAATTCTAAGGATTCCGTATACTTTCTTTCCATAGTTTTTGCTACTACTTATCCTTTACTTTTTTTAATCTTGCAACGATCCTTTTTCTACCAATAAAAACTAACAACTTAGCAAGTTCAGGACCTGTTTTTGTGCCTGTTAAAGCTAAACGAAGCTGCATAAATAAGTCTTTTGTTTTTGTATCCACTACCTTTCGAATAGCTTTAACCCATTCTGATAATGTGTTTTCATTACAATCACCTTGCGGCAATACATTGAGCGCAATTTTTATAGTCTCCTTATCAAAAATCACAGGTTCTATATCGGATTTGCATATTTGCCACCACTTTGCTACCTCCGAAAACTTCTCTATATTGCTTCTTATAAAATACCAAAACTCCGAAGAGTTTACTCTGATTTGATTTAGACGCTCTTTCACCGCTTTAAATGGCATCTGCTGCAGAGCTTTGCTATTTAGCTTATATACTTCACTCAGACTAAATCGGGTAGATGCTGAGCTAAATTTTTTAATGTCAAATGAGTCAATCAAAGATTGCATATCAACATGAGCCTTAATAGGATCTGATGTTCCAAGCTTTGCTAAATAGCTAACGAGCGTAATTGGTTCAATTTCATTTTTTTTGATAAGTCTGATGTCCAATCCACCTTTTCGCTTTGATATCTTGCTATCATTGAAATGTAGCAGAGAAAGGTGAGCAAACGTTGGAGCTTTTGTTTTTAATGCTAGTATTATTTGTATTTGCGCTACAGTGTTAGGTATATGATCTTCCCCACGTATGATATGGGTTATATTAAAATCAATATCATCGATGACAGAGGGTAGCATATATGTATAAATTCCGTCTTCTCTTCTTACTATAGGATCACTGATGTGACTAGTTGCAATATTTATTTTGCCTTTAATTTCATCGTCCCATTTAACGATTTTATTTCTATCCAACTTAAATCTAAAATATGGTTTTCGTCCTTCTTGCTCATAACTAGCTTTCTCCTGCTTAGTTAGAAATAGTGCACTTCTATCGTAAATGGGAGGAAGTCCACGTTTTAGTTGCAGTTTGCGTTTAATATCTAGCTCCTTTCTTGTTTCATAGCATGTATAAATATGCCCTTCTTTTACTAACTGCAAAAACACCTCGTTGTAGCGCTCAAAGCGCTCTGATTGCTTAAAATTTAAATCCCAATCTATATTAACCCATTGCAAGTCTTGTATGATGCTATTTATATACTTGATATCTGAACGCTGGAAGTCAGTATCATCAAAACGAAGCAGAAATTTTCCGTTTTGACTGCGTGTATACATCCAGCAGATAAGTGCGGTGCGAATATTCCCTACATGAAGATAGCCAGTTGGGCTTGGGGCGAATCTTGTTAGCATTTATGTCTCTAGCTTCTTTTAATTTTATATAAATATGCAACTAAAGCAAGAAAAGCAATTTAAGTTTATGTAAATACTTTGTTTACTAAAAGAGTTTAAGTAGCTAATAGAGATACGAAGCAAAACTATTTAACAGGCTTTGCCAGTCTTCTTATTGTGATAGTGAAGGTATTTCAATTATCTTTAACTTGTACAAGGTAAGTGATGGAAATATTACGTAGCTTGTGTCTTACGTTTAACTTTTTGTACTATATGTGCTTTATATCTTTATAAATTTTACCTAAATTTCTAGTTTTTGTCTATGCAGGCTGGGAATGTACTTATAAAGTGTTTAAGACTTTTCAAAAACGCCTATACTAAAAATAGATAGTGCTAAAGTTTCTCTTGTCTTTTTTTACTTAGTAGATTTCTTAGATATTAAGGCAATTCGTGTGCGGCCATTTGTTTTTACAATAAATGGTGTTATTTCAGCACGTGACGGTAAAATCTATATTTCTTTTTTCTGAATTTTAGTGTTGAGCTACTTAAATAGTAACTATAAATTCTGTTATCTAAATGCTTGACAAGTAACCTAGTTTTTAGTATAATTTTACTTATATGAAGGTTGTAGTGGAAATGATGTTGTGTGAGTATCAATATTGAAGTTGAGTTTTCATTGTGTAACCGCTTGTTAAATCTCTAGCGTTAGTTGCTTAGTGGTGGCTTTTTATGATGCCTTAAATAGCAGTGCTTACACGGTTGCACTTTCATATATCAGAGTATGTGCCAACTTGCAAGAAGTGTGAGATGAAAGGTTTGTATATCAAGACTTACGGCTGTCAGATGAATGTTTATGACTCCGTTTTAATGGAAAATATGATTAAGCCTTTGGGGTTCAACGTTGTTAGCGATGTAGGAAAAGCTGATTTGGTAATACTAAATACTTGTTACATTAGAGAAAAAGCGGTAGAAAAGCTTTATTCAGAGCTTGGGAAGATTTATTCATCGCGAAAGAATAAGGAAGTTATTATAGTAGTAGCTGGATGTGTAGCACAAGCAGAAGGAAAAGAAGTGTTCAGGAGAGCTCCGTTCGTGTATGCTGTTGTTGGTCCACAGAGTATTGCTACCTTACCAGAGCTGATAGTTAAGGCAAGTAGAGATAAAAACCATGTAGTAAACACTGATTTTCCTGAAATTGCAAAATTTGATAAATTGCCAGGTGAATGCTATGGTAATAGCCAAGGATCTTCCGCATTTCTTTCCATACAAGAGGGTTGTGATAAGTTTTGTACGTTTTGTGTAGTGCCTTATACTCGTGGGGTTGAATATTCACGACCAGCGAATGAAATATTTCGTGAAGCGCTGAAATTAGTTGCAAATGGAACGAAGGAAATCAATTTGCTCGGTCAAAATGTTAATGCTTATCGTGGAGAATTCGAAGGGGATGTGTGGGATTTAGGGAAATTGATTAGTCGTATCGCCAAGATTGAAAAGCTAGAAAGAATCCGCTATACGACTTCTCACCCAAGAGATATGCATGAATCCCTTTACTTGGCGCATGCAGAAGAACCAAAACTCATGCCATTTATTCACCTGCCTGTGCAGTCAGGTTCAAATAAAATATTGCGTGCAATGAATAGGAAGTATACTGTAGAGGAGTATTTAGAAATAATAAATAGGTTTCGCAAATTGAAACCTGAAATTGAATTTTCTTCTGATTTTATTATTGGTTTTCCTGGAGAGACTGAGAGAGATTTTGAGGAAACTATAAAGTTAGTGGAAAAAGTAGGGTATGCTCAAGCTTATAGCTTTAAATATAGTCCAAGACCAGGTACGCCAGGGGCAGAAAAGGAAGATCAAGTGCCAGAAGAAGTTAAAACAGAACGTCTTCTTTGTTTACGGAAGTTAATTAATAAGCAACAGCTTGAGTTTAACCAGAGCATGGTAGGTAAAGCTATACCTGTTTTATTTAGTGATAAAAAAGGTAAACACCAAAACCAAATTATTGGTAAAAGCCCATATATGCAATCAGTGTGTGTGAGTGATCCTGAAGGTAAATATAGAGATAAAATAGTAAATGTGAAAGTATTAGAAGCTTGGCAGAATAGTTTATTAGGAATAAGTTTTAATGATTAGCTCTATTAGCCATTTGTTGGAAAATTATCCTTTTGCTTGAAGGATAAGTACTGCTCTAAAATAAGAGAGGTACTTTTTTTCGTTTACCTCTAGTCAATTATTTTTGGATACTATAGTAATTGTAATTCTTTGTTATGCCAATATATGAAGCTTCGTATAGGGTACTTTTAGGTTATCATTAATTTTTTTCTTTTGCGTTTATGATATGTTGCCTGGATTTCTCTGGAATTGTTGTTCTCATAAAAATGTAAATTATGAGTTGGATTTTTCGTGCCGATGCTTTTATTAGCATTATGAAATCCCTGATAAGATTGTCTTTTTGTTATTACTTTTAGGCATAGTTATTTTCTTAAATATATTTGGTATATTAATATTTATCAATAAATTAACTCTTATAGAGATATGATTTACATTTTTTTGGATTTGTAATTTTTTGCAAAGCTCTATACTCTTTAAGCTTTATTCGGTAAAGCGAGCATGAAGCATTATCCTGGTACAACTAGTAGTCCTAATTTTTCTTTATTAGAAAACGCAATCATAAAATTTTGGCAGGAGAACAAAATTTTTGAGAGATCGGTTGAAGAACGTTCTAAAGATAATTGTTTTGTTTTTTATGATGGACCTCCATTTGCAAATGGGCTCCCTCATTATGGACATTTACTTACTGGTTTTATAAAGGATGCATTTGCAAAATATCAAACTATGCTACAAAAGAGAGTTGAACGTAGATTTGGTTGGGATTGCCATGGGCTACCAGCTGAAATGGGTGCAGAAAAGGAACTTGGAATATCCGGCAGAACTGAAGTGGAAAAATTCGGTATTGAGAAATTCAATAACTATTGTCGTGCTTCTGTGATGAAATTTTCCTTAAAATGGAAGAAGTATATAAATAGGCAAGCAAGGTGGGTAGATTTTTATAATGGCTATAAAACCATGGATAAATCGTTTATGGAGTCAGTTATGTGGGCGTTTAAGCAGCTTTATGATAGAGGTTTAGTGTATGAATCAGTACGCGTTGTTCCATATAGCTGGGCATGTGAAACTCCATTATCTAATTTTGAAACAAGACTTGATAACTCTTACAAAGAAAGGACTAGCAAGGCTGTCACTGTTGCATTTGAGCTTTTGGAGAATCCACAGCAATTGAAGCAAAAATGTAAGTTGCTTGCTTGGACTACAACTCCTTGGACGTTACCAAGTAACTTAGCTTTAGCAATAGGGAAAGATATTGAATATTGTGCGGTATTAGTTCGTTCCTTAGTGTCATTCCAGGATGTGACACTGGAATCTACTTCTGAATTTCAGTGTCGAGGTGCTAAGACTATGGAAGACACTGGAATGACAATGAAGAGTAATAAAGGAAATTTAGTGAGTGATGAGATATATATCTTTGCTAAAAGCTACTTAGAAAGATTTATCGATTACTGTGAAAAAAATAATATTACATATAAAGACTGTAATATAAGGCTTAAAGCAAATGATCTTGTAGGTCTTTCTTATAAACCACTGTTTGATTACTTTAAGGGTACAAGAAATGCGTTTCGCATTTTTATTGCTGATTATGTTATAGGAGGAGATGGTACTGGTGTTGTGCACACTGCTCCTGGATTTGGTGAAGAAGACTTTTACCTTTGCCATGGTCATAATATTCCAGCCGTTTGTCCAATTGATGATAGTGGTAAATTTACTGTTGAAGTTCCAGATTTAGCTGGAGTTCATGTTTTTGATGCCAGCGATATGGTAATAAGGAAATTGAAGGAACAAGGAAACTGGTTCGAAACTGAGCAATATATTCACAATTATCCACACTGCTGGAGAACTGATACTCCTTTAATCTATCGTGCTATGCCCTCTTGGTATATTGCTGTGACAAAGTTTAAGAGGAGGATGATGGAGCTAAACAAAAGAGTTAATTGGATACCAAATCATATAAGAGATGGTCAATTTGGAAAATGGCTTGAAGGAGCACATGATTGGTCAATTTCACGTAATCGGTTTTGGGGTACACCAATTCCTGTATGGAAATCGGATGATGCAAGGTATCCAAGAGTGGATGTGTATGGTTCAATAGCAGAACTGGAGCGAGATTTTAATGTTAAAATAGATGATTTGCACAGACCATTTATCGATTCTTTAACAAGACCAAATCCTGATGATCCAACGAAAAAATCAGTTATGCGCCGTATATCCGACGTGTTTGACTGCTGGTTTGAGTCTGGCTCAATGCCGTTTGCACAAGTCCACTATCCGTTTGAAAATAAGAAATGGTTTAGAGATAATTTCCCTGCAGATTTTATAACTGAATATATAGCGCAAACAAGAGGGTGGTTCTATACGCTTTTTGTGTTGTCCACTGCTTTGTTTGACAGTGAACCATTTAAGAATTGCATATGTCACGGTGTAGTTCTGGATATAAAAGGACAGAAATTATCTAAGCGTTTAAATAATTATGTAGACCCAATGGAGGTTTTTGATAGGTATGGTTCTGATGCGCTGCGCTTTCTTATGCTGTCTAATTCCATTGTCTGTGGTGGTGATTTACTACTTGATAAAGAAGGAAACTTGATACGAGATGTCTTAAGGAACGTGATAAAACCTATTTGGAGTAGTTATCACTTCTTTACTATGTATGCGAATGCAGATGAAATTAAAGCTGAAGTTTGTAAAGATTATCAAAGTACTATCGATTGTTACATGATCTCTAAGTGTTTTGAAGCTATAGAAAGCATCCAAATTTCTATGAACAACTATAATTCTCAAGGAGCTTGCAAAGTTCTGATAGATTTTTTTGAAGTGCTAAATAACTGGTATATTCGTCGCAATCGTAGGCGTTTTTGGAAAAGTGGTCTAGATCAGAACAAAATTGATGCTTATAATGTCTTATATACGGTTTTTTATTATATATTAAAAGCCGCGGCTCCTTTATTGCCGTTTATAACAGAGACTATATGGCAGGGGCTTAAGTATAAAGAAACATCTGTTCATTTAGCTGATTTTCCACAGTTAGAAAAGTATGATAGTGAGTTTATTATCAAAATGGATTTGGTAAGAGAGGTGTGCAATGCTGCACTTTCTATCAGAAATACTTTTAATATGCGTATCAGGCAACCACTTAGCAGCATGACAATTTATCATCAATTTTTTTGTGGTTTTTTTGAAGATAATTATCAGGAGATGATAAAGGATGAGGTGAATATAAAAAGCTTAGAATTAGTAAACAGGCTTGAAGATATTGCATCATTAGAGTTAAAACTAAATTTCCCACTACTTGGAAAGAAGATCCCAAATAAAATCAAGAAGCTAGTTCAATATGTTAAAGAGGGAAAATGGAGGCAGATTGGAGATGAACAAGTATTTTTAGGGGATAAGTTAGAAAACTATGTTATAGGAAAAGGTGAGTATGAACTATTACTAAAAGTAAATAGAAAATATTCTGCTGTATTTGATAACAACAAAGGGGTTGTTGTCTTAAACACTGAACTAAATGATGAATTAATTCTAGAAGGACTTGCGAGAGATGTAGTGAGGCTTATTCAGGAAACTAGAAAACAAGCTGGTTTTCATATATCCGATAGAATTAGAGTAATAGTCAAAACAAAGGATGAGGGAATTAAAAAAGCGGTGGATACATGGAGTGGGTATATAAAAGAGCAAACTCTTGCCTCATCTTTAGAGGTTAGTGTAGAAATAGAAGCCGATTTCTATTTTAAGGAATATCAAAATTTAATAATTGGTGTCAGATTAAATTATTAAGTAGTTGAAAATTATCATTATTTATGCAACACTTAAGTTGCTTCAAATGAGGTTACGGTATGAATATAGCTGTTAAAGTTGATAACTTAAATGACTATAATTGCGGTAGTTTAGATAAAAAAGAGTCTGTTGTTACTTTAGGAGAGCAGGATAATTTGAAGAAGAAGGATAATGTTGTTGATTTTAGTATCCCGCTGAGTATATTTCATTATAAAGGTTATAACTCTGATTTTTTTACTTCCTGGTATAATGTATCAAGTGAAATATTCAAAGAAATAAGTAGTGCTTGCTCAGAAAAACGAATATTAAATTTAGCTTTGTCGGTTTTGATGCTTCCTTATGTTGCTTCTGTTGCATTAGTATTGGTCATGTATAACAGATTCAAGGTAGACGATAAAACACAGATCAGTTTTAGGAAGAATAAAACAAAAAAAAGTGAAATAGGTAAAAGTGTACCAAAGAGATTGGCATATGGTGTTCTTATTATGATAGTGATTCTTGTTAATATGGCTGCGCTTATGGCATTAATTATTCCTGCAATGTTCGCTTTAGCGACTTTTTATTTTTTAAATAGAGAATTATCTCATTCTTTGATTGCTGCTTTTAGAATAAGAATTGGGTTGTATCATAATAAGCACCGAAATATTAGAGTATCTTTTTATGAAACAAATCATGAGATAGAAGTTTTTAATCCGAACATTGCGTGGAATGTGGAGATTAAGTTCCCACCACAATTTGAACAGTTGCTTAAAGATTTATATGAAGATGAAAATAGTAATCTGTTTGTTACACAAGATGCAGGGCATAGTACTATACTGAAGCTGTCAGCCAATGTCCACTTAAAAAATGGTCTTGTGCGTTTGTATAGTGAGATTAGGAATGTGGTTGCGAAGTCAATTCAAGAATTTGCAAAGAATATTGAAAAACTGGTAAAACTGGAAAAAAAGGATATTACGTATGATAAGCTAAGAAAGTTGTTGAATGAGTTCAGATTGAAGGTGGTGGATAGTGTAGATTTTAAGTTGACAAGTTACTTAATACAGGATGCTTATAAAGTTGCCTTTATACAGGCAATCAAAATCGCACAAAGGGAAAGAGAAAAAAGAGGAGGGTTAAATATAGAAGAAAGACTGAGAGAAATATTAGTAGAACAGGAATTGAAGAGTCAAGGTAAGGAGTTACCGACTGAGAAAGAGATGATAATAAAGGATTTAAAAATATCAAATAACTTAAGAAATGGTGCACTTCCTTTGTTTAGAGCAAAGTGGAAACAGCGTGTGGCTGGTGGGATAATTGGTGTTTATAGTGAGATATATCCTCAGGAAACAAAAAAAGCTGTCTCTAAGGCTGGAAATTTGATTGCAGGGTTGAAAGAAAAAGGAGAACGAAAGTATTATGAGATAAAAGAGGAATTAAAGATGATGTACCCAAAGATATATAAAGCCTTGAGAAAGAATAGTAATTCAGTAAGCAATAACCTAAGAAAAAGACTTGAGGATATTTTTAAATTTGAACCTACTAATCAATACGTTTATCGAGAATTAATAAAATCGAAAATAAGAAAAGCTGAAGTTATATTAAATCAATCAGATTTAACAATGGATGTAAAGCAGGGTCTACTTAGTGAATTCTGTGACTTGAATATAAATATGTGTTCTTATCACAAAGTAAACCTTTTGGTAGAGAAAATGTATTCAGAAATAGCGAAATGTAAAACTCAAAGTTTATTTCAAGAGCAAGGGAAGAGTATAAGGGACATAGAAGATAATACTGGCGCATTCATGCTATTTGATGAAAAAGATGAAGAACTTTTAGTGAATAGGATAGTTTCTTATCGAGAAGAGATAGGAAAATATTTAACGCAACCTGTAGAATTGAAGAAAGTGATAGAAAAGCAGAATAAGAGTTTGGGTAGTGAGAAAAATAGTAAAGAGAAGGAATCTTTAAGTATAGAGTTAGTGGAGTTATGCTTGAAAAATAATCAAGAAATTCTAGAAACATTAGAACGATTAGGATTAGAGAAAGAGGGGTTATTGATAAATGAGAAAACAGAAAATGATTACAGGGAAGAACTAACGTCTCGCGAAAAAATAAGATTTGCAGTAATAGAAGACGATTTGTTTAAGGTATGTAAGCAAGAGGCTTTTAATGAAGAGGAAATCAAGAAGTTATTAGAAAGAGCAGAACTTGAATGCTGTTTGGCAGAAAAATGTATCAAGTATCCTGTGATTAAAACAAAAGATAATATCAAACATTTTTGTCAGGCTTTATTGTCTCCTTTGATAGGTATTTTAATGGAAAGTATAGTAAATAATGTACCAAAAAATATATCGAAAGATTATAAAAATAATTTGTTAGATCAGGGTTGGAGTTGGGTATATAGAAAGGTGATAAAACCTGCGCAGATTGCTTTGAATTATAATAAGCTTGGGTTATCAGCTATCGGAGATAAAAATAGTGTAGAAGGAAAAGCGTTAGATTCGGCACATAGTACTTATAAGGAGGTGGAGACATTGCTTCAATATTTTGAATCAAGTTATGAGAAAGTAGGAGCTTTATTAGGTAATGTATTTTCTGATGATGGAGAGACCTTTAAAAAAAACATATGGCCTCAAATAAAAGAGCATTTATGTAGTATGTGGAATAGATTTTTTAAGGATATTGAGTTTACACTGATTAATGAAGGTAAGAACATCTATCGAGAAGCAGAAGAGACGGTAAAAACTAAGTTGAGTGAACTTTGTAACATAGGAGTACAACAACAAGCTCTACCATATAATACACTATCTTGCTAAGTAGTTAGAAATAGCTATGATAATATCACTACTGCTATTACAGCTTGTTTGAGCAAGTTCAACATTTCCACCACAGTCTCTTCCAGTTATGGTAGATACTAACTCTTTTGCACTGATTTTATCAGTTAGGTCTTTACTTATTTTTACAATCAGAACTGTTTTATTGGGCTTCTTGTTTAGTGAGAAATTAGCAACTTCACTTGGCATTGTTTCAGTGTATGTCGCTGGAATGATGGAGGATTGTAAAAGTGTTTTGTTTTTTCCAGTTGCTGTAAAAGCTATTATTGTTTTTGGTTTTTGTTGTTGCAGGACAAATTCTCTTATTATGTTTACTGGAATGTCAGTAAAAGCATGACTTATAAAATATATCCCATTTATTTTAGTGCTTTTTATGTTTTCTACTTCTATGAGTTTTTTATAAAGGCTTTTTATTTTAGCTTTGGATTCTTTGTATTCTTGATTTAGAATATTTAGTCGGTTTATTATCTCACTTGTTGGCGCTTTTATGGATTTTGCAACTTTTTTTAAGTTAATTTCATTATTACGTACATAATTAATTGCCTCTTGGCCAGTTAAAGCTTCAATTCTTCTTATTCCAGATGCAATAGAACATTCTGTTACTATTTTAAACAAACCAATTTCTCCAGTGCGTTTCACGTGCGTTCCACCACATAATTCTTTCGAATCTCCAATGTTTACAACTCTAACCTGATTATTATATTTTTTGCCAAACAACGCAATAGCTCCTTCGTTCATTGCCTGATTTATGTTCTGAATTTTTGTAAATGTGGAGAGGTCTTCTCTTATTAAGGAGTT
This sequence comes from Wolbachia endosymbiont of Onchocerca volvulus str. Cameroon, assembly GCF_000530755.1. Classification (NCBI taxonomy): domain Bacteria; kingdom Pseudomonadati; phylum Pseudomonadota; class Alphaproteobacteria; order Rickettsiales; family Anaplasmataceae; genus Wolbachia; species Wolbachia endosymbiont of Onchocerca volvulus. Next base: position 97,397 of record NZ_HG810405.1, read on the forward strand.
TATCATATCTTCTATTGAAAATAGCTGATTTTGAGTGATTTGAGTGTTATGACTAAAGTCGAATCTTAATCTATCTGATGCAGCTAAGGAGCCTTTTTGGGTAATTTGATCACCTAAGGTTTTTCTCAGTGCAAAGTGCAGAAGATGTGTGGCTGAGTGGTTTCTTCTCAAGCTTTGCCTTCTTCCTTTATCAATAGTTGCTGTAACTATGTCACCTTTACAAATTGAGCCAGATTTAACTATGCACCTGTGGAAATATAAGTCTTTAATTTTGTTGGTATTTTCTACTGTAACTATACCTTGAGTAATATAATTTGTAGTGCATGATTGGTTGTTTTTTTTTTGAATCTCAGTGTTTGACACTGGAATGGTAATAAGTAACTCTCCAATATCCCCTGCTTGTCCACCTGACTCGCCATAAAAAGGTGTTTTATCAAGTATGATAGTTACCTTTTCTCCTTTTTGTGCAGAATCAATAACTTTGTTTTCAGGGGAGATTATGGCTAGTACTTTTGCATCCTTTGCTTCATTAGAAGTATAACCAATGAATTCTGTTTTGTCAAATTTATTAATCAAATCAACCCATGTTTGCTTAACTGACTTTTCACTGGATTCTATCCATTTAACACGTGCCCTTTTTTTCTGTTCTTCCATTGCGTTATTAAAACCTTTTTGGTCGAAATTTATTTTTCTCTCTTTTAGAAGATCGAGTGTGATATCTAAAGGGAATCCATAAGTGTCATATAACTTAAACGCTGATTTTCCTGATAGAGTATCGCCTGGTTTTAAATCTGCAGTAAATTTTTCCAAAAGATTAATACCTTTTACTAAAGTATCTTTAAAGTTCTCTTCTTCTGATTTTAACGTCATTTCTATTAAGCTTTTAGCTCTGATTAACTCAGGGTAAACATCTCCCATATAAGCTGAGCTTGAACTATCTATTAACACCGGAAAAATGTGATGAAGAAGGGGGTTGTTATATCCAAGCTGGTGGATATAACGTGCAGCTCTCCTGATTAATCTGCGTAACACATAGTTTCTACCTTCACTTCCAGGAAGTATTCCTTCTGCAATTAGAAATGCAGCTGAACGAAGATGGTCTGCGATAATCTTATGAGCTACTTTATTTTTTATATTTCCACAATATTCTTGTGATTTACTTATTATAGCAGAAAATAGATCAATATCATAATTATCGTGAACGTTTTGCATCACAGCGGCTATTCTCTCAAGACCCATTCCAGTATCGATGCATTTTTTTTGCAATTTTTGTAAATTGCCTTCTTCATCCTTGTTAAATTCCATGAATACCAAATTCCAGATTTCAACAATTCTATCATCGTTTTGTAAGCTGGACTCTGCATGATCGTAAAAAATTTCAGAACATGGCCCACATGGGCCAGTATTGCCCATGCTCCAGAAATTATCGTCTGTTGTAATTCTTATGATTTTGTCATTTGAAAAACCGCTTATTTTATGCCAAATCTCATATGATTCATCATCAGTATGATAAATAGTTATGGATAATCTGCTTTTATCAAGAGATAGTTCTTCAGTAATAAATTTCCATGCGAGTTCTATTGCTGTTTCTTTGAAGTAATCACCAAAGCTGAAGTTCCCAAGCATTTCAAAGAATGTGTGATGTCTAGTTGTATAACCAACGTTTTCTAGATCATTATGTTTACCGCCAGCCCTTAGGCACTTTTGACTCGAAACAGCACGTTCTAATTCATTTTTTTGTAAATCGGTGAAGCAGTTTTTAAACTGTACCATACCAGCATTTGTGAACATGAGTGTTGGGTCATGCTCTAGAATTAAAGGAGAGGAAGGAATCTGCTTGTGATTATTATTTACAAAAAATTTTATAAACCTTTCCCTAATTTCGTTTAGCTTCATCGTTTTATTGAAGTTATTTATGAATAATAAGTTGTAATGAGGATAAAAATCAATGTATCGATCTATATTTAATATATATTATTTAGTGTAACAGAAATTATCTTTAGATAAAGATTTTAGTAAAAAGGTTGTACTTTCAGGTGGTTTATCTCTAGTATAAAAAGATGTTTGTTAATTTGAGTAATATTTTCATAAATTAATTTGGAGAGTATAAAATATCTATGAAATTATTACCAGGCAATGTAAGATAGATATGGACTAATGAAAGGTTAAATTGATTTAATCATTTAATTGTAAGCGATGAAGTAAAAATTAATTGTTTCTTTTATGTTTAGTATTTATGTAATTTTTCAAATTGAAGTAAGCGGGTAAGGATCATAAAAAATTTTATGATATTTAGTAATCCCAATAATCGATGATTAGTAAATTTTACAATAAATTGCCTAGCACTAATACTGGTTAAGTTAAGTAGTAAAGCATAGCCTATATCCTTAGTAGGAACAAAGAACGTTAAGCATGGTACTTATAGTAGTAAAGATTTAATACAATAAAAGAAGAGATAAGTGCTACTGAAAATATGCAAGGTAGCCAATGACCAATTGTGGAAAGTGTTAGAATTGATAATACAACAGCAAAGTCATCTTATTTTAATAAATTAGAAGAGTCCACTATTGAAGGAGTCAAGTATATGGTGCAGGCGGCTATTAGGGGAGTTAATGTTACTAATATTATAATAACAAAATTTTCTAATTTAAATCAACGGAAAGAGTCTATTGCTAGAAAGATTAACTGTGGAAATGTGTGAAAATAGAGTGAATATATCATATAGAATTAGCTTCTTTAAAACAGTAAGAGGTTTTACTTTGCATTGAATGAAATGAGCGAGGAAATTAGAGGTATAATGAAAGGAAAAAAGGTCTAATACTAATAAGAATTGCGGTTGAAAATGTAATAGATATTGTTTTTCATTTTAATAACTTTACATCAGGAATTATGCTAGTATCTAGATAATATGGATAAAATGTTACCTAAATTGCAGATTAACCGGTGGTTGCTGGAGTAATGGTAATAAAATTATTAAACACTAAGTGCTTATATTGAATGCCAGAGGTACTGGGAGTATTAGTAGCTACTATTATAGGTTTTTTAGAATATTAACTTGATATAGAAGTGGATAGGAGAAAAGATGGTTACAATGATAAAAAAGCATTGTGAGAGGAAAGAGATAAGGTGTTGACTGAAGAGTATAATTCTTTGCTTAATTGAAATGAGCATCGAGCTAGAAACACATAGGTCTTTTTGGCTTGATATTTAATCGATATATAAAAGCTACTATACTTATACTCTGTTTACAAATTTTATGAAGATATTAAATTAAAAAGATAAAGGATACAGTGATAGTTTAAGCAAGTTGAAGTGCATATGAAATCTATAGTATGTCCTTCAGGAGGATTTTGTTTACAAAGTAATCAATTTTATTCTATAAAATTACTATAGAATCTAAGCATTACTTTGAAACTTGGACGCTTTTAAACGAGAATAGGTTATAAGAGCACATTCTCTTGTTATTTTGATTTAATTAACTCACATTATTCATCATTTTTGATTAACTAATATAATTTGTTGCTAACTTTATGGAGAGGTTTTGTAATCTGATGAAAGTAATTGAAAAAGAAGTAATTCCTTAGTGTTTCTTTGCTGTATCTAGGGGATAATATTAAGTGTTAAGTTTTCTTTTAAATATCAATTTTTAAAAGTATTTTTATGTTTTTTAATATTTTAAGTAATCTGTAACGTCTGATATCATGTATCTTGATGGTTGAAGCCTTCTCTCTTGTATTCGCTAATCATGTTTTTTACTTTGAGTTGCGATCAAGTTCCTTTATTTCGACTTTCTTCGTATTATTCAGTATTTTTTTTATTCATATTGAAATCTGATATAATCTAGTGTCAGGCACGTTTACAACAACTATGTGCTTAACATCATGTTCATTTAGAACTTTAAGAGTAATATATTTCACCTCTTATTCTGTGTTTTCTTCTCTTTGGTATTGTATGAAAAATAAATATTTTTTTTGCTCTATTTTTCTAAATAATATCTCATTCCTGTATCTAATTGCTTAGCTAAGCGAAATTTGTAAAAAAAATAAGAATATTAGTTAAATTATATAATTTTTACAATTTCTGACATAAAACTTCTTTTTATGACTAAACCATCTATAAACTCAGCTTTGAGGTAAAGTTATTGCTGTAGAGTGAAACTACTTAATATGGTTATTAATATCTCTGTTTTATATAGATCGATATGTATTGCGTGTAATTTAAAACGTTGTAGTTCCTGAATTGTTAATAAGGTTTAATATAGGAGTAATAGATATAGAACAATTTTATGAGGTTATATTATATAGGGTATTGTTTTAGCATCTATTCCTATAAATATTCTTCTAGATAGGTTTACTTACAAGGTTTATTGGACCAGTTTGTATTAACATCTAGTTGAAACATTGAAAGACTTTGTAAATGTATGATCCGCAACATTCTTGTATGAAATGTATGCTACAGACAGCTATATTATATATAGCATTTAAAAATGTGTATTGATAGGTTTTGGCTTTTAGCATTTATTGTTTCTTTATATTTTGGCAGAGAACTTAATTAAGTACTGTAAGATAATAATTTTTATGCTATGATCATGGTATTTGTGTCTGTTTTGGATAGTTTCATCAATAGAATTGGTGAATGGTGTGATATTTATGCAGGTATCGTAATAATTTGGTTGATTCCCTAGATTGTGTTGCTTTTAGTATTATTAGAAATAGAAAAGAACCATAATATTTTCAGTTTGAGAAAAATGATTGAGGGTTGTAAAAGGTTATTATCAAGTGTAAAACTTACTGTGCCATTTTTATACTGAGTCTCTTTTCTGTTGCTTATATATCGTTTATCACTTATGGAATTTTTTTGGTTTATTTGGCACTATTTTGTGCCCTACATTAAGATACAAATAGTTTTAGGGGTGTTTCTTAAGTGTTGGTCTAATTGCAGGCGATGTTTTTCAAAAACTTGGAGCGAGATGGTGTAAGATTTTTATGGTATAAGCGGGATTACTATTGGATCTCTCTATTACTTTTTAACATTTAGTATAATTATATTCAATACTTATATTTAGTAGTATTACCTATGGTTGTTGTTCTGTGTATTGGTTATAAAGTTTATCAAATAGTGCCTTTGACATATTATTGGATCATTTCTATGAAATTAGAGGTATAAACTTCCTTCACAGTTTCATTTATCAAATTTTTTGTCATGACTATTTTTATCAACTCAACAAGCTGTATTTACAATGGTAAGTAATCAGTGTAGCTGTCTATGTTTTTCTCAGTAGTGCTGGAACTCATTTTTACTGCTTGTTTGTTGCCTTTAAAGGATAAGGTGTGATTAATTATAGATGTATAGGTAATTAATTTTCTCCTGCTAACCTTTCTGCTTCGTTACGTGAAATTAATGCTTCAATAAATTCATCTAGCTCGCCTTCTTTTATAATCTGCTCTAGCCGATGTGAAGTCAGATTAATTCTATGGTCTGTTATTCTTGATTGTGGAAAATTGTAAGTTCTTATACGTTCAGAACGATCTCCAGAACCAATTTGACTTTTTCTCATTGTTGATCTTTCTATCTTTTTTTTTTGCCTTTCAATTTCGTATAGCCTTGCTCTCAATACTTTAAACGCCTTTGCCTTATTTTTGTGCTGCGATTTTTCGTCTTGTTGTATTACAACTATTCCTGTTGGTAAATGAGTAACTCTTACTGCACTGTCAGTTGTGTTGACTGATTGTCCACCGGGGCCGCTAGACCTGTAAACGTCTATTCGTAAATCTTTCTCTTCTATTTTAAAATCGACTTCCTCAACTTCTGGTAATATTGCAACAGTAGCTGCTGAAGTGTGTAGCCTTCCTGAGGATTCAGTTTCTGGTACTCGCTGTACTCTGTGTACTCCTGATTCAAATTTCAGCCTTGCGAAGACTTCTGTTCCATTAACAAGTGCAGAAGCTTCCTTGTAGCCACCTATGCCTGTACTAGAAATGCTTATTGGTTCAAATTTCCAGTTTCTTTTTTCTGCATACTTTTGGTACATGCGGAATAACATCGCTGCAAATAACGCTGCTTCTTCTCCTCCTGTGCCTGCTCTAATTTCTAGTATTGCATTTCTTGAATCATCTTCATCTGTCGGTAGTAGTGCTAATTTTAGCTTAGCTTTTACTTTTGGTAATAATACTTTTTGTTTCTCGAGAAATTCTTCTTTTGCTAACTCTTTTATGTCATATTCACTGTTTTCATCTTTTAATATTTCCTTTAAATCTGAAATTTCTTTTTTCAGCGTGTTGTATTCATCAATTATTTTGATAATTGGTCTGAGTTCAGAATATTCTTTTGAGAAATTGATAAATTCTTTTTGACTTAAGTTGATAGGATTTCCTAATTTTCTTTCTATGTCATTAAACTTTTTCTTTAAATCTTGTAAATTGTTTTCTATGTCCATATAGCTTAAGTCTAATATTTTAACTACCTTAGTAAATAACATATACTTGAAATAAAAAATTTTTTACATCAAGCAATAACATTATAATATACATACTACCTTAGATATTTCTATAATAGTGCAAGAAAGATGACATCAAATAGCAATTTTATATTTGGAGCTTCAGACATAAAATCACTACCAGGTGAGTCAGTTCCGGAGATTGCGTTTGCCGGTAGATCAAATGTAGGGAAATCGAGCTTAATTAACCTGCTTATAAACAGTAAAAAAGCTGCCAGAGTTTCTTCTAAACCTGGGTGTACTAGGCAGGTAAATTTTTATTCTATGTATAATGATAAGTTTAGACTTGTTGATTTGCCAGGGTATGGCTATTCTTGTGCAAGCAAAGAAGAAACAATACAGTATCTGAACCTAAGTGAGTATTATTTAGCTCAAAGAAGAAGCCTAAAAAGAGTGTTTGTGTTGGTAGATAGTAAAGTAGGACTAAAAGAAATAGACAAAGACTTTATTTATTGGTTAATATACAACAATATTAACTTTGATATTGTGCTAACAAAAGTAGACAAAGTAAGTCAAAAAAATCTCGATGCAATTTTAGAAAGCACTCAAAAATGGGTTAATAATGAGAATGTATCAATTCATCAAATGAGCACCCGTGTTAAATGTAAAATAACCAAGGTAAGAGATGAATTTTTCAAGTTTACAAAATGAAAAGATGAAAAGCAGTGAATTTTCAAATGGTAAGATATCATTTAAACAAAAAACAGAAATATTGCTTGAAGTGCTATCTAATATACCCAACTTTGTAGGGGAAACTTTTGTCATCAGATGTGGTGGTGTGGTAATTTCAGATGAAACACTGTTTAGTACTTTTATACATAATATTGTCTTGCTGAAACAGCTTGGTATAAACCCAGTTATAGTTCATGACGGGGAGCGTGAAATTGATTCTGTGCTGAAAATCTTAGGCATAGGTAGTAAGTTTGTGAATAATATCAGACTTACGGACAAAGACACTATGAAAATTATTGAAATGGCGTTATGTGGTTCAGTTAATAAAAAAATTGTTCAGCACATAAATTCTGCTGGTGGTTCAGCTATTGGATTGTGTGGAAAAGATGGTAACCTGATAAGGGCTGAAAAAGTAAGCACTACCCTTAAAGAAAATGGGTCAGACAATATTGAAAGAATATTAGATATGGGATTTATTGGTATACCAATTGAGATTAATCCTGATATATTGTTTTTTATTGAGGAATCAGATTTTATACCGGTTATTGCACCTGTTGGTCATGGAAGAAGTGGAGAGACATATCACATCGATGCTGATAGTGCTGCAAGTGCGATAGCAATTGCAGTTTCTGCATCTAAAATGATAACCTTTAGTGATACAGAAGAAATAGATAAAATTGGTAGCAGGAGGATATCTATTAAAAATTTAAATACATCAATTAACTGTGGTAAAATTAGGGGAGAAAGGCTTATTGAAAAACTTATAGCGTGCACTAAAATGGTAGAAGAATGTGCTGGAACTGCGCATATAGTTGATGGTAGAATACCTAATGTTATGATTGATTTATTTACTGAGAATAATTCAAGTATATCGGTTATGAGTGATTTGTAGCTGAGCATTAATTACTGTGACATATTACTTTTATGGATATACAGTTTATATATTACGATTTAGCTTTTGGTGGATAGAGTGCAAAAAATTGAAGTAGAGATAAGGAAATTATTACATGGAGAGGGTTTGCCTCTTCCATGCTACACAACTGCGCAGAGTGCTGGTATGGATCTTTATGCAGCACTGGGTAATTTTGTGATTTTAAATCCGCTTGAAAGGTTGCTGATTCCAACTGGAATTGTAATTGCAATACCGAATGGTTTTGAGGGACAAATTCGCCCACGTTCTGGCCTTGCTGCGAAACATGGAATTACTGTCTTAAATTCTCCTGGTACTGTAGATTCTGATTATCGAGGTGAAGTTAAAGTTTGCTTAATTAATCTAAGCAACCAACCGTATGAAATAAGAAGGGGAGATAGGATTGCACAAATTCTTGTTACTCCTGTATCTTGGATAGTTTGGAATAATACAGAAGAGTTTTACATGGAAGAAACTGACCGAAATGCAAGCGGTTTTGGTTCAAGTGGTAGATAGTTTATGTAAGCGTTGTCTCTCAATCGGGTTTGACGTGAAAAATTTCTTGACTGAGGTAGTTTTTACATATAGTTTTAGTATATTAATGATTTATCAAAGAGGTTAATAATGTCAATTTTCAGGAATCATCGTGGTCAACTTCGCAAAATGAATGTAGCTCTTGTAGCACTTACTTCTCTATATGTTGTAGGTGCAACAGCAGCATTTTCAGCACCACATTGGGTATCTTCGACTTCAGCTTTAACTCCGCTTGCAACTTTCGCAGCTACACCACTTGGAATAGGTATATTAGCAACTGTTGCTGTTGCACTAATTGGTTTAGCAATGTATGCTATCAGTAAAAATAATAAAATATCTGAGTTGGAAGCTATGAAGTTTGTTGTTGATAGCGGTAATGTAAAGCTGCAAGTGACAAAGAAGGAGTTTGAGTATATAAAAAGAAATAATAAAAATAGAGATAAAGATGGAAGGATTGTAGAAGGTGAGTATCGTATAGATTTTGCTAACTCAGAGGGTAAGGAATGCTATGTTATTGTTACAAGCGAGAAGAGCCAAGAAATGGGTAATACTTTGCTCTTAAATATAAGTTCATTAAATATGAAAAGTAATGAAGGTAAATATGTAGCTCAAACTGACATGTCGAAGACATTAGGGTTAGATAGAGCGGGTGCTAAAGAGTTTAATACTTATTTGAACTCAGTTATCATTGGACAGACTGTAGATCAAGAACAAGCAAAGTAAGCAGTATAGCTAAGCAAGAAAGAGGTAGTCTTGATCTACCTCTTTTGTCTTTTTGGAGAGTTCTTGGGTTTTAACACTATGTGTGAATCGTACGGATATTGTAGTTTTTATTTATCAAGGTAGTGCTGTACAGATAACTAGTTTCTATCATTCAGAAAAAAAAGAAATATAAGTTTTAGGGTTGTGCACTAAAATAAATCTCTCTCAGGTTCTTAAATTGCAACTAAAAATGCTAAAAGTTTTACCAAATAGAAGAAAGGTAAAAAAATTTCTAGTGCTGATTTTGATTCTGTACTTCTCTGAGTTAATAGTAATAACTCCTTGCTAATATTTATTTAAGGTCGATTTGACTAAATATAGAGAAAGTTTAGAAGTATGAAGCTGTTGTAATTTTATGTAACCTGGGGAAATGCCTTAAGTTTTTACTGAATTTTGTTGTTAAATCTATAAATCGAAGGTAAGTTTCCGATCAAGGATAATCTTAGTGCTGTAGTAAGAAATTAATTAGATTTGTTGAGTAATTTCTTTGTTTTTGTAACATCATACCTAGTACACTGTAAATTATTATGTAAGAAGTCTATTAATAGCTTAAGTATGGAGAGTTAAAACACGTGACCTCTATTTTTTTTGTAATTCTTTTAGCATGTTAGATTCTAATCTTAATAAGGTACATTATGATTGCAAATATGAGTACTGTTTACTTTAGGGTATTAACATAATGAATATTAATATCTAAATTCATATAGTAAATGGTGTTTTTGCCTTTAATACATTGAATTGTCCAGATGAGGCTGTTGCAGAATCTAGGGATGTGTTAAGGTAGCATTAACATTAAGTTCAATTGTCTACTACTTATTTTCTAAAAGGATCACAATTAATCTTTTTTTCTAGATTTGCTGCTTAAAGAGAGCAAACATTATGGCTTAATGTTGTTATTAGACTACTTATTATTAATATATATTATTCCGATTGAAAAGTTTAGTTATATTATAATATTTATTTTAATAAATGAACTTGTCCTTAATGGTGAATTATTTCAGTTTTAGGGGTTTCCTAATGGTAGTTAATATAAAACAGAAAAACAAAAAAGTGATTTATCCATAGAAAAATGTAGTAGAGGTTGAATTGGTAAAGAATATTTTAGTTTTGGCTATAGAGAAGTTGATTGATATCGTATTAAGACCTTATAAAGGTGAGTAGGTAATTATGAGTCAATAATTTAAAATAAGCAGAAAAAAAGATCTATTTTGATATAGAGATATTAAAAGTCAAGTTATTGTAAAGAAAACGGTTGGAATTGCAGCAAGCAGATGGATACAATATACTTTTGTTGTTTAAACAATAAACAACCTCTACTAGAAAGTTGATTCTTGCCAAGCAGTTTATAGGTTTATTGATTAGCTTAGCTAAGCAGGAAATTATTGATATAAATATTATTTTCAGTATAATATAAGCTACAATGAGGCATTTAAAATAACCCTTCCATTTCGTGAACCTCAATCATTTGTATTCTATGTTAGTTGTTTGAAGCTAGGAGAGTTACTACCTTAAAGGCTAATATTCATATTACTTGCCTAGGACATTTTTAATCAATTGCTGCAATGAATTCATGTATATGTGGTTATTTAGGTGATTTGAGTAGATCATGCAATAAACTTTACGGCATGACAGAAATTGTAATGGCAAAAAAATGTCAAGAATGTTTCTTGATAAGAAAGAGATATATGTGTCAAAATGTTAGCCTGTCAGTATTTTGAACCTTACTCAAAAGGAGAGGGGTAATGATAATGTAAGAAAAAGAGTAATAAGCGGTGGAACATTGGATAAATTTACTAAGCTAGATCAAGTAGAAAGTTAAGATTTAAAATACGTGCAAAGAGGACTATGTTTCTAATCGGGGTTGCATATGCGTATGAAGGTGATAAGAACCATTCAAGTTTTAAGAAAAGTGGAGAGATGAGAAGAGCACATATCCGCTAAGGTGCTAACTATAGGGATAGAGCATATTAGTAAATGGACCTATTTGATGAGGCCTTGAAAATTATGTATGTTACTTTTAGATAAATTGAAATATTCTATTTAGAGAGTAAAGTTATGGCATTTTAAAAAATTCTAAATATAGATGCAAGAGATAGTGTTTTTGTGCTATTTTAGAAGGATATAAACAAGCTGAAGTTACTGGGAAATTTTAGATGCTGTTGGGTGGGCTTAATGACTGTACTAGAAGAAAGGGTAAATGAAAACAGCTACAAGTTGTTGATATGAATTGTAGCAGTTTTATATAGTTGCTTATTTTTTAAGTCTAGTTTATGTAACTTCTGTTACTATGGAGCAGCATTAACTTATGTTGGTATGATAATAGCTGAAGGTAAAGGATTATATGCACTCGCAGTGACTATCTGATATTTACTACTGGTTCTCTGTTAGTTGCTACATAGTTGTACCTACTGTAAACTTTATATATAAACTATAGTAAAGTAAGCCAAATTGGAGAGGTAAAAGAGACTGTACTTAATGATTATGAAAAAGATGATCAAAGCAATCCTAAGTTAATAGGTGGAGAAATTGGGATAGTTAAAAAGCGTAGTTTAATGAGAAAAAGAGATAAGTCTCTTTCCCTTTTTTAATATTTTCTAGTTTTTATATCAATTAGGTAATACATTTGATAGTTACCGCTGATAATTGATGATACTTATAATGTAAGAATAAGTAAATCTTGTTTACTGTTTATAGAAGTGAAAAGTGTTTGCATGTTGTTAAAAAAACAGTAACTTATTATTGAGTAAATTTGCTAAATTTGGAAATGTAAATGTCTATTAACTTCAGTTTACCGGAGTTGCCTGTTCTATATCCAAGAATTACTGTTATAGGTGTTGGTGGTGCTGGTGGAAATGCCGTGAATAATATGATTCAATCTAATTTGCAGGGAGTAAATTTTGTTGTAGCAAATACTGATGCTCAGGCGCTGGAAAAGTCATTGTGCGATAAAAAAATTCAGTTAGGTATTAACCTAACTAAGGGACTTGGTGCTGGTGCTTTGCCTGATATTGGTAAAGGTGCGGCAGAAGAATCAATTGAAGAAATTATGGAACATATAAAAGATAGTCATATGCTCTTTATTACAGCAGGAATGGGTGGTGGTACTGGTACAGGTGCAGCACCAGTGATTGCGAAAGCGGCAAGGGAAGCAAGAGCTGCGGTTAAAGATAAAATGTTAAAAGAGAAAAAGATATTGACTGTTGGGGTTGTAACCAAGCCATTTGACTTTGAAGGTGTACGTCGTATGCGCATTGCAGAACTCGGACTTGAAGAATTGCAAAAATATGTAGATACACTAATTGTTATTCCAAACCAAAACTTATTTAGAATTGCCAATGAAAAAACTACATTTGCCGATGCGTTTAGACTTGCTGATAATGTTCTGCATATTGGCATCAGAGGAGTAACTGACTTAATGGTTATGCCAGGACTCATTAATCTTGACTTTGCTGATATAGGAACAGTGATGAACGAAATGGGTAAAGCAATGATTGGTACCGGAGAAGCAGAGGGGGAAGATAGAGCAGTTACCGCTGCAGAGGCTGCAATATCTAATCCATTGCTCGATAATATGTCAATGAAAGGTGCACAGGGAATATTAATTAATATTACTGGTGGTGAGGACATGACTCTATTTGAAGTTGATGCTGCGGCGAATAGAGTGCGTGAAGAGGTAGATGAAGACGCAAATATAATATTTGGTGCTACTTTTGATCAGGCAATGGAAGGTAAAGTTAGAGTTTCTGTTCTTGCAACTGGTATTGATAATAGTAGTAATATCCGTGATGGCAGAGCAGAAACTTCGTCTGTCAGTCAAACTAAGATTTCAAAGGAAGAAAAATTCAAGTGGTCTTATAGTCAAGCTTCAGTACTGAAGACAAAGCCAGCTGAGCAAGTAAGTGAAAGAGTAAAATGGAGTAATAATATTTATGATATACCAGCTTATTTAAGAAGAAAAAAATAATGTAGTTTTTGATACTTAACTGAGAGCTAAGTGAATTTATGGTAAAATGAAAAGAAAAGAATAGCAAATAGGGTAGGTAGCTATTAAGCTCAAAAGTTGTATAAGAAATATGTAGCGAGGGGATTTTGCATCTTTTATCATGCAAGTAAAGAAAGGTGGTATTTGGAATAGTTGAAGTCTTCAAGGAATGTTATCATGTTACCGATCTTTTCAAGTTTTTAGGTAATCAAGTGATGTTGAGTGATATAAAAAAATTACTTTTGAAAAATATGGTCATGTTAGAACAATCATGTTTATCAGTTTTTCCAGTCTCATAGAAGATGGATGGAAGGATGAGTAAATGTTAGAAGTAAATATTCTTGATGAGAGATGGTATAGCGTTACAGATGATCCAAAGCGATTTGTATTAAGCGTTATGAGTGTTTCTCTGCAAAAATTGGAGATAGACCACTATAAGCCAAGTATATCAGTAGTTCTTGCTGATGATAATTTACTACATCAACTTAATTTAAAATTTAGAAAAATAGATAAACCAACTAATGTGTTATCGTTTCGGTATGAGCAACTATCTAATAAGTGTGATCTAGGTGATGTAGCGATTTCAATAGACACAATACAAAAAGAGTCGAATGAATACAATATATCTACCATAGCTCATGTTGCACATATGTTAGTACATGGGTTATTACATTTACTTGGTTACGATCACCAAAAAGAAGATGAAGAAGTTATAATGAAAAGCTGGGAAAGCAGTATTTTGACCTCTTTTAGCTGCAATTACTTATCTAATTTAGAGGTAATTGAATAAAAGTATAGTAGATAATAATAAAATATGTTATTTACAAAATAGAAGCTATTTTAGAAATAGCCATAGATAATAAAAAGTAAACATATGGTCCAGTTTTTTTTGCCAAAGAATTCTAAAATTAATGGAAAGGGTAAAGTTTATCCTGCTCCTGCTAAGGCAAAAAACGTTAGAAGATTTCAAATTTACCGTTGGTCAGCTGATGATGGGAAAAATCCTAGAATAGACACATTTTTTGTTGATATGGATAATTGTGGCTCTATGGTGCTTGATGCTTTGATAAAGATAAAGGATGAAATAGATTCGACCTTAACTTTCAGGCGTTCTTGTAGAGAAGGAATATGTGGATCTTGTGCGATGAATATTGGTGGAACCAATACTCTTGCATGTATTAAGTCTATATTTGATATAAAAGGTGACGTGAAGGTATATCCATTACCTCATATGTATGTGATAAAAGACTTAGTTTCAGACTTGAGCCAATTTTATGAGCAATATAAGTCAATTAATCCTTGGTTACAAGCAGATAAGCCTGGTTTATTAAATAAGGAATATTCGCAGTCTCCTGAAGATAGAAGAAAACTTGATGGACTTTCTGATTGTATATTATGTGCCTGTTGTTCAACTAGTTGTCCGAACTACTGGTGGAACAGTAATAAATTTTTAGGACCTGCAATACTGTTGCAGGCTTATAGGTGGATTGCTGATAGTCGTGATAATAAGAAAGATGAGAGGCTTGATGCCTTAAATGACCCATTTAGGTTATATTGCTGTCATACAATAATGAATTGTACAAAAACCTGTCCTAAGGGGCTTAATCCAGCAAGAGCAATAGTAGAAATAAAGCAGCTTATGTTAAAGAGGGGAGGAGTTTGAATGTTACCTCTTGCACTCCTCGTATGAGAAGAGTAGACCTTCCGAAGCATAAGGTATTATTAATGTTCTAAATGCTTTTCCATTTGTGAGGTTGATTGTACTATTATATGGTGTAAGTAATTTTTTGAATAACTCATGCCTTTGGTTACTAATAGCTTGAAAATCCTCTTGTTTTAGAAGTTTTTTAGATTCGAATAAGTAAAACATGACTTCATGATAAGTGGGATAAGATGCCAAGAGCTTTATGTCAAATTGAAAACTTTTTATAAAAGCATTATTAAAAAACTTTAGTTTTTGATTCCTACCGTATATCGTGATAGCAATTGGTAATTCCTCAAGTAAATTTTTCTGTGCTGCTAAGTAGCTATCTAATCTAACGTATAACTCTTCTGTATCACTAACATCTTTTCCATATATTACTATGCTACCGGAGTTTCGTATTGGAATCTTAATAAAATCAAAAACCTTGCGTTCATTTTTGTAAGTTATTACATGTTTTCCTGATTTCAGGCTTTGAGCGCTGTTAGTAACAGTCAATCTTTGAGAGTTATTTATGTATTTATCGTAAAAAGAGTTATAAAACTTTATCTTTTTATTTTCATTATATTTGAGTATCGGAAATGGTAGAGAGTTGAAAATATTTCTGTAGCTTTCTATTTTTTGTTTAAGTTTGTTATTTTCTAATTCAAGTTCAGTAGCTTGTATCTTATAGTCTGAGATGTTTCTTATCCACAGCAACACGCCGATTACAGTATTAGAATTATCTATTATGCTTCTGCCATAGCAGATACAGTAAATCTCGCCATCTTTTGATTTTAAATCCAGAGTAAAGGATTTATTTATTTTTTTTGCCTCAGTAAAATTTTTAATTAAACTTTCTGATTGCTCAAAAAAGTTTACAAATTCATTGAATGAGTAAAAAACGGTGTTGAGCAAGATCAGTAAGTTAGGGGAAAACTTTTCTATACGTTTTTTTGCATCCCAGATATAAAACCCATCGTCTACAGTATCAATTAGATTGTTTATTATAATATTTTGATGTTGTAAGCTCTTAATTTTATTATCTACTTTCAACTTAGAATAAGAGAGAAAGAATAGTATTAAAATTAATAATAAAACTACTTCATACAGAAAAAACATATTACCTTTAAAAACGGACGTAAAAATTTGTAACTGCTCAATAAAGGTATGTATAAGTTATGCTGAAGAAGTATACAAGTAAAGATTGCCTAATATCTGAAAGCCCAATCTTTTATAAAGATTGACAGAAGGTTTCATACAGTGTGCTACTATGTATTTACATTTAAGCTGCTGGATTATTTTGATTCTTTCTAAAACCATTTGGGTACCTATTCCACGATTTCTATGAATTGGTAAAACTCCATCACTATAAAAACCGGCTACGCTATCTTGAATATAAAAGCCACATGTTCCGACAACTTCATTATTTAGTGTTACGAGAAAAAACCTTAATCTTGAGTTTTTATCATTGTAGCTTGATAAGCCGCGGAAAAATGTACTGACGATTCCAACATTATGATGAAAGATTTTAGAGGTACATAAATCTAATTGTTCTAAGAGATTGCTACTATTTACAACATTCAACCTTAAATTTGGAACAATGTCAGCAGACAGGAGATAATTTTTCATATTAATTAAAACTTTTTTTGGTGTACTAACGTGTTTTATCTCACTTTTTTCTAGAACATTATTTGTCTTTGTGTGTGGATTCATTACCCATGTTGCTTCTATATTCCTTGCTCTAAGATAATCTAAAGTTTTTTGTATAGAAAGTTCAGTACATTGATCCTCACAGAATACAAAATTAAATAATGATTGCTTGGTTCCATTTATTATAAACCCGATGTTATCAAATTCATTGTGTACTTCCCACCGAGATAAATTTGCTGCGTGCAGTATATAATCCTTTAGATTTTGAGTAACCAGACTTGAATAATAGATTTCCTTATCCTGCATATACAGATAATAAACAATAAAAAGCTTCTATAAAAACACAGGCTAAAATTGCAGCTATAATATCATCCAGCATAATGCCTAAGGGACACTTGATATTTTTATCAATCAGATTTATAGGCCATGTTTTTATTATATCAAAAAACCTAAAAGAAAAAAAGCATAACATCAATAAAAGGCTATTAATTTCTTGGTTTAGCGGCACCGAAATTAAAAATATTGTCAATAGTTGGCCAACTACTTCATCAATCACTATCTCTTTTGGGTCGTGTAGAGTTTGGTAGTGTTTTGTGTAGTTACTTATGGACCATAATCCAATTAAGAACAGAGAAATAATAGTTACTGTACCTAAAATTCTGTTACTTAGTACTATAGGAACAATTGGATAAGAAGCTAAGCTGCCTACAGTACCTGGCATTTTTTTTACTGTGCCAGATAACCACCATGTTGATATCAATTTATGAAAAATTTTCATAATACACCAAAGCAAAAGATTAACTTAGAAAAACAGAAACAGTATTCTCTATAGGAGCATTTTCATATAATAGTCTATAAACAGCTTCACATATAGACATTTTTATCTTTAGCTTTTTTGCTAAATAAAATACAGATTGAGCAGTACTAAGACCTTCAATCACTGATTTACCTTCTAATAAAATTTGCTGGATATTAAAACTATTATTGCTACTACCTATTTTGAATCCAAAGAATAGATTTCTTGAATTTAAGGATGTGCATGTCATAATTAGATCACCTAAACATGCTGGTCCAAGTAATGTATCTGTGTCTATATTACTATTATTGATTTTTGCTAGATAAACAGTTTGAATTTCATTCATACTTTTTGCTATTAATGCTGCATGAGCATTGTATCCAAGTTTCTTACCCAAAATGATCCCACATGCTATAGCAAAAACATTCTTTAATGCTGCACAAATCTGTACTCCTATAACATCACTACTAAAATATAATTTAATATTTTCTTGTTGTAGCTCTAACATCAGCCTTGACCCTAGTGTATCATTTTGACACGCAAGAACCATTGAATAGGGTAATTTTTTTGCGACTTCTATAGCAAAGCTAGGGCCTGAAAAAATAGCAACAGGATTATTAGGTAGAACTTCATTTACTATTTCACTCGGTAGTTTTAATGTAGATCTTTCTATTCCTTTACAGGCTAAAATTATTGCTACGTCTTTCTTTAATCCACAATTACGTAATTGCTGACATACCTGTCTTAAAGACTGGACGGGAACAGCAAGGATTATTGTTGAAGCATTAATTGTTTCTTCAATGGCTGACTTTACTAACACATTGCCAGAAATTTGATAACCAGGTAACTTGTCACTTTCTCTTGTTCTATTGATTAATTCAAATGTAGTTCTATTACGGACCCACAGAATTACATTCTGCCTATCACTCAGTGAAATTGCAATTGCTGTACCCCATGCACCAGCACCTAAAATCGATATTGTCACACAATGCCCCTGAAAATTATTATTCTACTCTAAGATGGCATAGTAGGTAAATTAAAAATATGACATAGATATATAGAATAGTTAAATATTTATTAACTTAAGTACTCTTTCAATGATAATGGTTTTAATTCAATATTTACTGAAAATAATATTGTTCTTATGATATATAATATATCTATTATATTTTAGATCTGTTTATATAATTTTGGAATGGTATGTCCATTATAGTAGTTTTGACCATTTATTAATAAAAGTTTGATTTGTTACTTTCCTTAGTTATATATATTGCTAAAATTATAAATTACTTACGGGGTATAAAATATGCGTATATTATTAATTGAAGATGATCAAGTAAGTGCAAAGACTGTAGTTAATGCTTTAACTTCTGATGGACACTTTTGTGATGTTGTAACTTCTGCGCAAGACTACAACAATAATATAGTTTCCTCGAATGGGGATCATTATGACCTAGTTATTTTAGATATACACTTGCCCGGTGATATTGATGGATATGATATATTGTTAAGGTTAAGAAGTGCAAAAATTAAAGTTCCTGTCTTGATACTTTCATGTATATCTGCTGTTAATCAAAAAGCTAAAGGACTAGGATATGGTGCTGATGATTACTTAACTAAGCCATTCCACAAAAGTGAGCTACTAGCTCGAATAAAGGCAATAGTCCGTCGTACTAAAGGACATCCTGAATCGGTGATAAAGATTGGTAACATAAATATTAATTTTGATCATAGAGTTGTTGAGGTGAAAGGTAAGACGGTTCACCTGACTAACAAAGAATATTCTATGATAGAGTTACTAGCGTTGCGTAAAGGCACTGTACTAACAAAAGAAATGTTTTTAAATCATCTTTATAATGGTTTAGATGAGCCTTCAGATAATAAGATAGTTGATGTTTTTATGTGTAAGTTACGTAAGAAACTTGAAAGTGCGAATGATGGAAAAAGCCATATAGAAACTGTTTGGGGCAGAGGATATGTCTTAAAAGAATATCTTGATGATGAAGAATATACTAATATTAGTAGTAGGGAAAATAGTAATGGCTATCAAGCAGAATAAATAAAGGACAACATATAAAATGCTTATTATTTAGGCTATCTTACTGATACTTATGTAAGTGCCTAGGTGAAATATAAGCCGAGTTCTGTTTATGTAGCTATTTATCTGGAGTAAATGTTACCATTTACTGCATGCGATTTACCCGAGTAGACATGAGGAAAAGCATAAAACCTACTCTTATTTAATCTTGCTCCTAGTGTTGGTTACTCAACTACCAATGTTGCCATTGGTATGGTATGCTCTTACCACACCTTTTCATCCTTACCTAAAAATCTTAGGCGGTAATTTTCTGTAGCCCTGAACTGAAGTCACCTCCGGCGGGTATTACCCGTCACTATTTTTCCTTGAAGCCCGGACTTTCCTCTGCTGTATTTATCATACAACAGCAGCTACTTATTTCACCCAGAAATTAGATTTTAACATAAAAATCATAGAATTAAAATAATTTCCATTATTGGTCAATGATCTGCATATCAAACATTAAACTACAACTAGAGATAATACTCTGATATACATTGTGCATTGCTATTCTAAGATAATCCACTATCTCTTAAACTTTGAACTTCTTAATCTCTATTTAAGGTGATAGTATAGGCTACTTGATCTGCTACCGTTTTTTACTAATATGCTATATCTAATTCTGTTTTAGAAAAGGTTACACTATTATTTCTGCTTCACTAGGTGCATTAGGGTATGGTAAGTTAATTAAGTTACGGAGAAGAGGTAGTTTGAGGGAATAAAGCCGTGGTAAACAAATGCAGGAGTTGTTAACTTTTTATTTTAGTACTTGGGCGTAGTAAATATTTGTTTGTGTGGTCTTTTCTAGGTTTGCTGTTGGTGAATTAGTTAACTTTATAGTAACCACTTAATTATCTATTAAGTAGGAGTTGTTTTATCAGCGTCTGCAGTAACTGTGGTAGATTTGAAGTAGCATTTGCTTACTAGTTTTTACTATCATGAGTACTATGCTTGTTAATAATTTTATTAATTTTTGTTGTATCAGTGGTTAGTACCTTTTTAAAGAGTTTAATTTTGATCTATTTTTAACAAAACTTATTAAATGTAATTTTCCTTAAATAATGAAACTATGCGATCCAAGAGTTTTAGTCTATCACTTGGAGAATTGAGAAAAATATAATACATTTGTGAAATCAGCCATATTATATTGGGTCTTCTATAAAGAAATGAATAGCTTGATTATATTTTCCCATCAATTTATATTAATTTCTTATTAAAATTCTTTGCGATACTAATTGAGTTAAAATCAACTCTGTTAAAAAAACATAGTGTATTGCTCAGTCTTTATTGGTGGGTCTGTTTTGCATCTCACTGGCTTTTACTTTTTTATTTCATTGTTTTTGTAAGTAACAAGATTATTTTAAGTATATTGGCTTTGCCAATACCATTTTTTTACTAAAGACCCCAACTTGGTTATTACTAAACCCAGTTTGAAACTTAAGTGGTTATGAAGATTGTATAATTCCAACTTCTCTTTTTCTATATAAAAATTGGTAACCATTAACCTAAATAGTTTTTTAATTTATATTTTTTTAACTTCCTCTAGAACTTCATTGACATGTCCGCTAACTTTTACGTTTTTCCAGATCTTTACTATTTTACCTTTTTTATTTATTAAAAAAGTAGTGCGTTCTATCCCCATATACTTCTTGCCGAATATGCTCTTTTCTGCCCAAACACCATATTTTTCTAATATTTCGACATTTTCATCAGAAACTAAATAAAATGGCAGTGAATATTTTACTTTGAAATTTGCATGGCATTTAACACTATCTTTTGATACACCGATTATCACTGTGTGAAGGGAGGAAAAATCATTTATTTTATCTCTAAAATCTTTTGCCTCTATGGTACAACCTGGAGTATCGTCTTTAGGGTAGAAATAAAGAACTACATTTCTTTTATTAAAAAAAACACTTAGTGATAAATTTTTGCCAGAATCTGTTGGTAAGCTAAAATCCGGTGCATTATTTCCTACTGTTAACCCCATATCTCACTCTTTTAATGATACTTATGGTAGTGTATTATAGTTAGAGTTTTCAAGAACTTTAAGTAGAAGTCAATTGAATTTTTGTATATTTGCTTTCCATAAAAGAAATTTAATGTTGGTAGTACTAAGTTTTACTTCACTTTTAATATCAAAAGTTCCACTATTAACTCTATTAATTTTTTGCTAATCGGTGATCCAATGCCTGTACCTTCGTTTCTATATTATGGATCATCTGCTTAGCCGAAAACAGATATAACTTTGTATATATCATATTATTCTATTTCTCGTAGTCATGAAACTTAATAGTTGATGAATTTTTTCTATATTTTTTTAATTGCCATTCTTATTAAACCATCTTTAATATTAAGTTTAGTAATAAATTTATTATGATTTGTGCCATTCTTTTAGGATCTGTAGTCACTAATAATTGTTTATCAAACATCTACTTTTTAAACTAGTTTCTGTTTTTTTTAATTTAGGCGATAGCATATTAAAACACGAATCTATTATTTTGTTTAGGTTAAATTTCACTTTTTCTGCTGTTAAACTGCTGACTCAGCTTTTGCAAAAGCAAACATATTGTTAATTAAAGCAAATAAATGTATCCTTGCATTGTATATATCGTTTGCATACTTCTTATATCGAGAGTGGTCAATCGAACCTAAAGTTTCATTTTTGATTAACTTCGCATGTCCAATGATAAAATAACATTAAGGGTGATGGAGTGTACGTAGCTCATGTGTAACGCTTGCAAAAAACTTCAGCTTATTTGCGTTTTCTTGCTCTAATGCCTTTTTATCTGTTATAATTCAACATTAGTTTTATGTTGCTTAATTAGCAACTAGGTATTGGAAAAGTGTAAGTAAAGCATTATTAATTTTAAATTACTGATAATAAGCCTGAAAACGTTAAAAAATAGGCTATATGCTAACATATGAATTTTATGGCTTTTAGTAAAAAATATCTCTTGATTGTTTAGTAATTTATCAATTTTGTCACTTGTAAGTAACTACCTACATTTATGATCTTGAGTGTTAAGGTTGCTGAATATTGTTCTGCTATTTTGATCATACAATATTAAACTTAAGAGTTTCTTACTTTGCTAACTGATTGAGTAATAGTTCAGCACTTAGCCTTATTAATTGGTTTATGTAATCACAGTTCTTGTATTTGATATGATGCTTTTTTATTATGTTGTTTTCCAATATGCTTTTAAAGCTTACACTTAAGCACGGTAAGAAAAATATATTCTCTAGTGAATAATTGTAATATATTATACTAAATAAAATCATAAAAATTAATGAGAATAATGAGATACCTTTTATAGGTGTTTATTTTTTAGTGTAGTAAAGTTTATATATCCTTCTTGTTGTAAGGTGATAGTTTTTATGTTATTGATCAAAACTTATAGAATATCATATTTTTATGATAATTTCTCTTACTTTGTGATTTATTTTTCTTTAATATCAATTTTTTCATAGCAAGGGTATTTGCTTGTACGACATTGACAATAAGTGCTACGTAGATTTTCACTTTAGAATAGCTGTTCATAGTTTAGGTTGCATTAACTCACGATTAACCACTACTCTTAAGTTACAAGAAGAAAGGTTGTGTATATAACGAATATCTACAATATACTTGCTATTAATAACTTGTGAAAAGTTAATAAACAATAACTCTGTTGATGCTGTATTTTTTGGCAAATACTAGGCCAGGAACAGTAAAGTGCAGACTTAAGATTGCTTATAGATCTATCAAAACAGAAAAGATGATAAAAACTGTCATAGAATTTTAACGTTCCGTGATGCTTTTTAAAGGCATAATGTTGAAAACGTGAAAAATGAATAAAAATTTTATGGAAAAGTAGAGAGTTCTATGTTAGATATTATATATTAGTGCTATTTTTTAATTGAGTGCATGTGGTCCAGGTAGGACAGGGAAATTATTCGCATGTGAGTATATAAGAGTGGATTCATATTGTGCATTTGTAAAGGAAATAGGAGTGAAATTTCCCGCTGAAAGCTTGCCTTGTAGGTCGTTTACTGTTTGAGGTGACATCTCAGATAGCGTTATAAAAATTTTGCTTCTGCTTGTGGGTATTACTGAAAAGAAGATTGATGTGGGTGGGTGTTGAGTTTCTTAAAACGATATTTATCTGAGGAATTTTCTGGTTTATCTTTAATATGAACGATGATCTAATATGCTTGGGAATAGTTACTTCTCCTCATGGAGTTAAGGGAGCTATTAAAATAAGAACTTTTACTGAAAAGCCTGAGAATGTTTCCTTATACGGTAGGCTAATAAGTGGTAATGAGAATTATAAAGTAGACTCAGTGTCTGTTGTAGATGATAATTTAGTAATAGCTACAATAAGCGGAGTAAATTCTCGTAATGAAGCAGAGTTCTTAAGGAATAAGAAATTATATATAAAAAGGAACAAGCTACCAAAATTAAATGATGAGAATGAATTCTATCAGAGTGACCTTGTAGATATGAAGGTAAAACTGGAGAATAATGAACTGTATGGGTATGTAAAGTCTGTATATAGTTTCGGTTCAGGAGATATATTGAAAATTTCGGTTGTTAGTACAAAAAAGAGTGTTATGCTACCTTTTACTAAAGAAATATTCCCTTATATAAACATAAAGAAAAAGTATATAATCCTCAGTATGCCAGAATTTGTTGATTAATAAAGGCTTTGATATTTACATGAAAGCTACTTATAATTATAAAATCATCCAAAAATGGAATTATGGTAGAAAGAGCTAATGATATTAGGCCAGGTCAGGTGTTGGAACATAATGATGGGTTATTTTTGGTTGTAAATATCATGCACACTCAACCTGGTAAAGGTGGTGCGTACATACAAGCTGAAATGAAAAATATCAAAACTGGTGCAAAACACTATGAAAGGTTTCGCTCTGATGCTCCAGTTAGAAGAGCCATTTTAGATGAGGAGGAATATGTTTATCTCTTCACTGAAGGAGATGTTGTGCATCTTATGCATCCAAGTAGTTACGAGCAAGTTACTCTGAACTTAGATTTATTGGGAGAAAAAAAGATTTATTTGCAGAATAACATGAAAATTAAAGTTGTAACTTACCAAGATAAAATAATTTTCGCACATGTGCCTGACTATGTTACGTTGGCTGTAAAAGAAACGGATTCTGTTATTAAAAAACAGACTGTTACTTCTTCCTATAAGCCTGCAGTTTTAGAAAACGGAATACGTATTAACGTGCCTCGATTTGTAAGGGAAGAGGATAAGATTGTAGTATATACTCCTGATGATAGCTATTATGAAAGGGCGAAAGAATAAAAGAAGGATGCCTATTTCATCACCACGAATTAATATGATGCTTGATTCTGTGCGAGGTGCTTCTAAACAACTTATGCGCGATTTTAATGAGTTGCAAATTTCTAATGTTAAGTCAGACGACTTTATCAACAAAACTTACTCGAAATCCAAGCAAACTATATGCGGTTGCTTACACAATTATAGACAAGGTTATGGTTTTCTTTTTGAAGATGATCTTGATCAAGAGATAAAAGATGACACTTATACTTGGTTCATCATGCCCATAGAAAGCAAGGAAAATTTTTCTAGTTGTATGGTTTATTTTACAGTATCAGTTTGTCTAATTCATAAGAACAAAGTTGTGGCAGCTGTAGTTGATGTTCCTGCTCTTAGAGAAACTTTTTGGGCGGAAGAGAGAAAGGGTGCTTTTCTTGAAGACTCTAGATTTCGTCATATAAGGATGCGAGTGAAAAGTCGTAACGAAGGTTTGATAGATGTAAGTGGTAATTTATTAAGTAAGTTACTGCCTGATAACAGCAATGTGCGTTCCATTGGCTCAACAGTTTTAGGCTTTGCGTACCTTGCTGCAGGAAGACATAGAGGAATAGTTTATTCTGGAGTTAACAAATATAAAACCTTGCTTGGTAGACTTTTTCTTCAAGAAAGTGGCGGAAGGCTAGTAGAAGATAATGGGTTAATCATTGCAGGTAATATTGAACTAGCATAAGTAGGCTACAGGAATGGACAACTTCTCAAAAACTTTTACAAGAGACTCTGTTAAATGTTCCATCATTTCATCGGTATGATAAGGCGTAGGAGTAATACGGAAACGCTCAGTTCCTCTTGGAACTGTCGGATAATTTATGTGTTGAACATATATTCCATACTCATCAAATAGCAATCTTGATGCTCTTTTAGATAACTCTGGATCGCCAATTATTATTGGAATTATATGAGTTTTTGTTGGGATAAGATTAATTCTTGCATTTTTTAGTAAATTCTTTACTTTTTCAACAACTTGTTTTTGTTTTTCTCTTTCAATATTGCTCGATTTTAGATAATCAACGCTTGCTTTTGCTGCTGCTGCTAAAACAGGCGAAATAGCAGTGGTGAAAATAAATCCTGGAGCAGAACTTCTTATTACATCTACTAAGCTCTTTGAAGATGCTATATATCCGCCCATCACTCCAAAAGCTTTCGATAATGTGCCTTGAATAATGGTTACTCTATCCATCAGACCTTCTCTTTCTGCGATTCCGCCACCGTGCGAACCATACATACCAACTGCGTGTACCTCATCCAAGTAGGTAATTGCATTATATTCTTCTGCCAAATCACATATTTCTCTCAGTGGTGCTATATCACCATCCATTGAGTATATGGATTCAAATGCTATTATTTTTGGTATTTTTCTATCTACAGATTTTAACAACTGTTCTAAATGATTAATGTTATTATGTTTAAATATATATTTCGGTCTTTTCCCTGACTTTATGCCTTCTATCATTGAAGAGTGATTTTTCTCATCTGAAAAAAATACTACATCAGGAATAACGGATGATAAAGTGCTAAGTGTTGTCTGATTAGCAAGGTAGCCGCAAGCGAAAGTTAAAGCAGCCTTTTTATTGTGCAAGCAAGCTAAAGATTTCTCGAGTTCGACGACCTCTTTTGTTGTACCGGATATGTTTCTTGTTCCTCCTGCTCCAACTGATGAATTTTGGGTAGCAGCAATTACACTTTCATTTTGTGACATTCCTAAATAATTATTACTACACCAGACAATTACTTCTCTATTTCTTTCATAATCCATAACATAAGGAAACCTTCCAGGCAATGATGCAAAACGCATGAATTCACGGTAGCGCCCTTCCTCTTTTATATCTTTGATTTTATTTAAAAATATCCCTTCGTAGTCTACCAAGTTTTTATCTATTAATGGCTAATAAAATTATAATAAATTATTCAATGGTAGACTACTATATTTATTTATTTACGGTACAACGGTAGTTTTTTTCTTTATGTCAACCACTTCAATTTTACTGTTCTCGATTAAGCTTTTAGGCATGCAATAGTATATAATAGTTCCAATGGCGGCTAGACAGCAAGCTCCAGCTGCTATTCCCACTACTGACATTTCCAAGTGAACTGCAGTAGCTACTCCTAGAGCAACTCCAGCTGTTGTTAGTACGGAGGCAACTATAATATGCAGGTTGTTGTTTTTTGTATCTTGTAGAACAGTGTTATCCACTTGTTCAGATTTTTTGTTGGTTGCTGGAGAGTATTGATGATGCTGACCTTGGTGTAGGCGGTATTGGTGTTGGCTCTGTTTTTTAGGTTGTGGATCTTGCGGACTACTTCTTTTAGAAACAGAGACATTTTCGCCTTTGTCTATACTCTCAAAAGGGGAACCGCCGTTATCACTTAATACATCGACTGCACTAAAAGAACTGCTGCTATGACTCCGATCACTATTCGTAGAACTCTCTAGTGAATGTGATGATGAATCTAGTTGACTGCCTTTGCTTTCGAGCTCTAGCTCATTTTTCATTTGTGATGGTGTATGTTCAGTAAATTGACTAGGGACTTGCTTTTTTTTATTATCATTAACATCTGATGAGATGTCAATACATTCACTTTGAGACTTTTGTGTACTTGAAGAAGCTCCTTCGCTTTGAGGAACATCCATTTCTCCTGTAACTTGAGTCTCAAGAATTTCTTGTTGCTCTTGAGCATTAGGTGGTTTGCTACTATGATTTTTTTTCTTTTTGCTTTTACACATTTCGCCCCCTTGTAATTATTGCTAATAGGCTTCTGTATTGAAGCCTATTCATTATTTATAATATTTTTTCTGTTGTCCATAGTATTTTTTTAGCTGGTGGCTGATGGTCCTTTTGGATTTTATCTTTTTTATTGTTTGTTGACTGTTTGTCTTGAAAATATATAGGTTACTGATAGTACTCCTTTTGCCAAATGCGTCGATCATAAGCTTTTATTTATTACCTTTGAGATTTATTGACCTTTCGGTGGTTATCAATGACTTTCATTTTTTATTGTAAAATAATGTTGTTCTGTGTTTGAAGTGCCATTTAGGAAAAGATAGTAAAAGATGTAGTTAGAGTTCTAGTGGTTGTGTAATGAGGTACTGCAACTATAATGGATAGTACCTATTTTATGATAATGTTCTTTTACTATATAGAAGTTTATTCTAAAGTTAATTTGTTGTTGAAGTTACTTATTTTTAATAGCCTACCTACGTACTTAAAGTCCATAATGAGAACGTTATTGTTTGTCTGACAAGTAGTTGCTCTGATGGATATAGTTTTTTCTCTAAGAAGCTTTTTGTAAATTTTACCATCACGGTAGTTAAAAACTATTGGGGAACAGAAATTGCAACATAAACATATTATTCAGCTCTCTATCAAAAATAAAAAAAGACATAAGAAGTTGTAATAGCAAGAGCGATTTTCCATGCTGTGTATAGCCTGTACAATTAATTCTAAAATCTTTAGTTTCTAAAACTTTTTCTTTTTGGTGTACTTGTTTAGTATTTTATCAAGGATAGGCAACGAATCATAAAATGCATTACAAAATTAACATGCATTTTTTCACCTTTAGGTAAAAATTCAGAAATAGATATAGCAGTATTTACATCAGTTATCATGTCATAAAGGTTTTTAGTAACATGATGGAAGCTGTAATAATTCTTGTTTACACTAAATCCTATAATTCATACTTAGTTTAGGTCACTAACCATAACATCTTTTAAGTATCACTCTTAAAGTTGCTACATTAAAAAATCTCTAAAGTTTGGGAGTAACTGATATTCCTTAGCTTTAATCATCTAAAATTTCAGGCTCTTTATTTTCCTTTAATATTAGAACCCAGAAATGACGGCCTCAATTGTTTCTTGATTTTTGCTCTTCGTAAAATCTTAAATTTTTTCAATACTTAAGTCTTGGAAATTGCTTTTATTTTTGTTGCTGTTTTCCCTTTTGGGATTTTTTGTGACATGATCTAACTAGGTAAATAATCCTACGTCATATTTTTTTCTATTAAAATGACGCTAGTATATAATGCCTAAATAGGAATCTTGTCGAGTAAGTTGTTCAGTCTCTTAGCAAATAGGTTTGCATTGTCCATTTCTTCGCCTTCTACAATACAAGCTTGGTAGAATAATAAGTGAACCATGTCTTCTAATGTTTGGTTTTCACCGTTTTCAGCATAAGATTTCATTATATTTTTTATTACGGGATGTTTAGTGTTGATTTCAAGCACCTTTGGCGTGCGATAATTTAATTGTTTTTGTTCGCGCAAAAAACGCTCCATTCTAAGATCCATAGCACCCTCATCAATCGCTAAACACACAGGACTATCAGTTAGTTTTTTAGAAATTTTTACGCTTTTTACTGAATTACCAAGAACTTTGGTGAAATATTGTAATATAGAATCTGTATTCTCTTCGCTCTTTTTTTCATCTGATTTGTTTTCTTCATCTTTTTTTCTCGGGGAAAACTTGTCTAGGTCGACGTCAGCACGAGTTACAGACTTAAATTTTTGATCTTTATATTCATGAACTACACTAGTCCAGAAATCATCTACTGGATCAACAAACAGAAGAACCTCTAATCCTTTACTGACAAACCCTTCGAGTTGTGGACTGTATTTCACAGAATCCAAACTGTTTCCTGTAAGGTAGTAAAGATACTCTTGCTCAGGCTTCATTCTGCTTATATAGTTGTCAATGCTGACTAGCTTATCGTCACTAGTGCTATGGAATCTGCAAATTGAAAGCAGCGCTTCTCTTTCATCAATTGGCATAGCTTCACAAAGACCCTCTTTTAATACCGCACCAAAGTTAGTCCAAAATTTTGTATATTCCTCTAAATTTTCTTTTGCCTTCTTACCGAGTTCAGATATCACTCGTTTAGTGAGAGATTTTTTAATTTGCTCAACAACACGGTTATTCTGCAGCGTTTCTCTGCTAATGTTAAGAGGTAAATCTGGAGAGTCAATGATTCCTTTCAGGAACCGTAAATACTGTGGTATAATCTGTACATTATCTTCAGTAATAAATACTTTATTTACATATAGCTTTACAGAGCAACGTCTGTCTGGGTGGAATAAATCAAAAGGTTTGATAGAGGGAACATAAAGTAAATTTGTGTATTCTATTACTCCTTCATTTTTGTTATGTAATATCATCCAAGGCTCACCGCCAACATGCGCAACACTACGAAAGAGATCGTTGTGCTCCTCTTGAGTAACATCATTTTTCGGCTTAGTCCAAATTGCGGCCTTGCTATTTAATCTTTCACTTTTTCCTTCTTCATCTATGAACTCAACAGGAGAATTTATGTGGTCTGAGTAAGTAGTAACAACGTTTTTAATGCGAAACTTGTCCAAAAATTCGTTCTCTTCAGGACGTATAATTAGAGTAATTTTAGTTCCGCGGGTGATTTGATCATTCAATTTGCTGATTGAATATTTTCCATCTCCCTGAGATTTCCAGATCCAAGATTCCTCTTCTCCTGCTTTTCTAGATTCAACTATCACCTCTGAGGCAACCATGAAACTTGAATAAAAACCTACACCAAATTTTCCAATTAACTCTACAGTTTGACTTGAATCTTTGCTATTTTTGATAGCCTCCAGAAATTTTTGTGTACCAGAACTAGCAATTGTGCCAAGGTTATCTATTAAATCCTGCCGGTTCATTCCAATACCGTTATCGGCTATATATAACTCATTCTTATCTTTATTAGTACTAATAATAATTTTTAACTCATCACTTGAATCTAGTAAGTTAGGATCTAGTTGAGATTCATAGCGTAGTTTGTCACATGCGTCTGATGCATTTGATATCAGTTCACGTAGGAAAATTTCTTTATTAGTATAGAGGGAATGAATTACTATATTTAGTATTTTTTCTATTTCAGCATCGAATTTTAAATTTTCAGTTTCTTGTACATTATGCACTTTGAACTCCATTATTAGTCTATTACTTAATGATCTAAGTATTATACCATGATCTTTCAAGGTCACACGCACTAAAATTAATGTAGCTACTATATATATAATACTAGATAAATTAGATATCATAGTTGTGTAATCAAATCTTTTTTAAGACTGTTAAAAGCTAATTATTTTTCACAACCTGTGTTATTTACTTTCTTCCTTTTAAGAAGTGTCGATAAAGTGTTATATTGGTTCTTAAAATTTGTTACCTGCTTTAAACTTTCCTTATGCTTTAGTTTTGGCTAAAAACTTTATTAAAGTTGAATTGTCTTATTCTATCGATGCTCATTCTCTACGCTAATTTTCAAGCTGAGACTTTATAATTGTATAATTAAAAAAGCTTATTAAGTTGGACATCGTATTTTTCGCCATTAATATTTAAGTTAATTGCATGAGTAACATTTGGAGAAGTTGTATCTTGTACTACAAATTTTGCTTTGTTCTTATGATTATTGCATATCTTACTAAGATTAAGAGCTTTATCCTGGTAATTAAAAGCTTTTTCTAATTCTAAATTAAACTTTTTCTATTTGTTTTTGTGAAAAAACTCTGATCTATGTTTGTTTGTTGCATTTTATTGTTTAATGTACTTTTTTAGCTGCTTCTTTCATGTTGTTAGTATTCTCCGCATCTTTTTCATCTCATCAAAAAAGCCCTTCTTCTTTTTGATTTTCTTGTAATGCAATTTTATTCTTTTCATTTTGTTGTTCTCAAGCTCTCTTACTTATTATTAAATTTCTCTTTTTTGAGATTCTTACCTGTCTAATGAAAAACTAACATCATGCTTTAATAGGTTTTTTATCAGTTTACATAGAAGTTTCAGAAATCTTTTTTTTGTTCATTTTACCCAAATTGTTCATCTTCTACAGCAGTTTTTAAGATTACTGGCTACTTCTTGAAACTCTGGATCATATTCGCAATCCTTCAATATTCGAGTTGTTGCGTGTCTGTTTGTGTAGAAGTTTAGTGGTTTGTGTTGTTTACCTGATTTCTTACGATAACTTATCATTGCTACTAAATCTACTTTTCTTATTTATAGCAGTATAGAGTTCTTGTTTCTTTTGTAAGGTAATTAACCTTATTTTCTAATAAAGCATCTTCTGAAAATACTAAAAAGTGTGTCTTGAATTTTGTTTTAATATCTTTTTGAGATGTATTCTTTAACTTTAGCCATGCTTTATTTTCTTAATAAAGAGTATAAAACCCAGTGTATTAGTTCATCGTGTAGAAATGATTAACATGGCTTGCAATAAATAGTGTTTCTTAGGCTCATCAAAAGCGTCCCATTTATATTTTTTTATCAAAATGTTATTTACTTGTTAACCTAAAGTGCGTAACAATGTAGAAATGAAAAACAGCTCATTAGCAGTAGTATTCGACTGGGATAATACCTTAGTTGATACCCAAGACAATATTTCTAGTGCCGTTAAGCATAACTTAGACTCAATGGAGTGTAGTAATAAAGCCGCTGATAGAAATTTTCATGAATTGATAAGGAACTATATGATCAATTTGTTTGATAACCAGTGGGAAAAAGTAAATCAGATACGTCAAAGATACTTAAACAATGTACTATTGCAAAATATTACCCTGAACCAGGGAGTAGGGGAAATGCTTCAGAAGTTGAAAAGCCACAATATTTATCTAGCAATAGTTAGTAATAAGAAGAATATTAATTTACGTAAAGAAGTTGCCTATTTAAAATTAGACTCTTACTTTGAAAGAGTAGTGGGTTCATGTGATACTGCAGAGGATAAACCATCTGCAATCCCATTGCTATTTGCATTGAAAGAGAGTATTTTGCCCATAAGTAGAGAAAATGTATTTTTTGTTGGTGATAGCATCACAGATATTTTGTGTGCACAAAACGCTAATTGTTCACCAATTATATATGGCCAATCAATAAGTGGCTACGAAGATTTGTTGTGTTTTCAACATTTTGATAAACTTACAGACTTCATAATAAAGTATTTAAAAGATAGATGATGAACTCTGTTATAGAGATTGCCAGTATACAAAGGCGCTTTTGCGCGTATTTATTAGATGTAGTAATTTTACTAATTCCAACCTTATTGATTGTCCTTTTACTAAAGGATTTTCCGTTAATTCTATATTTACTGTATATATGTATGAACTGCAGTTATTTCACATATTTTATATCTTCAGCAACTCAAGCAACTCCTGGTCAGCAGTTAATGAACATACATACCATTAGTTTAGATGGTTCTAAAATAGATTTGAGTTTAGCATTTGATAAAAGTGTCTCTCAGTTTTTTCTTCCTCTATTGAACAACATAATAATTATTCTCATCGATCTTTTTCAAGCTCAGGAAGCGTTAGTAAAAGCCTTAAACTTACTGGAAGTAATTATAATACTGCTTACTTTTTGCTGGTATTTTATAGCTTGCTTCTCTAAGAAGAAGCAGACATGTCATGATATGCTATTTGGTACAATTGTTGTGAAAGGAACTATTAAATGAATTGGTATGACCTCTTTCTATTATTATAGAAATAATATCAGTAAAGTAAATTAAAGAAGGATTTTATTGGCTTAATCTTACTAAAAGAACTATTGAAAAAATGGGGAAGAATACTTGCATTGAATTGAAGAGCAGACTAACCTTATTGAGCTTATAGTTGAGAACTACCTAAAGATATAAGTTTAAAATGTTTAAAAAAATAGTATTTACTTTAACTATACCATGTTTACTTCTTTTTTCATTAGGGTTATGGCAATTATTTAGGTTGTACTGGAAAAGTAACATTATCAAAAATATGAATCTTCCAGTTGTTCATCTATTGTTCAGTGAAAATCTTACAAAATTTAACTATAGACATATTGAGATTGATGGAGTTTTAAGTGATATAGATCTATATGTTTTTGCAGGGCAACGCAGCTATCACGTGCTATCTCCTATGTTGCTTACTACTGGACATTATATGTTAGTGAATAAAGGGATGATCAATGAAAGAAAAAAGGAAAAAACAAAAATCGAAAAAGTAACTGTAAGTGGGGTTTTATATTGTGATAGCAGTAAAAGCAAAAGTTGGTTAATCAAAAATGATACTGCTTTGAACATTTGGTTTACCTTAAATACGGAAGAAATCTCCAATGAACTTGGCATTAAACTAGAGAAGTGTATGCTATGGCAAAAAGGTTTTGGCGATAAATTAACAATACAGCCAATAAAACATTTAGAATATGCAGTAACTTGGTTTGTACTTTTCTTGGTTTGGTTGATTATATGTATAGTTTATTATGGACAGAGTAAATGTTATCTGAATAATTGATACATGTGTACATGTATTGCGATTTACAGGTTATTTATGGATAAGTGGCTATTATCTAATTTGTATTGGAAAAGGCAAAAAAGCCTAACATAGTATATAGATAGTTATTTACTTTCTGATCCTGCAGAATGGAGTGTTTTCTACTGTCTTTGAATGACTTATAAGCTCATTTTTAATTTGTGTAGGTGTAAAAACTTAAAAATTTTTTGAAGACACATGAGGTACGCATAGTGCAAAAATTGAACATAAGATGCCTAACTATATAATATTACTTTTGTCGTTTGGTCTACACGAGAATTAAAAATAGCTAAACAACTCTATTATGGGAGGGGAGTTGGCAAAGTTTATCAAGTAAAGTAGTTTTTAGTTTATTTGCCTGTTTTTAAATTGAAATGGTCATGTAATTGTGAAAAATGGCAGGAATGATCAATAAATATCTAAATTTATTAAAAAAACTTTACTATTATTCAACTAAAATTTGAGAATTTCAATATTTTATCTGTACTAGGTAGAACTAAGTTTATTAGTACTATTGCTTTTTTTATAGAGAAGATTTTCTTACTTTTTCCTTGCTTCCGTTTTCGTTTTTAACGATCTTTTTTCCATTTAGTATATCTTTGATTTCATCTCCAGTTAAAGTCTCAAACTCTAGCATGTTTTCAGCAATAAGTTCCAGGTCTTTATGGTATTTGGTTAAGATATCTTTTGCCTTTTCATAACATAAAGATACAATTCTTTTTACTTCTTCATCTATAAGCTTCAGGGTATCTTCGGAAATTATATCGGAACCATATACATTATTTTGTTCACGGTTGTGATATATGGGTCCTATTTTATCACTCATTCCCCATTTTGTTACCATAGCACGTGACAAATCAGATGCTTGTTTTATATCTGAAGATGCACCGCTTGTGACTTTGTCATAGCCAAAGACCAGCTCTTCTGCCACTCTTCCACCCATAGCAACGGTAATATCTGCTATCATCTTTTCTCTTGTATGAGATACTCTATCTGTTTCTGGTAGTCTCATAACCAAACCTAAGGCTCTACCTCTTGGAATAATAGTTGCTTTGTGTATCGGATCAGATGCAGCCATGTTAACGGCAATTATTACATGACCAGCTTCGTGGTACGCAGTAAGCTTTCTCTCCTCTTCTGTCATAACTAAGGATCGCCTCTCCACGCCCATCATTACTTTATCACGTGCATATTCAAAATCATCCATGGTAACAATTTTCTTATTTCTTCTTGCAGCAATAAGCGCAGATTCGTTTACTAAATTTGCCAAATCAGCTCCTGAAAAACCAGGTGTTCCCCTTGCAACTGTTTTTACATTTACATCTGGTGCTGTTGATATCTTTTTTATATGAGTATTTAATATTTTTTCACGCCCATTTATATCAGGTAAAGAAATAGTAATCTGCCGGTCAAAACGACCAGGTCTAAGTAATGCTGGGTCTAAAACGTCAGGACGATTAGTTGCAGCAACTATTATCACACCTTCGTTGGATTCAAAACCATCCATTTCAACTAACAGCTGATTTAATGTTTGTTCTCTTTCATCATTGCCACCGCCAAGGCCAATACCACGATGTCTGCCTACTGCATCTATTTCATCTATAAAGATTATACAAGGAGCATTTTTTTTTCCTTGATCAAACATGTCACGGACACGGCTTGCGCCGACGCCAACGAACATTTCAACAAAGTCAGATCCGGAAATACTAAAGAATGGTACATTAGCTTCACCTGCAATTGCACGAGCGAGTAAAGTTTTACCGGTTCCAGGGGAACCAATTAAAAGGCAACCTTTTGGTATTTTCCCACCTAATACCTGAAATTTTTGCCTTTGTTTAAGGAAATCAACAATTTCTACTAGCTCTTCTTTTGCTTCATCAATTCCAGCAACATCGTCAAATGTCACTTTTTTTCCGCTAGTCATAAGCCTAGCTTTTGATTTGCCAAAGCTTATGGTTCTGTTACCTCCTGCTTGTGTTTGTTTTAAAAGGAAGAGTAGTAACCCGATAAAGATAAATGTTGGAATCCATTGAATGAGTAATCCACCAATGATACTCATTGCAGAATCTCCAGTTGAAAAGGAGAATTTCACTTTTCTATCATGCAAGCTTTTTATTAGATCACTGTATATAATACTACTTGAATTAAAGCTTAATCCATCTTTGAACTTACCTTCAATGCTCTGGTTTTTTATGATAACATTTTCTATGTCATTGTCTTCTAGTCTGATTAAAAATTCTGAAAAAGGTATAGTTATTTTATTTTTACTTATATTTCCACTGAATTGGATATAGGCAACCGAGACAAGTACAACTATTACTAACCAAATCAATAAGCCTTCTAGAAACTTTTTCATTATTATTTTTAACTAGACATCAATTAAGCTTACCAGATTTTGTTTTATTATACTATTAACAATGAATTGAATCTTACCGTTATTAACATTTTCTTCATCATAATTTATATAGGGATAAGCAATTACCTTTCCATCTTTTTGTATCACGGGTAAGGAATAAAAAACTTCAAAGCAGCAATTATAATTCTTTAAAAATTTAGGAATCTTTTGTGTTTTCTTTAGTGGGGTAATAGTTACTGAACACTCCTGATTTTTAAGTATCGTGCAGCTAA
The DNA here is from genome assembly GCF_000530755.1 of Wolbachia endosymbiont of Onchocerca volvulus str. Cameroon. Lineage (NCBI taxonomy): Bacteria > Pseudomonadati > Pseudomonadota > Alphaproteobacteria > Rickettsiales > Anaplasmataceae > Wolbachia > Wolbachia endosymbiont of Onchocerca volvulus. Next base: position 134,200 of record NZ_HG810405.1, read on the forward strand.
ATCTATTATCCCATTTAATGGAGCCATTTAATGGCAGATTTACAGATACTTCTTGTATCCTTGATGATTCTCTGATTATCAATATGTTTTCTCTATATTTCTTTATTTTACATTCGGAAAGCATACAATGAACATCAGTGTCTTTTTGCAATATTTTATTAAATATTGCTATAAGACTGTTGTATCTTGGTTTATAATATTTGTTACTGAGTGCCATTATGGAGTAAAGAAGAAGTCTTAGAGCTATTTCCTCTGGCAATTTATAAAATTCACTTAGTCTGATTTCAATATACCCGAGATTGTGAATATTAACACAGTCATTAAACGCAAGGCGAGTGTAATAAATCAGCGCTTTTACAGCTCTTTTTATATGAAAAGTAGTGAGACATATTCGCTCTGTTAAAATCTTCTGGTTATCACTTGCTTTAAGCAAGTTACGATATAATGTACGCCTGTATGTCAAACTCTGATTGCTTTTATCTTCAATCCATCTTAACTGATGGAGGTTTGCGTATCTCTCTACTTCGCTACGGCTAAAATTTAAAAGTGGTCTCAATATGTGAATGCCATTAAAAGAAGATTTCCAATCCATGGATGATAACCCATCTATACCGCTACCGCGTTCAAGTCTGAGTAAGAATGTTTCTGCTTGATCATCTTTGTGGTGAGCAATAAGAAGGTATTTAATACCGTGATTTTTACACCATTCTGTTAACAGCTTGTATCGTGCTTTTCGTGCTTGTAACTGGATGTTACCTTTGATGCTTTGATTTTCCCATTTCAATATAAATGACTCCTTTACTCCAAGTTTTTTTGTGTAATTTAGAACAAACTCTGCTTCTTCCTTAGACCCTGGACGTAACCCATGGTTTACTGTTAATGCTACAGGGAGTGAATACTGTCTTTTTTTTGTCCAACTAACCATTAAATGTAACAAACTTACACTGTCAACACCACCTGATACTGCAACTGCAATTTTGTTATCATCGATAATAAAACTTTTAATTACATTTTGAAATAATGACTCTAATTCCACTAATTTCATTTGTATTTCTTGCATGATTTATTTTGTTAAGTCAATTGTGCAGTAAATAAGACTTACTGGATTCTAACAACCATGCTAATATGTTCCTTTGTGTAATTCTTCCTTTTTTTTAGGACTACTGAGTTTCTCTTGCTCTATTGTAATCCCAGTCCTCAATACTGGGATCTAGCTTTTAAGGCAAGAAAACTATTTCTTTGCTTCAGAAAATAAAAATTCTACCCTACGATTCTTAGCGTGCTGTTTTTCATACTTAGAATTCTTAGAGTTATCTTGTACATACACTAAAGGCTCAGCTTCACCTCTAGAGACGGTTTTTATTCTACCTTCTAAGTGAGGTGCACAGCTAACCATGAACTTTTTAGCTGCGTTTGCTCTTCTTTCACCTAATGCAATGTTGTATTCATAGGAACCACGATTATCAGTATGACCAATTGCAGTAACCTTCATATCAGGATTATTTTGTAATACTTCTATTATATCAAGCAGGGCATCTGCGCCTGCTTCAATAATATTAGATTTATCGTAATCAAAGAAAACTCTTTTTTCACTCATCTGTTTAGTAACAAAATTCATTCTGTTTATTGCAGTTGCTTCTTTCTTATTGCAAGAGCTTGCGCCAGTAAGTAGCAAACAAAAAGAACATATTATAACCAATCTATTCCACATTGCTAAACCTCCATAAATTTTTAAATAATGCGTGGCTTTAAATTTTACTAATTGATGATCTCTCTATATTGTAATATAGTCAAGAAAAATAAAACACTAAATATTTTTCTATAATCTTGCAGTAATTCTCTAATAAGAAGATGCTGGATTTGATAGAAGAATCTAGTAAAGGCATGGTATACGCGATTTTTTGTTGTACTTTGAGTAAATATGCTTTTAACTTTATTGTTAATCTATTACGATGTTAAACAGATTTTTTCTAAAAGATGAACAAATATGAAATATTGTAAGTTCTTAGAGGAAGTATTGTATAGGGTAGGGAATATCGAGAATACACTAAAAGTGCTAAGTCAAAGTCAATTGAATGTAGAAGATAAAATTGAACAAATGGGTCTCCTAGAAGAAATTAGACATGAAATTATTTCTCACGGCATAATAAAAGAGTTATTAATAAAAGCAGGTGCTTTTGATAGTGAAAAGAGTGCTAACAATTGGCAACTGAAGTTAGTAGAAAGAATGCATAAAAATAGCGGTGCTATCTCCATTGATTTAGTGAGGTCCTTATCCAAGGCTAAAGTTGAGTGCCAGAGTTTATGGAGGCTATCTAGATATGAAACTGGTAACTTAGGAAAATTAAAAAAATGCTTTGCTGATTTAATTAGACTCATTCGTGAAGTAGCTTCTATAAAGTCGCAGCAGTTAAAGTGTTTGAAATATGATTCATTACTTGCTGACTATGATTTTGATATTACAGAGAGGAATATAAGGGAAATATTTCCTAAAGTAGGCAAGTTTTTTAGCAAAAATGTAGACAAAATAATTGAAAAGCAGAAGAGAGATAAAATTATTAATATACATAAAGTTGCTGCTCGGAAGCAAATTGAACTTGGTTCATTATGTTTACAGCAAATGGGTGGTACATTATGCCATACCTCTTATTATGGTCCTATAGATTATAACGAATCTGATTTTTGTTGCGGTTTGTTTTTACTTTTACGATATAGCGGTTATGAAATTTATCAAAAGTGTTTAGCACAAAATTCTGTAAATAACTTTATTGCCAAGCATGTTATATATGAAACTCAAGGGTTATTTATGGAGAGAATGATTGGAACATCTAGAGAATTTATTGAGTTTATTCAACCATACGTAAAAGAAAAATTTGCTATAAGAGGTAAAATTAATGCAAAAGCCAGTAGCATTGAGAATTTATATTTGATTTTCAATAAAATAAATCTTTCTTCCTCTTTAAAAAATGCAGATGAATTTAGTCTGTTAGCTCACATTATGCTAAGAACTAAATTAGAACAGAATATGATAAATGGTACGTTAGAGGTAGAAGATCTGCATGATGCATGGTTAGAAGGCATGAAGCACTATAAAATTCCGGTAGAAGCTGAAAATGAACTAGATACTTATTTTCAAGATGAATGTTGGGCAAGTGGAATTATGGGATATTTCCCTATTAAAGTTATGGCTTTAATTGCTGCTGCACAGATTTTTTCTTTTATTAAAAAAAATCATTATGAAATTCTAGGTGCTATAATAAAGGGGGATTTTAGTTTACTCATTAAGTGGTTATCTAAAAATATGTACAGTAGAAAGTATAGTTCTTCAGATCTACTAAAAAAAATAACAGGTAAGTGGTTAGATGTTGAATGTTGTACTAGCTACTTGTCTGAAAAGTATAATTTACCTCAATAATAATGGTTTTTTGAATTTTATATGAAACTTTTTCAGAAATTGACCAGAGAGTTTTGTAATCTTTTCACTTTCAAAGGGTTATTTGCTAGCGATATTGCTATAGATCTTGGTACTGCAAATACTGTAGTTTATCAAAAAAATCAAGGGATAGTAATTGATGAGCCTTCAGTTGTGGCAAGAATAAAGGAAAAGGGAAGTTATGTTCCTTATGCCTTTGGTAAGAAGGCTAAGATGATGTTAGGAAAAACTCCGGGGGAAATAGAGGCAATCAGGCCATTAAAAGATGGCGTCATTGCTGACTTTAGAAGTGCAGAAGAAATGCTAAAGTATTTCATACGTAGTGCAAATACAAAACTTACTGTTAATAAGCCTGACATTATAATATGTGTTCCATCTGGATCAACTCCAGTTGAAAGGCGTGCTATACAGGATACAGCAGAGAGTGCAGGTGCAAATGAAGTGTTTTTAATTGAAGAGCCAATGGCTGCAGCAATTGGAGCTGGTCTTCCAGTTACTGAGCCTGAAGGTTCTATGGTTGTTGACATAGGGGGTGGTACAACTGAAGTTGCAATTATTTCTTTAGGTGGGATTGTTTATTCGCGTTCTGCCAGAGTGGGTGGTGATATTATGGATGAAGCAATAAAGTCATACATTCGTGAAAATCATAAGTTGTTGATTGGTGAAACAACAGCTGAAAAAATTAAGAAAAGCGTAGGTTCAGCTAGTTTACCGAGTGAAAATAATAAAGAGGGAATGATGGTAAAAGGCAGAGATTTAGTGAGCGGTATGCCAAAAGAGGTGCTTTTATCAGAATATCAGGTTGCAGAAAGTTTAACAGAATCTGTACATCAAATAATCTCTGCCATTAGAACAGCATTAGAGAGTACTCCTCCTGAGCTTTCTTCTGATATAGTTGATAAGGGGATAGTTTTATCTGGTGGTGGCGGGTTATTACGCAATTTAGGTAAAGTTATTAGTCAAATAACGAAACTGCCAGTACGTGTTGCAGATGATCCGCTTTGCTGTGTTGCCCTAGGTAGCGGTAAAGTACTCGAAAACATGGATTATTTCAGTCATGTTTTGTTTAAACAAGATTGATATTTGATATTGGTTGTCGGCATTTTTTAATTTTAAGGTTCTTAAGAAATATTTCTCGTTGTAAAGCTATATATAAATTGCACTAATTTTTTCAATTTTCATGTTGTTCTATATTATATCTATAGCTAAAATGTCTAGATTTACTTACAATTCAATAAGCATAAAACTTGTAGTTTTGCTTATTGCTTGTTAGTAAAGTCCATGCTGGGAACTAGGTGATATAGGAAAATTTGATCTATGTTAGCTATATTTAGTGAATTTAGGTAGCTGTGCTAAAGGAATTTAAGATTGAGCCTTTGTTAAGAGGTAAAGTTCCACAGCAAATTAAAGCTGTGATTGCAATGTCTGGTGGAGTTGATAGCTCTGTTGTTGCAGTGTTGCTACATCATCTTGGATACCAAGTGATAGGCATAACTCTTCGTCTATATGGTGGTGATGGTAATGTAAGAAAAGGTGCGTGCTGTGCTGGACAAGATATTTATGATGCAAAAAGTGTAGCTGAAAGCACTGGCTTTCCTCATTATATTTTAAACTACGAAGAAACATTTAGGGAAGAAGTAATAGAAGATTTTGTAAATACCTATATGCATGGAGAAACTCCTATACCATGTGTAAAGTGTAATCAAACAGTGAAATTTCGTGATCTATTACGGGTTGCAAAAAATCTTGGTGCGGATGTGTTAGTTACAGGACATTATGTGAGAAGAATAGAAAAAGATGGCAAAATAATGTTATATAAAAGCATTGATAAAAGTAAAGACCAAAGTTATTTTCTATTTGCTACGACAGAAGAGCAACTGAAGCTTTTGAGATTTCCTCTTGGTGGATTCTATAAATGTGATGTAAGAAAATTAGCGAAGTATTTTGGTTTACGAATTTCTGAAAAGCCAGATAGTCAAGATATATGCTTCGTTTCCAAAAGCTATAGCAAAACTATAGCTAAGTTAGCTCCACAGTCTATGCAAAAAGGCAAGATTATGGATGTAAATGGGAAAGTACTAGGGGAACATAATGGTATAGTGAATTTCACAGTTGGTCAAAGAAAAGGCTTGGGTGTTTCATACAATGAACCTCTTTATGTGATAAAAATTAATACGGAAGGTAATGAAGTTGTAGTGGGCCCGGTTGACGCACTAATACAAAGAAAAGTATTGATTAAGGAGTTAAATTGGTTAGAACAGCCAAGGAAGGGTATGAAAGTAACTGTGAAACTTAGATCGTCACATGCGGGAAGTTTAGCAGCGATATATCCAATTGAAGAACAGAATAAAGCTTGTGTCATTTTAAACAATGATTACTTTGGTATTAGTCCAGGTCAAGCTTGTGTAGTATATAAAAATGAACAAGTTATCGGTGGTGGATGGATATGCTCCCTTATCTAAAAGATTTTATGGTACTAGAGGTGTTCACAGACTAGTAAAATTGAGTAAAATTTCTTTTACCATAACCTTAGTTACAGCAAGATATGTAAAATTTTCAGTGGATGTTGTGACAAAATCTTATTTCTATTGATAGAAGCTTTCTGTTTCTGTTGATCCAAGCAGAAGGCTTTTCTGCAATTTGCCTTCTTAGCTGTTTTTTTAAATCTTTGCTTTATTGTTGATAGCAACTTAGGTAGTGTATCTCTGTGTATCTAAAGTCTACTATGCTTTTTTCTTGCCTTTTACTTTTCTACTCTCATCGTAGCCTTTAGCTTTTCTGCTGTTTTAACAGATTGACTTTTACTTATACGAGGGTTGAATATTCATTTTTTCCTGTTTTCTTTTAAATTATGTTTAAAAATTCATAATTTAATTTTTCAAGGATTTCTGCTTTTTCATTCCTAAAATTATTAATCTATTACTTTAAAAGGTAAATACTCAGCTTTAAATATCATTATGATATTTTACTTAAAATAAATCTATGTTTGCATAGTAGGTTTGTGTGCACTATTATTATAGCTAGTTTTATGGTAAACAAGTATGGCAAAGTTATTTGCATTATTGGTAATATTTTACTCGAATATATCAATTGCTTCTGTTCCTACTTCTTGGCAATTTGGGTTTCCTGCACCTGCGACTGAGATAATGGAGATTGTAGTTAAGTCGCATTCGTTTGTAATGAGTATAATGGTGGGAATAATGCTTTTTGTATGGGCGCTGCTTGTTTATGTAATATTTCGCTTTCGCAAAAGCAAAATAACAAATATAAGTCGAACGAATCATAACATCATTTTAGAAATTATCTGGTTTGTTATACCAACGATTATTGTTGGTGTATTGGCTTTTAAAAATGCCCAATTAGTTAAACTGCAAGAAAAGGTACCAAAGTCTGATATGACACTAAAAGTTATTGGCCACCAGTGGTATTGGAACTATCAGTATCCAGAACATCAAGGTATATCATTTGATAGCTACATTAAGGGAACAGATGATTTTACCGAAGAAGATTTGAGGTTATTTTCTGTTGATAATAATGTTGTTTTACCTATTAGTACTAATATTCGTTTACAGGTTACTGCAGGAGATGTAATACATAGTTGGGGAGTACCAGCTTTCGGTGTAAAAATTGATGCAATACCAGGTAGACTAAATGAGGCGTGGTTCAATATCAAAAAACCTGGTGTTTACTATGGTCAATGTTATGAGTTGTGCGGTCAAGGTCATGGTTTTATGCCAATTGTTGTTAAGGCAGTGAGTAAGGAAGATTTTAATGAGTGGATTGAAAGTAAAAAATTAGTAAGTTAGGTTTGGAGTATAGGTATGAGTGATATATCAAAGGGTGTAAGACGTTGGTTACTTTCTACTAATCACAAAGATATAGGTACATTATACATTGTTTTTTCTATATTAGCTGGAATCATTGGTGGATTGTTGTCAATAGCTATTCGTACTCAGCTAATGCATATTAATATATTAAATAGTAACTACCAATTATATAACGTAATAGTTACAGGACATGCAGTAATAATGGTATTTTTTATGATAATGCCAGCTCTGATGGGAGGATTTGGTAATTGGTTTGTACCTCTTATGATTGGTTCACCAGATATGGCATTTCCTCGTATGAATAATTTAAGCTTTTGGTTATTAGTGTCGTCTTTTATTCTACTTATTCTTTCGGTGTTTGCTGGTGAAGGCCCTGGAACAGGATGGACTTTATACCCACCTTTGTCGCAAATCATGTTCCACCCAGGTGCAGGGGTTGACCTTGCTATATTTGCACTTCATGTCGCTGGTATCTCCTCAATTGTTGGAGCAATCAACTTTATAGTTACTATATTCAATATGCGTGCAAAAGGCATGTCATTAACCAAGATGCCACTATTTGTTTGGTCTATTTTATTGACGTCGTTTATGTTAATTATTGCTTTACCTGTACTTGCTGGTGCTATAACTATGCTACTTGCTGATCGTAATATTGGCACTTCCTTTTTTGATCCTGCTGGTGGTGGTGATCCTGTATTATTTCAACATCTATTTTGGTTTTTTGGTCATCCAGAAGTTTATATCATTATTTTTCCTGCATTTGGCATCATAAGCCAAGTTGTGTCAACTTTTTCTCGTAGACCAGTGTTTGGTTATATGGGGATGGTTTATGCTATGATAGGTATAGCAACGTTTGGCTTTATAGTCTGGGCTCACCATATGTTCACTGTTGGACTTAGTGAAGATGCTATTATATTTTTTAGTACTGGCACAATTTTCATTGGTGTTATCACTGGTGTCAAAGTCTTTAGTTGGATTGCAACTATGTGGGGTGGAGCAGTTGAGTTTAAAACTCCTATGCTGTTTGCACTAGGTTTTATTTTCATGTTTATTATCGGTGGTGTAACTGGGGTAATTTCATCTCAAGGTGGAGTGGATAGATTATTACACGACACATATTATATTGTTGCTCACTTCCATTATGTTATGTCGATAGCTGTATTGTTTGGAGCCTTTGCTGGCTTTTATTATTGGATAGGTAAAATGTCTGGTAAGCAGTATAATGAATGCCTAGGAAAAATACACTTTTGGTTTACTTTTATTAGTACTAATATCACGTTTTTGCCTCAGCATTTCTTAGGGTTAGCTGGTATGCCAAGGCGTATACCTGATTATCCTGATGCATTTATTTTTTGGAATTATGTATCCTCAGTTGGTTCATATATGTCCTTTATTTCAGTTATACTTTTTGTGTTTATAGTTATGCATCTATTCAAATGGGGTAAAAAAGTTGGAGATAACCCTTGGGGAGGTGACACCTTAGAGTGGACAGTATCTTCACCGCCACCTTTTCACACTTTTGAAAAACCACCAGTAATAAAATAGGATGCATACAAGTACTTTGTTAAATGTTGAATCAACAATACTGGATTTTTGGCGCTTGCTGAAGCCAAGGATAATATACCTTGTAGTATTTACTGCAGTTGCTGGAATGGTTGCTGCACCAGGTAATATACATCCTTTTCTTGCGCTAATATCTATTATATGTATTGCCCTTGGCTCAGGATCTGCAGGTGCCATAAATATGTGGTATGATAGGGACATAGATCTGCTTATGAAAAGGACACAAGATCGTCCTATACCTTCAGGTAGAGTCTCTGCGGAAAGTGCTCTTGAATTTGGTATAATTCTTGGAGTATTGTCAGTATTTATTATGGCAATAGCAGTGAATTATATTTCTGCTGCTTTACTTGCAATTGGCATATTGTTTTACGTTTTTATATATACGATTTGGCTTAAAAGACGCACTCCACAAAATATCGTTGTCGGTGGTGTATCAGGTGCTTTCCCCCCAATGATTGGTTGGGCAGCTGTAACTAACTCTGTAAGTTGGGAAAGTTTTATATTATTTTTGATAATCTTCATGTGGACTCCACCACATTTTTGGGCTCTATCTCTGAATAAATCTGAGGAATATGTGAAAGTGTCAATCCCAATGTTTAATATTGTTTACGGCTCAGAGAAAACAAGAAAACGTATATTGATCTATAGTATATTGTTAGTATTAACCAGCTTACTTCCATCATTATTTTTGAAAAAGGTTTTACTTTACCTAACTATAGCAATTCTTGAGGGTTGTGTTTTTATTTGGTATGCTATATCTATTATTAGATTTAAAAGTCATAGCTCACAGAGAAAAATGTTTTCTTATTCGATTTCTTACCTATTTTCTCTGTTTGCTAGTATTATTTTTTGTTCCGTTGATTGGTTTTAGCTATGAAGGAACAGCAGAAACACAAAAACTACTTTTTACTTTCTCTCCTGGTAGTGCTCATTGTTGTGCTTTTTTTTGTTTCTATAATAAAATTTAAAGGTACAGCTTAAATTACCTTGTCCTGTAAGTTTCATTAAAATTGTGCTTTCATAGAAGCAGCTATATACTTTATTAGTTTATATAGTTAAAAATGAATAAGAAAGAAGTAACAATATATACAGATGGAGCATGTTCTGGTAATCCAGGAACAGGAGGATGGGCAGTAATAGTATTATTTAAAGGACATAGAAAGAATATTTATGGTAGAGAGAAAAATACTACAAATAATAAAATGGAATTAACAGCGGTGATCAATGGACTGAGGGCATTGAAATTTCCTTGTAATATTAATTTGTATACAGATAGCCTTTATGTTAAACGTGGTATAACAGAATGGATAAATAAGTGGAAAACAAACGGTTGGAAGACAAGTAATAAAAAGTCAGTAAAGAACGTAGAATTATGGAAAGAGTTAGATAATGCTGCCTCACAACACGAGATTAATTGGAAATGGGTTAAAGCGCATAGTTGTAACAAGCACAACGAGGAGGCCGATAATTTAGCAAGAAAAGCAATAATCGATGCTTAAGAAAATCACTATATTATTTTCTATAGTTTTGTTATTTATATTTTGCTTTTTTATTTTGTTTAAAGGTAGAGATCCTTTAGAAATCAATGCTAATTATATTAATTTCTATATAAAAAAGAAGATATTAAGCACGTTTGCTAATGCAAATATCAATATGGGGAATATTTCAGTTGTATGGCAGAAAGGCGGCAAAGATCCATGCCTAGTTATTACAGATTTTAAAGTAGCAAATCCTAATTTTGCTATAAAAATTTCCAACTTTTCTATATATTTTAAGTTAAGCTCCTTACTTAAGACTAATATACAATTTTCTCAGGTTTTGGCTGATAAAGTATATGTAGATATTTGGCCTATCGCTGTCATTCCAGCGCGTGACTCTAGAATCCAAGAAAAAAAAGAATGGATCTCAGTACCAGTCGCTTGGATGACAACAGACTGGACTACTAATAATAAGAAAAAAGCTGGCTTCAAAGAGGTTGATTTTAATTTTCAAAATTCTTTGAAAGTGATGAGGGAGTTATTTTTTAACTTAAGTGCAGATTCAAAGATTGAAATTACTAATATTGCTATCAGTAAAGATATAAAAAATGAATTTTTTATTAATAAAATATATGTAGGGAAGGGAGAGGATTTTGATGTTTTGGATATTTATGTCCACACAAAAGATAAAAGAGGGGTTTTGGATGATTTATCTATTGTGATAAAAAATCGCAATGGTTTATTAAATGTGAGTGGGATATTCTATAACTTGAAATTGGAATTATTAAATAAGTTTCTTACGTTAGTTAAAAATTACAGTTTGGGTAAAAACATAGGCTTCAAAGGAAGCTTTTCAATGAAGATCAATGGAAAGGATGAAGTTGTAGACGGAAATGTATATATATTGGATATAGGAAATCATTTAAATGAAGACTTATCCATAGCTAACGTAAATATAAATTTAATATATGCTAATGGAATCATTGATGTGAAGAATTTCCATTTTAATTTATATGATATATATATATCTTTAATGGGTAAAATGAACTTTAGTACAAGTAATGCTCTGCTTAGGGTTAATATTAGTAAATTTGCTGCAAGGGATTTATGTACCTATGTACCAGATGGTATAGTAAATAGTAAATTTAAAAAATGGTATTGTCGTAATATTGATGGGTATATTGTGAATACAGTTATAAGTTTTAACGGCAAAGTCAATAACTTAATTAATAATAATCTATCAGATGTTGTGGTTGTTGCTGATATAGAGAACGGTAGTATAAAATTTGATGAAGGCTCTAAACAAGTAAAGGAATTAAACGGTGACTTAGCTCTCAGAAATAACAATCTTAAAATTACTGTAAATAGTGCTAAATTTCAGAATTTTACTATTGATGATGGTTACGTTGAAATGGATTCTCTCAATAAAGAAGATTCAGTTCTTGTTATTAATGGCAAAGCTGTGAGTGATGCCTATGGGTTGTATGAGCATGTTAAATTCAAGCTAGATGATATTATTGAAGTTACAAAGGATAAGATAAATGGAAAGGTAAAATCTGTATTCAATTTCCGTGTTTTTAATCTGAACGCTGATGACAAAAAAGCAGACTTTTCAGCTAACTTCTATTCTAAAATTGACAATTTAGTTATCTGTGATGTAAGTCTTGGTAAGTATGATGTTAAGCTTGATTTTGGTAAAGATTTCATTAATTTACGTGGAAATGGTATGGTAAATAATACACAGCTAGTATTTGATCTAAAAAGTAGCAACAAAAATAGAAGTTTTACTTGGAATTTGACCGGAGATTTACCTGCTAAAATACTTAATTTTGGTGGTGGCTATGTCAATACAAACATAGAGTCAGTGATAAATCAAGATAAGACTGGGTATATTAATGGTAACGTGGATTTATCAGAGCTTGAATCGCATTCAAGCTACTTAGGGCGAAAAAATCATTTTGAGGATCACAATAAGATTTTATTTTCTACAAGGTTAAAAGGAGCAGGTGAGTTACTAATAGATAAATTAGATGTCATAGGAAGTGGCTTGGATATAAAATTTAGCGGAAAATTAGAAAATGGGAATTTATATCTAAACTCTAGCAACTTCAAACTACCAGATAATAACTTTAGTGTAGAGATTGAATTAGGTAAAGGGAAAAATATCATAACTATCTATGGTGAGAAAATGAACTTGGGTGATATCTTGGATTTGCTTGGCAAAGATAGTAATGGATTAAGCAGTGACATAGAAGTTGGTATGGATATTGATAACGTAGTTATGAAAGAAGATATCATTATTAAAAATGTTAAGCTGAATTTAACTTGTACTAAAGGTGATTGCAGTGGAAGTCGATTTACAGGACAGTTTTTGAAAGATAATAGTGATATACTAGCAGAGTATAGTGGAATAGGTCTTGAAATATATACGGATAATTCAGGCATACTTTTGCGTTCTTTAGGCATTAGTAAATCAATTAAAAATGGCAAATTATCTTTTTATCTATCTCCTCAGAGAAAGAGTGGAGACCATTATGGTATGTTATCCATTAGTAATTTCTACGTCAAAGATGCTCCACTACTTACTACTTTGTTGTCGATGTCTTCATTACCTGGTATTGTGAACGTCATAAAGAATGAAGGTGTATATTTTGATAAGTGTAACGTACCTTTTTCATACAAAGATGGTACTATTGAGATTGAAGAGTCCTGGCTTGAAGGAGCAGAATTAGGCATTAGCACCAGTGGTAAGTTCGATATTAAAGATCATAAGTTTCAGGTTGAAGGACAAGTAATACCAGCGTACTCAATTAATAAATCTCTATTAAAAATTCCTATAATTGGAAAACTTCTTACTGGTGGAAAAAGTAGAGGAATTATTTCAATAGACTATAAAGCAAGTGGTGATGATAAAAATAGTAATGTATCTGTTAACCCTATCTTTTCGTTAACTCCAAGCCTATTTAAGAGATTGTTGGAAGTGTTTGATCGTGCTATGACAAAAACTAACGAGGCTATCACCAGAGGCATAAAAGGCAATCTAAAAAGGAAATTCACCTTCTAGGGTTATGAGACTAAAAAAATGTTATTCTGTTATTGAAATATAGATAATAGATATATGCTTATGCTCTACTTGAGTGCTCACATACGCTATAAAAAGAAGTATTTAAGCTCTATTTTTTATTTTCCATTAAGTATTACTCTTTGTCTTCTTTTCAATATACCTACACACTATAATGGATAGCTCGTACAGAATCAACATTGGTACTGCGAGCCCTACTTGGCTTAATACATCAGGTGGAGTTAGAACTGCAGCAATAATAAAAATTACCACTATTGCAATTCTGCGCTTATTTGATAAACTTTGCGTGGTAAGTAATCCAACCCTAACCATTAATGTGAGTATGACTGGGATTTGAAATGCAGTGCCAAATGCGAACATGAATTGGAGAACAAGGTCTAAATATTCACTAACTGATGGCATAAACTCTATTGGTATACCGAAAGGTTTGCCACTATGTTCAAAAGTAATAAAAAACCTCCAAGCTAAAGGAAATATATAGTAATAAACTACAGCGGCTCCCATTATAAATAAGACCGGTGTTGCAATTAAATATGGTAACAACACTGCCCTTTCGCTTTTGTATAAGCCAGGTGCTAAAAACATATAAAATTTCCATGCAAATATAGGGAAGGAAAGTAAAAGGGCACTCATTATAGCAACTTTAAGGTATACAAAAAATGCCTCTGTTAAGTCTGTATAGATTAGAGAAAAGCCATTGCTTCCTTTTGTAGCTTCTATTAGAGGCGTGAGCAAAAAATAGTATATATTTTCTTTAAAATAGTAACAAAAACCAAAAACAATAAGAAAAAACAGAAAACAAAAAATGACCTTTCTTCTAAGCTCTGCAAAATGCTCATAAAATGAAGTATATTTATTTTGGTTTTTATTATTCATACTCCATTGTAGCACAATAACACTATGTCTAACATCCTAAGTGAGAAGGCCCATTCGTTATCGTACCACGCTGCAACTCTGCATATGTCACCTGTGACATATGTACCGGCTAAGTCTACAATTGCACTGTAAGGGTTGTGTACAAAGTCTATTGAAACTAGAGGTTCCTCGCATATGGAAAGTACATAATTTTCTGAATTCCTAAACATTCTATTTATTTCCTTAGCTGTTACTTTCTTGTCAGTTGTAAATTTAAAATCAACCATAGAAACATTGCTGACCGGAACTCTGATGGCAGTACCGTCTAGTTTTCCCTTTAATTCAGGAATGATATAACTAATTGTTTTTGCTGCTCCAGTTGTAGTTGGCACTATAGATAATCCACAAGCTCTTGCTCTCCGTGGATCTTTATGATTGCCATCAAGAATGTTCTGATCGTTTGTATAGGCATGTACAGTAGTCATAAAGCCACTTCTTATACCTAGGTTAGAGTGTAAAACCTGCACAATCGGAGCTAAACAATTTGTAGTGCAAGAACCTGCTGATATTACCTTATGCTCTTTTTTTAGCATATTGTTGTTCACACCATGAACTATAGTTACATCAGCATCTGAAACTGGAGCAGAGACAACTATTCTTTCTGCGTTATGCCTTATTGCTTCTACGCGCTTATTAAATGCACCCGTGCATTCAAGTACTACGTCAACATTCCAAGGAATATTTTCAGGACTTCGTTCTCTATATAAAGAAAACTTTCTACCGTTTATAGAAATCCAGTTTTCAGAGTCACTAAAACCAATGTTACCGTTGAATTTACCATGAATAGAGTCATATTTAATCGAATGTGCATGTTGCTTAGCACTGAGTGACCCATTTACAGCTACAACTTCTATTTGTTTACTGTACTTTTCTATTTCAAAAATAGCACGTAATACACTTTTTCCTATTCTACCAAGGCCATTAATTCCTATATAAATTGTCATTTTTTATCTAAATAATTTAATTATAGAGAATATTGTTTGATATTTCATTCTGCTATACAAGTTAGCCTGCAAATTGTAGTGCTTGCACACTAAAAAGTATATGATGCTGAAACTCGAGAAAAGAGAAAGATGCGACTTCCAGGCTAAAATATATCTCTTGCATAGCTAACATATGGTAAGAAATTTTAAAGAGGAACATAGATGAGCATCGCAGAATACTTGCAATGTTTGAGCGAGTATAGCAAGTTTTGATAAAAAGTTACCTGCCGGGAAAAAGTAGGTTATATGATGGATCTAATAATAGAAGTGATATAGTTAAATATCTATTTAAAATAGGGAACCTCTATCTATCTGTTCTTTATTTTTCCCTTTTTGCACGTTTACGTTCATTAGGATCAAGGAATTTCTTACGTAAACGTATAGACTTTGGAGTTACTTCCACTAATTCATCGTCATTTATATATGCTATCATTTCCTCTAAAGTCATTATTTTTGGTGGAGTAAGTTTTATAGCTTCATCACTGCCTGTAGCTCTTATATTTGTTAACTGTTTGCCTTTGAGTACATTTATCTCTAAGTCGTTATCACGATTATGCTGACCAATAATCATACCACAATATATTTTGTCTTGTGGCTTAATGAATATAACTCCCCTATCTTGTAAATTAAAAATTGCATACGCCACAGCTTCACCTTTATCAATGGAAATTAATACCCCATTACGCCTTCCAGAAATTGAACCTTTATATGGAGCATAACCATGGAATGAACGGTTTATTATACCAGTACCTCGAGAATCAGTCAAAAGTTCTCCTTGATAGCCAATTAATCCTCTTGATGGTACTAGAAATGTTAATCTTGTTCTACTATTGCCAGAAGGTCTAATATCAGTTACTTCACCTTTGCGGAAACTGAGTTTTTCCATGATAATTCCACTATACTCATCATTTACATCAATTACCACCTCCTCTATAGGTTCAAGTTTTTTACCATCTTCTTCTTTAAAGAAGACCCGAGGACGTGAAATAGAAAGTTCGAAGCCTTCTCTCCTCATATTTTCAATTAACACTCCAAGTTGTAGCTCACCACGTCCACCGACTTCAAATGCCTCACCACTTGATGTTGTAGTTACAGTAATTGCAACATTTGTTTCTGCTTCTGCATATAAACGGTCTTTTATAACAGTTGAAGTAAGTTTTGTTCCCTCTTGTCCGGCGAAAGGAGAGTCATTAACGCTTATAGTAATTGCCATTGTTGGTGGGTCAACCGGAGTTGAGCTTATTGCAGTTGTAGCTTCCGGTGCTGCTATGGTGTCTGAGACTGAAGCTTTTTCAAGCCCTGCAATTGCAATTATGTCACCTGCTACAGCTTGCTCTACTGGAATGCGTTTTAAGCCAGAAAATGATAGTAACTTAATTAATCTTCCTCGTTCAACTACTTTACCATCGAGATTAAATACCTTAAGGTCAGAGTTGACTTTCACGATCCCTTGGTAAATTTTCCCTGTCAATATTCTGCCAAGAAATTTATCAGATTCAAGTAAAGTGACTAGCATAGCGAAAGGTGCATTTTGGTTATAAACAAGAGGTTTTATATGATCTATAGCTGTTGAAAATAATGGGCTTAAATCTTTTCTCTCGTCAGAAAGTTTCTTAATACACCAGCCATTCCTACCAGAAGCATACAATACTGGAAAATCTAGTTGCTCATTGGTTGCGTCAAGATTAAAAAACAGTTCATATATTTCGTTTAATACTTTATTGATTTTGCTACTTGGTCGATCAACCTTATTAATTATCACAATTGGCTTTAAATTCGCTTTTAGCGCTTTTGACAACACAAACTTAGTTTGCGGCATTGGACCTTCTACAGCATCAACCAGTAGTAGCACTCCATCTGCCATGCACAGTACTCTTTCTACTTCTCCACCAAAGTCTGCATGCCCTGGTGTATCAATAATGTTGATCTTCTCATTGCCCCACATTATTGATGTGCATTTTGCAAGTATTGTAATTCCGCGTTCACGCTCTTGATCGCCACTATCCATAATTCGCTCTTGTACTTCTTGGTTCTCACGAAACATGCCACTTTGTTTTAACATGTTATCAAGTAAAGTAGTCTTGCCGTGGTCGACATGCGCAATTATTGCGATATTACGAATCGATTTGAATGCATTCATTTCTTATCATTTTAAGTTTAATTTAGTAATAAGTATATATGTAATATATCTGGAGTAAATAACCAAAGCTATGTAGAAGGAGATGCCATTCAAGTATCTGACAGATAACACACAAGGAAATTCAATAATTTATAAGGATTAATTTAAGTTAATAATTAAAAAATTTATGAGTAAATCACGTATCTATAGTGATTATGGAAAACAGTAAAAATATAAGTAAAAGCTAATTTATTTAAAAAAATAGTGAGAGATTTTTATAAACGTACTACGATAAAAAATCAAACTCCACTTAATTTTTATTAGTGAGCATGTTAACTATAAAACAATCTATATTACCATCAAAAACGGAGTTTATATTACCAACTTCATATCCAGTCCTTAAATCTTTCACCATTTGATACGGATGCATAATGTATGACCTGATTTGATTGCCCCAACCTATGTTGCATTTTTTATCATAATCTTGAGCTATTTTTTGTTCTTTTTTTTTCAGTTCAATTTTATATAAACGTCCTTTAAGTAGTTTTAATGCCTCATTTTTATTTTGATGTTGAGACCGGCTGTTTTGGCACTGAATTATAACACCTGTTGGAATATGCGTTATACGCACTGCACTTTCAGTTTTGTTTACATGCTGACCTCCTGCTCCTGAAGCACGGTAAGTATCAATCCTTAAATCCTTTTCATCTACAGCAATATCAATTGAATCTTCTATTACCGGGGTAACTCCTACACTTGCAAAACTGGTATGGCGTTTACTGTTTGCATCAAATGGCGATATTCTGACCAGTCTGTGAATACCACTTTCACTTTTTGCCCATCCATAAGCTTTTTCTCCAATGATCTTTATCGTTGTAGATTTTATTCCGACTGATTCCCCTTCTAATTTTTCCACAATTTCGACTTTAAAGTCATGATAAATTTCAGCCCACCTTATATACATATTCATAAGCATTTCAGCCCAATCGTTGCTCTCTGTTCCTCCAGCTCCTGAGTGGATTTCTAAAAAGCAGTCATTGATATCTGCTTTACCAGTAAATAAAGATTCTGCTTCTTTACGCTTGATTAGTTTCTCTAGTTCTATTAGTTCATTTTCAACTTCAGAGAAAAATTCTTTATCATTCTCATTAATAGCAGATTTCATTAAGGTAACAACATCCTTGTAGTCACTTTCTAGCTTTAAAAATGACTCTACATCATTCTTGATTTTAGAGCGCTCTTTTAAAATTTTTTGAGCCTTTTGGTTATCTTGCCATAGATTATCACCTGCAGCTTGAGATTCTAAATCTACAAGGCGTGACTTTAATTTCTCTATGTCAAAGACACCTCCTGATAACTGAAATGCTTTTAGCTAAGCTCTGGAAATGTTTAAAGATTTCTAAATGAGTTTTCATTACGCTTTAGGTTTTAGTATATTCACTATCAATAGCAATAACAGTACACAAAATAGAAATTTAACCATATAATAGTTAATTTAAAACAATCTTATTATACTCTAATGTTTAAATGAATCAAGTATGTGTATTTATTGAGAAGTAAGGTAAAAATATGAATGTTGAAATAAATTCTCATTATGGCTTAGATAAAAAAGCTATTGATGACCTAATTGAATCACTTGATAACGAAAAGTTAGAAAATGCTCGTAAGATTGTAAAAACAATAGATAGCATTCAGTTAGCATATTTTTTATCCACTTCAATCAGTGATCACAGAGAAAAACTAGTTAGTATTTTAGACCAACACTTGTTAAGTGATGCTTTAGTGCATGTAGTACCAGATTTACAAGTAGAAATCATAGAAACACTAGGAGTGAAAGATACCGCGGAGTTATTAATGCTTCTTAACGTAGAAGATATAGTAACCATAGTCAAAGATTTAGATAGAAAGTCTATAAGAAACATACTTAACTACTTGCCTAGTACAACTCGAAAGCCAGTAGAGGAGTTATTATCGTATCCAGAAGAAAGTGCAGGAAGGTTGATACATAAAAATATGGTTATAGCTCCATATTATTGGACGATAAATGAACTAATAGAATTTTTGCGTAACTATAAAAAAATACCAGAAAAATTTCATCAAATCTTTATAATTAATTCAAAACTTGAACCTATAGGTAGTGTTAACTTAAGTAAGGTAATATTCAATTCAGGGCAAACAACAATAAAAGAGATAATGAGCCAAGATATAAAGATCATTAAAACTGGAGTGGATCAAGAGGAAGTAGCAAGAATATTTAAAGATTACTCTTTACTATCAGCTCCAGTAGTAAATAAGCGAGGTAAGATTATAGGTGTGATTTTAATCGAAGACGTCATAAAAGTTGTTCAACAAGAAACAGAGGAGGACGTACTTAAAATAAGCGGTGTATCTTCTAAAGCCGATATAAATGCTCCTATACATAAAACTATAATTCAAAGGTTACCTTGGTTATTATTTAATCTCTTAGCAGCAACACTATGTTCTATAGTAGTTGGTTTTTTCGATAGTGTAATAGAAAGCTTTGTAGTACTCCCAATAATTATGCCAATAATTACATCGATGAGCGGAAACGCAGGATCTCAAACAGTAACGTTAACCATCAGGGCAATCGCAACAAAACATTTAACTGAGCAAAATGCGAACAGAATACTGATAAAAGAGTTTTTGATAGGTTTGATAAATGGAATAATTCTATCTATTATTTCGCTTGTGGTATTAACAATAAGATTTCACACTTTTAAAGTGGAGATTATTTTTGTGGCTTCCATGGTTATGATGTCGACTATTGCAACGTTTATTGGAACTTTCATTCCTATAATGCTCCATCGTTTAAAATCCGACCCTGCCGTTTCTTCTTCAATCCTAACATCAGCCACAACTGATATTCTTTCAGCTTTTATATTTCTCAGTTTAGCTGCGTTTTTTCTGCTGAATAACTAAGTTTTTCTAAAGCAAACCTGATGTACAGCTTCAACTATATCTTCTATTCGCGGTAACGCTTTTTTTTCTAGGTTTGCAGCATAGGGTAAAGGAACATCTTTGCCAGTTACTCTTACAACTGGGGCATCAAGATAATCAAACCCATGTTCCATAATAATGGCTGATAACTCTGCTCCTACTCCTGCAAACGGCCAACCCTCTTCTATACTCACTAATTTATTAGTCTTTTTAATAGAATTAATAACAGTTTCAGTGTCAAATGGTCTTAAAGTTCTAAGATCAATAACTTCAGCTTCTATGCCTTCATTTAGAAGCAAATCTGCTGCATTTAAAGCATCCACTAACTTTAACGAAAAAGCAGTGATAGTTACGTCTTTTCCTTTTCGGATAACAGCAGCTTTACCTATTTCAAGTAGATAATCTTTATTTGATAGCTCGTAATCAGAAACTTTGTGCTTATGTCCATAAGCGATCTCGTTTTCTAAAAATATTACTGGATCTGGATCACGAATTGCTGCTTTGAGCAAACCTCTACAATCGGAGGCAAAGTAGGGTGCTATCACTTTTAATCCTGGTACGTGCGAGTACCAAGATGCAAAGCATTGAGAATGTTGTGCAGCAACTCTCGCTGCAGCGCCATTTGGTCCACGAAATACTATAGAGCATCCAAGTTGCCCACCTGACATGTAATTTGTTTTTGCTGCAGAGTTCACGATTTGATCGATAGCCTGCATGGAAAAATTAAAAGTCATAAACTCAACTATTGGCTTGAGTCCAGCAAGTGCTGCTCCAACAGCAAGACCAGCAAATCCATGTTCAGTAATAGGTGTATCAATTACCCTACTTTCTCCAAATTCTTTTAGCAACCCTTTTGTCACTTTATAGGCACCATCGTACTCTGCAATCTCTTCACCTATGATAAAAACATCATGATCGTTTTGCATTTCTTCTCTGATTGCTGTGCATAAAGCTTCTCTAACGCTTAAAGTTGCCATTTATAAACTTTTGTAGACTTTTACTAAGGTGACTATATCAAAATTACCAGGGCCTAGTAAAGTAGTATATTTCTATAGAGAAAGAGTTTTGTGCTATTTTTGCTCTATGGGTCATGTGTTTACAACAAGTTTACTCTTTATGCTATAGCTTTTTCTTCTCTTAGTAATTTTTTCAATATGAACTTAACTCGATTTAGATATGCATTTGCCAGTAGCTCTGATCCGTACCTTCGTTAAGGTCAAAAGATCTGTTTTTCTTAATCTTTTATTTTAGTTTTTATTTTTTCTAATTTTTCTTATTAAAGTCTGCTTCTTTTTTTTAGTAGACACTCTATTTCATCTGAATGATTAGATTATTGTGTGTAGCATGATGTAAAAGAGTTCATTCATGTTTCCGCTTGTTACGTTAAGACCTGTTTTGCTTTTTGCCTTGGATGGTATTAAATCTTCAGTTAGATAATCTATTAATTTTGCTGTTTTTTTCTTGGTCTTTTTCTCAAAAATCTATAAATGTTTTGCCGTTTATACTATAATGTACAAGTAATATAGGTTAAAACAACATTTCCAATCTTTGTCTTCTAGATCTGTTTGCCTCAATATATATTTCACTTTATCGTTATTACCATTACAGGATATAAACACTACATTGTATAGAGTGTTATGTAGTGAACATAAGGTTTTTATTGGTGATAAATATTTGTTTTGATCTTGTTGTGTCAATCAGCAGTGGTGTATGAAAAGGCTAAAATTTATTTATATTTTATGCTTAACTTGCACTGAAAAAAACTTGCTTATAAGTTTTTATATAAATAACATTACTTGAGTCTGAGTTTTGAGTTTCTATAGTAAATATAGTTCTAACATTGTATATGTGAGCCGCTAGCTATTAACGTAGATGTTATAAGAGTTATAATTGTTAACAGAATAAGTGAGCCAGAAGCAATATACTAAGAATAGTACCCATCGCCTATTTTAACATAACTACAAGACCAACATAAACAACTTTTGAGGAGAATTGCCTTTTCTCTGTTTTCTTAATTCGCCTTTATTTAAATCTGTTCTACTCTTGATTTTTTCCTGCAAAGAATTCTATAATTTTATTAATTTGTTGTGGTAGCAAGATCTAAAGGACTTTTCCTGTTTTTTTATCTTTTATTTCAAAACTTGCTTTTTCCTTTGCGGGTATTTTACTTTATTCAAATAATCACTGTACGTAGCATGATATGAAATAGTCCATCCATTTTTATCTGTTAACGTTAAGATTTGTGTTACCCATTTCCTAATGTAAGCTTTGAATTATAGTAGTATAATATATGAAGGAGTCCATTCTCTGGGGATGTTGCATTAATATTTTGCTCTACTTTTTAATTTTTCTCATTTCTTTTTTAGATGCTATTTTTATCTTAGAATAGTGAAATTTTATTTTGCCTTGTTCACTATTAAGTGAGTGTGTTTTTATTTTCTAGATCTTGTTTTTTTGTTTTGGTGATTGATTCTTTTTTCTCTTTATTCTTGAGCTGAACATATAATTTTTCTGGTTAAGCTTTAAGTTTTCCAATCTTCTCTTTTTGAAGTTGCAGTACATTTTTTAGAGCATGAATTAATATTTTCTTCAATATTATTTATTCTACTAAGATTGATTTCAAAATGGGAAGAGTGTTGGATATAATTTCAAGTTGCCTCGAACCATGAACCACTTTCGTCACTAATACTCTTATCACTATATACAGAATCGTATAGTTCTGAATTGGGAATTCTATGATTACTCCGAGGGTGATGATAAGTACCTTTATTTTGAAGCTTTATGTTAAGATCTTTTACTTTCTTTAGTGAATAGTTTTTTCTGCTTTTCTTAATATTTATATTATGGTGTTCCTGCTTAGCAAATCACCAACATATCTCTTGGAGTTTTATTACTTTACAATGAAGGATTTACTCAATCATTACTTAATGATTGTATTATCTCTACTGTAAAGCAGCAACGTGTCTATTGTTATAGCGTCATCTAGCATTTACAGCTTAAACTTATTTTTTTTATAGAAGATGTTAGATTTAAATGTATTGCATACCATTATATATGTGAAGAATTCTGTTCTTTTTTATTGCTTCTTTCTTTTGATATGTTGTTGCTTGTTTAAGCTTTTACTTGCTTCTTGTAGCACCTTTACAAACTCTTTATATTTCAACCTTTTCCTTTCAGTTTATGGACTGTTGCTGTGCAGTTTTACAAAAATGATGTGGATTTATTTTTTTTGTTTCTTCACACTTATTCATAATGGAAGCATCTTTTTAGCACTGCCTATAATACTAATTAATCTTGTCACATAGCTTTTTACATCAAAGAACACAGTACAAAATATACTGAGTGCCAAAAAGTTTTGGCTGTGGCATTTTATCAAATATTGCGGAGCAAAGCTGTACCTATTATTATTTATAGGTATATAAGAGAGTCAGACTACTCTCTAAATGGGTTAAATGATATTACATGCTGCTTTAATAGTTGTATTCAAAAGATCAATGTTTTAGCACTGCTTGTATAAGAAAAGAAAATGAGTGATTTTATAAGAAAATGCTAATTCTTTTGATAAAGCTAAAATAATAATTGAGTAAGCTTGCATAGAAATGTTTGTACAGTTATGTTCTAAGCGCTATGCTAATGGGGAACAATTAAAAAAACCTAAAACTACTTTTAACATCGTTTAGTAAATTTTTTACTTTTTTTTTACTTTATTAAAAAAACCTTCAGGTTGCTGTTGCATGTTTTCCTCTTCTTCAAGTGCTTTTAATAACTCAACTTGCTTTTTAGTTAAAAGCTTTGGGTTTAAAGTTTCAACTATTACTTGTACATATAGATCGCCACGTACGTTTGAGTTCATATATGGCATACCCTTTTCTCTACAACGTAGTTTAGTACCGGTTTGAGTGCCTTCAGGAACCTTTACTTTTATTTTAACTCCATCAATTGACTGTACGTCGATTTCACCACCGAGTACTGCTAGTGTCATCCTTACAGGTACTTTGCAATGTAAATCTGCTTTATTCCGAGTAAAGATTTTATGTGGAACGATTTTAACGTATACATATAAATCTCCGTTTTTTCCACCTTTTGCTCCAGCCTCTCCTTTGCCACTTACTCTTACTTTAGCGCCTTCCTCTATGCCTTTTGGAATTGAAACTGATATATTTACTTCATCTCTTTTACGCCCATTTCCACCGCATTTTTTGCATTTGTTCTGTACTACTTCGCCTTCCCCGTAACATGTAGTACAAGTTCTTTCGATTGTAAAAAAACCTTGCTGAGCCCTGATCCTACCACTTCCTCGGCATGTGTGACACTGAATTGGCTTAATTGCGCCTTCACTGCCTGTACCTCGACACGTGTCACATTTTACATTTGTAACGTAATGTATAGGTGCTTGTATTCCCTTAAACGCATCCTCTAGAGTAATTTCAAGATCATAACGTAAGTCTGATCCAGGCACTCCTGGTGTACTTCTTTTTGCTTTTGACCTTCCTGATTCCCCAAATCCTCCGCTAAAAAAGTCATTGAATATGTCGCTAAAGTCTCCCGCAGCTTGACTGAAGTCAAACCCACCAGAAGCACCTTCATGACCATAACTATCATAATTTGCTTTTTTTTCGGGGTTAGATAAAACCTCATATGCAGCTGTTATTTCTTTAAATTTTTCCTCTGCTTCTTTGTTACCAGGATTTCTATCTGGATGATACTTCAATGCTAATTTTTTATATGCTTTTTTTATCTCATCAATGCTAGCGTTTCTGCTTACTCCCAGCAGCTCATAGTAATCTTTTGTACTCATATATGATAGTTCAGTATTTAACCTCTAAAGGTAAGTATTTCATACATCAATTTCAAGTGTGGCTTGTGTTTTCTGCGTGTACTAAAAACAGAATGCACCCTGAACGACTCGAACGCTCGACCTTTTGATCCGTAGTCAAATGCTCTAATCCAACTGAGCTAAGGGTGCCTTCTATGAAGTGAACTTTAGCAGGTTTTACAGCTTAATTCAATTAATTTGGCTAAAATAGAGTACAAAGCTAAATTGATGGTGTAATAAATTTACTAATGCTTTTAACTTAAATTTAATAAGTGTAAGTAAGAAAAATTCTTATATTTATAACTTTAATTCTCTCTTTTATATTTGATGCAAGTGTTATTAAGCAGAATAGAACAAGCGATGAAACATTAAAAGTGATATGTAATATAGTAAAATATATCTCAAAAAGAATAGATAATTAAGTGCCTTTGGCTAATACTTTTTGCGCTCGGTGCATTTACTGTTGTGTTTTTTGGTGCACCAAAAATAGTGAGTGTGGTAGTACCAGATATGGCAGAAGCTTGTATAAGTGATTCTAGTAATTAGGAAATAGTTAATGATGCATGAGTTACAAAATGTACTGTAGATAAAAGGTAGAATGTGTTTAGGGATTTTTGAAACAGTAAGGGTAAAAAATAGTGTTTTGAAAGCACTATTTTACGTTTTTTATCTTACGCATAAAATACTCTATTATGCATATGTTAGTAATTTTTATATTAGAAGATTTTTTTAATACTTAAAATTAAACTGTTTTTTCTACTTTGTGTAGTACACTTTGAACTTTATTTCCCAATTCACTTAAAGTGAATGGTTTCGGTAAAAAGTGGAAATCTTCTATATTAATGTTGTCGTTTTTCAAAAATGCATCTTCTGCATATCCAGAAATAAAAATGACATTTATATCTGGTCTATGAATTAAGGCTTCTTTGACTATCTCTGGACCACTAACTTCTGGCATTATTACATCAGTGATTATTAGATCTATGTGTTGGCTTTTTTTACTTATTATTTCTAGTGCCTGACTGCCTATGCTAGCTTCTATCACATCAAATCCTTTTCTTTGTAATGTCTTAGTAGTAAATTCCCTTACTGAGTCTTCATCTTCAATTAATAAAATCGTACCATTACTTTTAACTTCATTTACTACAGGTTTTTCTATTTCTTTGATATCTTTCTCTATATCATTTTCATCTGATATATAAACCATAGGCAAAAATATGCTAAATTTAGTTCCACAGTTTACTTTACTAGCAACATAGATGTATCCTTCAGTTTGCTTGATAATACCATATACAGTAGAGAGGCCAAGGCCAGTACCAGAAGCAATATCTTTAGTAGAAAAGAATGGATCAAATGCTTTTTGAATTGTGTCACTTGTCATTCCACATCCTGTATCAATTACTTCGATTACAACATAATTTCCATGTTCAATTCTTTCTTTATCTGGAGAAAACATATTTTTAGGTGTAGAATTGAGTGAATTAATCTTTTTATTGAAAGTTTGTATGGTGAGTTCTCCCCCTTTTTCCATTGCAGCATTAGCATTGACTACTAAGTTAATAATAACTTGCTCTAATTGTCCTTGGTCAGCCCTAACCATACCTAAGTCTTCACCATAATAAGCAGTGAATTTTATATTTTCGCCTATTAATCTTTTTATCATTTCGTAAAGGTTGGCTATCGTACTATTTACATCAATAATCTTTGGTTGCATAGTCTGTCTTCTTGAGAAGGCAAGTAATTGCTTAACTAAATTTGACCCACGTTTTGCATTTTGCTGTATCTGTATTATATCTCTAAAAGATGGATCACTAACTGAGTGCTGAAGTAAAAGCAAATCACAAAATCCTATTATTCCAGTCAGAATATTGTTAAAATCATGTGCAATACCACCTGCTAGCTGTCCTATAGCCTGCATTTTTTGATAATGTTCGAGCTTTACTTCTAGATTTTTATGCTCGGTGTTGTCAACAAAATAGCAAAGTATAAACATTGCCCTATTATGAAGAAACTTATTGAAGTATATTTTCATATTATCGTTGTTGCTGAGCTGTACGTCAAAGGATGCATTATTTATTCTGTTACTCGAAAAATATTCATGTATTTTTATATGATAGTCATCTGATATTAATGTAAAGATTGAGTTAGTATCTGGACCTGCAAGTTTTATTAACGCTGTGTTTTTCTTTATGAAGTTGCCACTTGAATCACACTGTGCAATAGCAATTGATGAATTTGTAAAACATGGGTGTAGTTGATAGTCAGCTATGTTTGATTCAACTGGTGTAATTAAGCCATATATATAATTATGACTGTGTTTATCACAAAACATAGCAGTGCTCATATAAGCTTTAAATGGAACACCGTTTGCGGTACAAAACGAAATCTCATTGCTAGTTGCTGTATTATTATAATTAGATTGAAATATAAAATCATTGATTAAACTGCCTTTTTCAAATTTTCTTAATTCAAATATGTCTAAGAACCTTTTATTTACATATAGAATCACTCCTTTAGTATTTGCAATGTAAGTTCCTATATTGTGCTTTTCTATTAATTCTTCATACACCTGTTCTTTGTTCATCTGTGTTGCTTTTAGCACAAAATACCCACGCGGTCTTGCTATTGGTGCTAATGACAAGTTTAATACCTTATTGTTATTTAGAGCAACTTGGGGATTATCTGATATCGGGTCAAAAAGTAAGAGAAAATTAGATATCTTATTTTTCTTGCTTAAAGCAATGCGTACTTGTGTAGAAGAGTTATTTTTTAGCGCATTATATAATGCTTTTTTGTCTTTCTCTGAAATATTTCCTGCTTCGAGAAGCTTATCTAGTGTAACATTATTATCTATGTATTCCTTGAACCTTTCGTAGAATCTTGCGTCAGCATAAATGACACCCTCATCTTTGTGCAAAATGAGACAAAACTCTGTATTATGATTGAGTGCACTTGCAAATATTGCATTTTGGAATTCTGTGATACTAAGCAGGTATCTATGACGCTTTGCGTTATATATTATAAAGAGAGTCATGAGGGTGCTAACTAGCATATTGACCTTTATATTAATATGCCAATCGTATTTATCAAGAAAGTAAAGTGCTGATATTATTATTGGAGGTAAGGTCATAATGGCTGTAATAAAGATGATTGATACTCCATGATTTCTTAATATGAAGTCAACCCTGTTTTCCTTCTTGCTATCTATGTACCTTTTGCTCATTTTACGTACAACAATTCTTTATTATATCTGTTTAATTACTATAGACTTATTAACATCTTTGGTATATAATTGCTATTAGAATTTTTGGCACTATTGGTAAAACGTTATGAAAGAACAAAAAATGCAAGCTTTTAAGTGGTTCTGTGTGCTAAGAGATAAAATTGTAAAATCTTTCTTGTTGGTTGAAGAACGGTTATTTACAAATCCGAAGGTTAAAAAAAGAAAATGGAATCGTCCAGGTGGTGGAGGTGGTGAATCTATAATTGTTTACGGTAGTGTTTTTGAGAAAGTAGGAGTAAATGTTTCAAAGGTATATGGAAAGTTTACAGATTCGATTATAAATGAAATTCCTGGTGCAAATGAAAGTAATGGAAAGTTTTGGGCGAGTGGCATATCTTTAGTGTCTCACATGCAGTCCCCTCTTGTTCCTGCGGCACATATGAATACAAGACTAATATATACATCAAAGCGGTGGTTCGGTGGAGGAATGGATTTTACTCCGACGTATAAAGATAGCGAAGATTATCGGTATGTTCATGAGTCAATTAAGAAAACATGTGATGAGTTTGATACTGCATATTATCCAAAGTTCAAAGAACAATGTGACAACTACTTTTTCTTACAACATAGAAAAGAACCACGTGGTATTGGTGGAATTTTTTATGATAATCTTGATTCTGGTAGCTGGGAGAGTGATTTCAAATTTATAAAAGCAATAGGCGAAACCTTTTTAAAAATTTATTTGCATATCATACATCAGCATATGCAAAAACCTTGGACGAAGGAGCAGCGGGAGGATCAATTGATAAAACGTGGTAGGTATGTAGAGTTCAATTTGCTTTATGATCGTGGTACAAGGTTTGGTTTAATGACTGATGGTGATCCAGATGCAATTATGATGTCAATGCCACCTCTAGTTAAGTGGTTATAGGGGTTACAGACTAAATAACGTGATATTACTGGCAGTTTCTGACGATAAACGATATTATTTCAGTGTGTATGACATTGGAACGTACAGGAGAAAATACGAGGGTTAAAAGGTATAGAAGTAAGGCATTTCTGAAGATGTGCTACAGAAGTTTTTAATTCTTTGTTTAAGATTGTAACCTTCAACTGTTTGATAGCTGTAGTGTTCACAACTTCTCCATTGATGCGTTTAATGGTAAAAAACTTTATATAAGGTTTATTATTCATGTAAGGGTCTTTCAGTACTTTATCCTCCTTTGTTCAGTGTAGGTAGCATGTTGGTAGATTGATATGTTGGTACTTTTATTAAGGTATCTTTAGCTTCAAGCAATAAGCTTAGGTCAAAAATGTTGGCTTATGAGATTTTAGTAGTTTAATGTTTTTTAATTTACTTCTGTTTATCGAAAGTGATTTATTTTTTGGAATGATATTCATCCAAGGAATAATACAAACATTATTTATTCACTTTCAATGAAGGCTTTATTTTCTTTCTTACTAAAAGTCTCAGAATCTTTTCCACTACCAGCTCTCAACATTAACAAATGCATTTTGCTAAGTAGCTTTTTAGTATTTAAGGATAAGCGTGTAACTTATAAGTTATAGTAGAAACTTTTTGAATCTTAGGTGTATTTATGTTTTTTATAAAATCATATTTAAATTTAGTACTGTAATCTTTGTCATCTACTGTTTCACTACTTCAACCTACATTAGCAGCATAGTCTTACAGTTTTCTATAATGTAATCCAATGTTTCATAAAGGTTCTTTGATTAGAAAATACTGTCGTATCGGAGGCGAATTGCTTATACGTTTATATATTTGACAATATTGAGAATTTTGTTTGAAAACCACTTTCCACTTTCTTGTAGATATAATCAGGAAGATATTTATTACTTATGCTAAAATCTATACTTCCTTCTGGATATTGAGCTACAGTTTCTATCGAATTCAAGCGTTCTTTGCAATTGTTGATATTACTATTTGTTTTATATAATTGTTCAATTATTGTAGAATCAACGTACCCTTTGCTCTTAATTTCTTTAAGTCTGCGAGATCATTTATCATTTTAAGTTACTCTTATGATACAAACTGATTCATTAACGGAGTGAGTAACATCAGTGAGTGGCTACTCTTCAAGCAGCATTACACATTATGTATAATACTTAACTAAGTTCAACGAGAAAAAACATAAAAACAATAACATTGTACAATATCTGTTTGTTCGTATTAAGCACTTTTTTAAAAATTTTTCAGGCTCAATCAAGTCAATGATTTTAGTATTAATTCTACACTATTTGTAGGACTGCCACTCTTTGTGATGGGTCTACCAATTATAATATAATCGGCTCCTGAATCTATCGCTTCTTTTGGTGTTGCTGTTCTTTTTTGGTCATCATGGTTGGGATCTATGCGAATTCCTGGAGTAATAATTTTAAAGCCTTTGCCGCACTCTTTACGCACTTCCTGAGCTTCTATTGCAGAGCAGACTATTCCATGTAGACCAATTTTTTTTGCAAGCTTTGCCAATAAAATTACCTGTGATTTTGTCCTTCTTGCTATTCCAAGCTTACTTAGATCTTTGTTACTCATGCTAGTTAATACGGTTACCCCAATCAGTTCTATTTTTGTGTCTTTCACTACGTTTAAAGCTTCCTTTAGCATTTTTGTTCCACCGCTGACATGTAATGTCAATATTTCAACACCCAAAGCTTTTATTGCTTCAACCGTTTTAGTTACAGTGTTTGGAATGTCGTATAATTTCAGATCTAAAAAAATTGGTACGTTACATTTTGCAACTTTTTTCACTCCAGAAGGACCATGGGCAGCGAAAAACTCTAATCCAAGTTTTATCATACCAACTTTATCGCGTAGAACATTAATCAAATATATAGCCTCATTTAAATCTTGCGTGTCTAGCGCACACACTATTGGATTCATTACATGTCTTTTTAGATAATTCTTTTGTAATTTATAAAATAATTATTGTATTTTGCAACTCTTTTACCTTAGGAAAATCATAAAACCTACAAGGTACTAGCTAGATCTAATTAAAGTTCTATATATAGTTTAATCTACGATACTATGTAAATCATTTTAGTAGATCCAACCGGGTAAACACTTTCTACTATATATTTTGAGATCTTTTACAGATTAAGCTTTATTTAGCAAATATTGAACAACTTCTTTTAACAAGACCTTATTTCTTGAATTACTTGTATAATATTATCTTTTTAGCATTACATCAGCCTTTCAACTTTTTTTTTACTGATTCCTCTACCTGCTTAGCATATATTCTATTATCTGTTGCGCAAAACGCATCTCTTTTTTTAATAAATTTTCTCACGTTGGCTTCTTTCAGAAAATTTATCTAAAAATGAATCTTCTGAATCTTTTTCCTTACTACTGTAACATTTCTTTCTTCCATAGGTCTTAATAGACTGACTTTTGAGGAAATTATTTGCATCATTTGATTCTTTAAATTTCTTTTCTGTCTCTTTAGATAGATTAAAATTTTCTTAGTTGAGTTTTACAACTTTACGTTGTAGTTATCTAATTCTTCTTCCTTGCTAATTCTTTATTTTTTTAGTTTTTTATACTCTTAATATTGCTTATTTTACTTTTCAGTTCTGCTATGTATTCATTTTTTGGCTATTGCTACTTTCTGCTTCTTGTAACTGTTGCAATGTAACCCTTTTATTTCTTGTTTATAGGAAGCCATTCATTATCTTTTCTATTCGTCTACCACACTCTATATAATTCAGCTATACAATTCGTTTTTACCTTCTAATTTTTATTTTAAAGATTCTTTTTCTTGAGAAAGATTATTCTTTTCAGCTTCAGTTGGAATTGCTTTTTCATCTAATCTTTTTGCTCTCTTGGTTAAATCTTACTTCTCTTGTGCTGATCAATGTAATTGAGTATTTAATTTCTTCACTTGTTCATTTATAGATTTTTTATCTTCTTTCTTTAAAGAATCATTTTATTTTCCAATTCCTTGCTTTTATTGAGTAAATTTACTTCTCTCAACTTATATTTTCTTACTGTTATTAATTATTTTATATGAAGTGCAAGTATCAGCAAGAATCAGAAGGAGAGGCACATTAGAAGCAAGCGTTAAGGATGAAATTAATGTAAGAGGAGCTAAAAATAACTATAAGGTAAGAAGATGTATTGGCTTTTTGAAACAAGTTACTCATTACTCTTTGCTTGAAGAGAAAAATATTTATTGTATGTATAATACTGCACTATGCTGTTTTCAGTTGTAAGCTTCTTTTACTGCACGTATAGAGTATTACGGTATTCAAGTTACAATATTTGTTGTCACCTTTCCTGAAGGCAATGAGATAGAATTTGTTAATATTTCTAATTAGGACTTTTTTTGATCTTGTTACCCTAAATTTTTCTTTATTCTCCTTTTTTGTCTCTTTTTGGAGGCTTTTACTTCATTTTATAATTTAGATACATTTCGGGAGATTTTCCAGAGAGTCTTCCTAGTTTTTGTGATGTGGATGATATGTAAGTGATCTAGTTTTAGTAATTGTTTATCAGCAAGCTTGTTTTTATCTATCCCTTTAAACTTTAGTAAAGTATTTACTATTTACCTCCAAGAAGATAAGGTTGGTTTAACTCTTTTTACATTCTAGATTAATCAACTCTTAATCTGTAGATGTTTAACTTTGTTATTTTCCAAAGCAGAGTTGTTTTTCTATCATTTCTAATATTCGTTACTCAAAATTTTTTCTGCTGTTTACCAACTTGTTGGTATTGTTTTATCACTTTCTTATCTCTTTTTTCTTTTTGATGTAAATTATGTTTTAAATTGTTGATTTCATTACTAAGCTTTTTTCTCTTGTAATAGTTTTTCTTTCTTTTCAGATAATCTCTCTGCCTTTCATGTTTTATCACTTAAAACTTCTTGTGCTTTTTAAGTCCTCTTCTAAAGAGGAAATTTTATTCTCTTTTTCTCAGCAGCACTTTAACTTTCTAATTTTTACGCTTTTTTTCTTTTAATTAAACTTTCTTTTCTGATGTATTATCAACTTAGAGTAGAAACTATCGTGCTCATATTCTGATCTGCTTAATTTATCTCTCATCTTATGTAATTCCATACATTTGTTTTCGTAAATTATTTTTTCCTCTTTTAATCTTCCATTTTTATCAAGTAACTCTTGGTGCTCAAGAGAAAAAAATGTATTTTTCTTGTACTTTAACTGATCTTTTTCTTTCTTTTCTAACTCTGTATTTTTACTATATAACTCTCTTTCATCGGAGCATCTATTTGGCTTTTTAATTTCCTAATTTCACTATTTTTATTACTTAACTTTTTTAGAATATTATCTAATTCTTGTTATGTATTGACTTTCTGCTTCTTCAATTAATTTAGTTTATAATTTAATCTTTTAATTTCACTTTCTAAATTCTGCTTCTTTTGTTGCAATCTATTTAATTGATTAATTTTCTCTATCTGTTTGTTTATAACTTCCTTAGCTTCTTTTCCTAAAGTTATCTTGCACCAACCTCTACTGCTCTCTTAATCTTCATTTTCTTATTGTTACCAATTAACTTATATGGAAGTGAAAGCACCAAAATAGAAAGCATAGGTAAACCCAAGGCAACAGAAAAATTATGTTAAAGGATGTTAATCGATGTTAAAGTAGTAAAAAACCTGGTGTAGGATATGGCGAGTTAACCTGTTATATAAATTTTTCATTGTCATTTCCTTACACATACAAGACTAGTTGTAGTAGAATGAGCATGAAAGAAGTCGAGATTACTTTATATAAGAATCAATATAAATTTGCTTTTACGATAAATCTTCTATTTTCAGTTTCAAATCCTAGTTGTATATCCTTACTCCATTGTATCACTTCAGCATTACATACTGTTTGCAAATCGTTCTGTGCAGATCGGTTCAACTTATCCTCCTGTAAGTTAGTTTTTATCATCAATTTCTTTATCGGATGCTTCACTGATACATTGTTATCTGCTTTTATTTCTCTCACAAGGTTTAATATCTGTACGAAATTATTTCCCATTTTTTCAGAATGTTTATCATAAATAAGTTCTTTTTTGTTTGGCCAATTGCTTTGGGTATGTACGGAATTGTAGCTATACAACTGGTAGTATATTTCTTCTGTGATGTATGGCAAAAAAGGTGCAAATAACCGCAAAATAATATTTAATGCATATGCTAAACTTTGTTTCGCACTTAAGCTTGCCTTATTGCTAACCATATCGCCATATGCACGTTTTTTCACCAGCTCTAAGTAATTATCACAAAAATCCTCCCAGAAAAATTCCTCTACTGCATTTAAAGCTTCGCAGTACTTGAACTGTAATAGGTTACTTGTTGCTTTTTCTATAATTTTATATAGCTTAGACAATATCCACTTGTCCATTACCTCACTGACGGAGTTTATATTCATAGCTTGGTGCTTCTCCATGAATATGGAAACAAATTTACTTGCATTCCAAAGTTTTGTAACGAGGCGCTTACCGATTCTAAATATATTCTCAGAGTAGACTGTATCAGTTCCAAGTCTTGAATTTGCTGCCCAGTAACGTACTACATCAGCTCCATAGGTATCAAGTATTATATGAGGAGTGATAACATTACCTTTTGATTTACTCATCTTTTTTTTGTTATCAGCTAAACACCAGCCGCTGATCATAATATTTTTCCACGGCAGTGAATTTGCATGATAGTGTGCTTTCAAAATCGTATAAAATGCCCAAGTTCTTATTATTTCATGACTTTGACTGTGCAGATCTGCAGGAAATATCTTGTCGTATCGATGACCTGGCAAGTGAAACTCATTGTTTACTGCTAGTGCATTTAACTGGGGAGTAATTGCACTTGTGGACCAGGTATCCATGACATCTTGATCTGAAAAAACCTCTTCTTTACTATACCCTTTTGGCAAATCTTTGAGTGGATCCATTGGTAAGTCCTTTACTTCAGCTAAAATAATTTTACCTTCTTCGCCTTTACGTTTTGAATACCACACTGGGAATGGCACGCCAAAATAACGCTGTCTTGAAATACACCAATCCCAATTCAATCCTTCTATCCACACTTCCATGCGTTTACGCATAGTGTTTGGATACCAATTGCATTCTTTTACTTTATCCAATATTTGAGCTTTTTGATCTAAAATCTTGATGAACCATTGATAGGTGGGCAATATCTCAAGCGGTGCACCAGATCTTTCTGCACACTTTACAGAATGAAATATATTAGTGCTTTCTGTCAAAAGCCCCTTTTTAGTTAGAATCTCAATTATTCTCCTTCTTGCTCCTTTGACCTTTAGTCCATTTACTTCATTATAGATTTCAGTATCGTACGTGATATCCTCCTTTGTCATCCAAGTAGTCCTTTCCTCTATTATTCTAGTACCTTGATATTGGGATATATTATTATGATACACTGAACCTAAATTTACTCTTCCATCCTGATCAATGATGATTTTCATCGGTAAGTTGTACTTCTGCTGCCAGTATATATCAAGTTCATCACCAAATGTACAGCACATAACAAGTCCGGTACCTTTGTCTATTTTTACCTTATCATCAGCTATTATTGGAATTTTTACTCCTGTTATTGGTGTTACAGCTATTTTCCCAATTAAATGAGTGTAGCGTATATCCTCTGGGTGGCAGAAAACTGCAACGCATGCTAGAAGTAGCTCAGGCCGTGTTGTTGTAATCTTAATTTGCTCATTTTTCTCAGTGAAAAAAACTATTGTATTTAGGGATGACTTGAAGACTTTATTTTCTATTTCTGCTTGTGCAATTGCCGTTTTATCAACCGGATCCCAAATAATGGGTTGCATTTTTCTATATACATACCCTTTATTGTATAGATCAATAAACGACATTTGGGAAAGTGCTACAGTTTCTTTGCTGATTGTGTGATATTCTAAACTCCAGTCATAACTAATGCCCACTGATTTAAATAATTCTTTGAATTCTTGCTTTGACTTTTCAATAACTTCGCAGCACATCTCTATAAATTTCTCTCTACCAACTTCTTTTGCACTAGTCTTATAGGTTTGTTCTACCAATCTTTCAGTAGGAAGTCCATTATCGTCAAACCCAATTGGATAAAATACATCTTTTCCAAGCATACGCTGAAACCTTGAAATAAAGTCTGTATGACAATAACTGAATATATGTCCGATATGCAATTTCCCTGATATCGTTGGCGGGGGTGTATCTATAGTAAAAGTGTTATTCTTTTCACCGTTCCATTGATAAATTTGACTTACTTCCCATAATGTATTGTATTTGGCTTCAATTTCTTTAAAACTGTATTTTTCTTCTAGCATAAATATTTCTTAGTCTTAAGCTATAAGTTAACATAGTTATGGCAGTTTTACGCTAAAATTTTGCAAGTATCTTGTGATAAGTATTACTTGACATTAAATTTTGAAGTTATTATACTGTTTTAAGTATTATTTAATTGAGGTTTATTATGCCATTAGAACAGGAAATACAGAGAGTATTAGAGGGGAAAGATATTAAAGAGAGGCAAACTACTCAAGTAGCACAAATAGTTCTAGCAGATAAGGCGATAAAAACAGCTGTTAGAAGTGAACTAAAACAAGATCAAAACCTAAAAGGTGAAGCTAGAAATGAACTATTAGGTAGAACAAAACAAAAGGTAAATGATCTTAAGCAGCTAGAAGCAAGCTTAGAAGTTCAAAAGGATACAGTTCAACAGTCAAAGAAGAATACAGAATTAGAAGCTAAAAGTAAATTCATTAAGCAATCAAAAGCTTCGATGTATACTGCTTCTGTTTGCTCTGGTCTCGTTGCTGGATTAGCAGTGTTTACTGCTCTTGGACGTACAGTTAGATTAGATATGTGGGTAGTGGTTAGTATAGTAGTAGCATCTACATTAGCGGTTAGTGGTGTGACATATTTTGTACTTGAACCTAGTACTCAAGCGAGTGAAACACAATCACAAAAGATAAATAAAGAGGGCTATTATAAAGTGTTATCTTAATATAGTTTTGTTAAGTTAAGCTCAAGATTATATAGTTTCTTACTTCTAAAAATGGTTTTTACTGTATTTTTGGCTCTGTAAACAACAATAAAGATATTCTTGTTTGTTTTCTCAATGGTATATTGAGCCTTGCTAGTGTTGATTAGATAAAAGATGTTACTTTTTTTCTCAGTTCCACCCAAGATTCTATTATTGCTTCTTAAAAGTAGAGAATAGTTTAATCTTTTCTGTACTGATTCTAGTGTAATCTAGCTATAATAATTAAGGTGTAAGTTACTAAAACTACAAGGCTTTGAAAAATATGCTTAGTGTTGTGTTGCGAAAGCTTATCTAAGTTAAGCTCATAATAGTGAGCAATATCAAGATCTTAAGATGGGATGGTTATTTATGCTATTGTTCGACTTGTCTTATTTTCTAATAAGAGCTGGCTTGTAAAACTAATACACACATTGCCTTTGGTGAGGTTTACTTACTATGATTAAATGGTTACTTTTTAAGTATAGTTAAAATAACTTTGTTTTTTAAGCACATCAATGAAATTAGCGAGAAGGAGATTTCTAAAAAATAATAAGAGGTGGTGTAATGATTGGTAAAATTTATGTGTTAAATTAATGCTATTGGAGTAGAGAAAACATTTTGCTTATAGTCAAACTAAGAATTGATCAAGAATTTAATGAAAATTAAACTTAGTAAAGAAGAAGATAGGAAAAAAGTAGAGAAGAAGAAAAGATTGGCTACAGAAACAATGCTGAACTAATAGCATTGATATCAACACTGTTGTTAAGTTTTACTGATCTTTCCATCAGTGGAATCAAAAAGTTAAAGGGTTGAATTGAATGGCATAATGTGTTTGCTTTTAATTTTTATATTCCTTCATTTGTTTAACATGATCTATATTATTAGTTATATAATGTATTTAATTTTTTATGTAGTGTTTTTTTTGAAAAGTTTTGCTGTCTTCTAACCGGAATTTCTTCATTTCTTATCATTTTTCTATATGTTGCTAGTAGTAGCTAACATAGCTTCAGATTCCGCAATTACATGACTTATTGCAGTAAAACTATGCCAATAAATGCTCTATTATATACTATGCATGTGTGTAGTACGCAAAAGTATTATACTATTTATTATCTTATATCACTGTATGCCAAAGTTATATTGTCACATGAGTTTCTATTTACATGAATTACGGTGCTGTCTTAAATATTTATTTCATCACTTATTTTGTTAGCCTAACACCTCTTCTGATTGCTCAACTAAACTAGACCGTTTGTTTGTATCTCTTTCTATTTCAACTTTGTCTTTATAACATGTAGACCATCTGCGATAGGAGCACTTTTATTTATCTTTGATTCATAGTTTTTGTTGAATTTTAAAATGTTTGAGCCTATAATATTACACTACAGCAAATTCCAGTATATGTATGCAATTTTATTGAAATGTCCGCATAATTGTACTATTAATTAGTACACTATAAGCTTAAGATTATGAACTTATTGGGTAAATTAGCAATTTTGCTGTTAGTCTTTTCATTTCCTTTTTCTTCATATTCATATCAATTTAGAACTAAAGCAAAACAAGCAGTGATTTTGGATTTAGCATCAGATTTGTTTATTTTTGAGCATAACTCTGATGAAAAAATGGCACCATCTTCAATGAGCAAATTAATGACTTTATATATAGCTTTTGCTTATTTGAAAGCTGGGATAATGAATATGGAAGATAAATTTCAAGTAAGTAGGAAAGCGTGGGAAAGGAAAGGCTCTTCTATGTTTTTAAGAGAAGGTCAGTTTGTTACAGTAAAAGAATTACTCGAAGGAATCATAATAGTTTCAGGTAATGATGCTTGTATAACACTAGCTGAAGGCATTGCTGGATCAGAGGAGAATTTTGTGATTGAAATGAATGAGATCGCACAAAAACTTGGTTTAAATAATAGTCACTTTGTCAACTCAAGTGGGTGGCCGGATGAAGCTCATTTTATGAGCGCGAGAGACTTAGTAGTATTAGCAAAGAGAATTTTCACTGATTTTCCTGAGTATTATGATTTGTTTTCTGAACAATATCTAATGTACAATGATGTTTTGCAAAGAAATAAAAATCTTTTACTTTTTCATGGAATCGGGGTTGATGGGTTAAAAACTGGTTATACGAGTGCTGGTGCGTATGGAATTGTAGCATCTGCAAAACAAAATGATAGGAGAGTTTTTGTTGTCGTGAATGGGTTGAGTACTGGAAAAGAGAGGATAGAAGAAGCAAAAAGACTGATTCAATATTCTTTAGACCATTTTTATACTAAAAAAATATTCGCTAAAGATGATGTAGTTGAGGAAGTAAATGTCCTATATGGAAAAGATAGGAAAGTGCCTATCACGGTTGCAAGAGACGTTATCATAACCTATAGTCGTAATTTGCATGACAAAATTAAAGTGCACATTGAGTATAAAGATATGATACCTGCTCCAATTAAAAAAGGGCAAGAAGTAGGTAAGATTTTCATAAAAATACCAGGTATCGAGCAGCAAACTACACCACTTTATACAGTAAATGATGTACAGGAATTAAACTATATAGAAAAATTTTTTAGAATTTTATTTTAAAGCTTAAGAAGTATGAAAATGTATAAGGCGTAAAATTTTTCCTATATAATATATGAACTACTTTTTTATTGAAAAAATGAGAAAGACATAAGTTGTCAGAAAAAAGAATTAAGAATCATAAGTTTTAAAACCACTTGATTTTATATTACAATAGCTTTTTTGTTTCTTTTTACATGATGAAATTTACGTTGTCTTGGTTACTGGAATATTTAAAAACCAGTGCTGGTTTAGAAGAAATTGTTAATAAGTTAACCTATATAGGATTGGAAGTAGAAGATGTGATTAATAGTGCCAAGTTAGCTGAGTTTGCTATTGAAAAAGTGTCAGAAGTCGTGCCTCATCTAGATACTAATAAATTAAAGTTATGTAAAATAGATGATAACAGTAAAGTTCTGCAGATAGTTTGCAGAAGAAAAAATGTTAGAGAAGGTATGAGAACTATGTTCACACCTTTTGGTAGTCCATTGCCGGAAGATGATTTTATGGCCGGATCTGCAAAAATACGAGGAATGTCAAGTGAAGAGATGTTCTGTTCTGCTTCTGAACGTGCGCTGATTCAAGGAGAAATTGAAGAAATAACTGAGGTTTCTGATGATTATAAAGTAGGAGATAAATTTTTCGATTGCAGCCCTGTTATTGATATAAATGTTACTCCAAATCGTGGAGATTGTCTAAGTGTTTATGGAATAGCACGTGATTTGGCAGCAACTGGAATAGGAACATTAAGAGCTTTAACTCACTTTGATGTCATTCCAGGACATGGAGATGAAATCCAAGATAAACCTCAGTTTCTAACTACCTTAATGAAAGGGAATTCTTCTATATA
Source organism: Wolbachia endosymbiont of Onchocerca volvulus str. Cameroon (assembly GCF_000530755.1). Classification (NCBI taxonomy): domain Bacteria; kingdom Pseudomonadati; phylum Pseudomonadota; class Alphaproteobacteria; order Rickettsiales; family Anaplasmataceae; genus Wolbachia; species Wolbachia endosymbiont of Onchocerca volvulus. Next base: position 174,995 of record NZ_HG810405.1, read on the forward strand.
TGTTAAGGTCACTGATGGGGAGAGCTTTATTAGTGGAATACATATTGTCAATGTAAAAAATAGAGAGAGCCCAAAATGGCTAAAAGATAGGTTGCAATCGATAGGGATGCATTCTGTTTCTATAATAGTTGATATTGCTAATTACATCATGATGTCTTTTGGTCGCCCAATACATGTATATGATGCGAAAAAGATAGAGGGAGAACTCGTGGTACGCAAAGCAAACAGTGAAGAGAAATTTACTGGTTTAAATGGTAAAGAATATTTATTAAATAAAGACATAAGTGTTATTGCTGATAGTAAAAATATTCATGCAATTGCTGGGATTATAGGTGGTAAATGTAGTGAATGTACTCTTGAAACTACTGATATCTTTTTAGAATCTGCTTGGTTTGATCCTATTTCTATCGCTAAATCTTCAAGGCAGTTGGGCATCTCTACAGACTCAAGTTACAGATTTGCACGTTCAGTTGATCATAAATTTGATGGACTAAGCTTTGCAATTCAGATGGTTTTAGATTTGTGTGGTGGAGAGATGTCAAGTGTGGTATCTGCCGGTAGATTAGATAAGGTTGATACCAAAGTGAACTTTGATTATCGAGATGTAAATAAATTTGGAGGTGTATCTGCATCACCTGATGAGATATTTGATATCTTGACAAAACTTGGGTTTAGTATTGATAAGAGAACTGGAAGTAATTGGAATGTACAAGTACCAAGCTGGAGGTCAGATGTTGCCATACCTGCTGATCTGATTGAGGAAGTAGTGAGAATATATGGCTATGATAAAATAAAGGAAGAACCATTAACAAGTAACGCTATGATAGAAACCAATGTGCAAGATGGCTTGCGTATTTTAATGGTGAGTAGAGGATTTCATGAAGTGCTCACTTGGTCATTTATGAGTAAATCAACAGCTGAAAAATTTGGTTACTCGAATAAGTTAGTTACTATCGATAATCCATTTAATAATAACTTTAATATAATGAGACCAAGTATTATGCCGAATTTATTGCAAGTTACTGCAGATAATATTGCCCATGGGACATCTGATCTTGCGATTTTTGAAATTGGGCCAGTTTATGATAGTCTCGATTATCCTAAGCATGTTTTAAGTGAAATTAGGTCAGGAAATAATTTGCCGCGGAACCATTATAATTCCGACAGAAAGGTAGATATTTTTGATGCAAAGGCTGATTTAATAGTAGCTTTAGAATTTTTTAATGTCAATTGTGATAGCTTGACTATAGAAAAAGTAGGAAAAGAATATTACCATCCAGGAAAGTCAGGCACTTTTTCTTTTGAAGGTAAAATATTGGGTTATTTTGGAGAGTTACACCCTAATGTATTAGATCTTTTTGGTATCAAACAAAAAGTTGTGGGTTTTGAGATGGTACTAGAAAATATTAATAATATACCTATAAATAAAAAAAAGTTTACTGATTATAAGTATCAAAGTGTAAAGCGCGATTTTGCATTTATTATAAATAAAGATATAGCAGCAGGTAATATAGTCAATATGATAAAAAAAAGCTCAGAGCTCATTACAGAAGTTTATATATTCGATATATACCATGGAAATAATATGGAGCCGAATAAGCTATCTATAGCATTATCAGTTACTTTTTGCTCTTCAACTCACACTTTAACCGAAGAAGAAATTCAAAAGGAATCAGGTGCTATAGTTAATTTAGTATATGAAAATACCGGGGGAGTTTTAAGGTGCAGCTAAAGTCTATTTTAGGGAGATAATTTAGTAAAAATGATAGGAGATTTTTTAAAGAGGATATTAGTTAATAAAGTCTATAAAAACTAACAATTACAAACTATTACTAGTAATTATTCAACCATATTCTCAAGTATTACAGCCTTTAACTTTACGATTACGAGTACAACTAAGAACAGTTACCGTATTCCACGTAATTATTCTATATGGTAACAACTTTTTTTATTTAAAAAATTAAAATGTTATATTCTAACTGAATAATAAACTTCGATAAAACTCATGATAGGTTCAGGAATCTAGCATATCTCTCGGTAAATAAATTTTAAAGTATCTTTATTGGCTTGGTTAAAGTGAAAAAATAACCTGTTTAAGAACTAACAAGTAGTTAATGCAAGAAGCAATTGAAAATTTAAGAAGAAGGGCGGCGATGGTTAAACTTACTTACCTGATGTAGCATCGGGAATGCTGAATTGATTAGGCATAAAGAGATTAACTATGGGTAAATGCTTAGTCTGTTATAAAGAAAATATAGTTATTAGAAAGGTTTTTAAATCTTTCTAAAAGAATTGAATTAGAGGGACTATTAAAAGGACGTTTTACAGTTATAACTCAATTAAAATCTTAGTGAATCATTACGCTGTAAGCTTGAAAAGTGTTGTAGAGTATAAGTAGGTAATTATAATAGGACATAGGAGTACATTCTTTTTTGAGTATCTTTCTTGGTAGAAGAAATAATACCTAATATGATAAATCCAGTTGTTTATAATGAGTAACTCGAGCTTTTTTAGGAAAGCGTGCAGTAAACTATGTTGCATAGATTTGTGATAACTAGACATAGAAAAATGCAAAGGTAAAAGTTTTGCTTAACTTTATGTTAAATGCTAGTATAGCTTAGTATTATTATAGAGGCTTGGTAGTAAAAGTGAAATTTGAAATGTCAGAAGAAAATAGCAAGAGCCTTATCTAGAGTGAAATGGATTACTGGTGTTGGTCAAAACTATCTTGTGTTACTGAATAGTAATACTAATTTAACTAATTTTAAAAAATTAATAAACGCTTTTTACTTACTCTAATCATTGTAATCACTGTTGTAACAGCATCATCTCTTGGTTTCACTATGCATTATTCTAAATTATCTAAAGGGTTTCTACTAGGGTGCTTGTCTATAATTACAGTTGCTGTGATTTTGATTCCTTGTGTTACGTTAATCTGACTAGTTTTACTTGTACCATTTCTCATTTTTTAGGCTATTAGTAAAGATATATCCAACTGAAAAGCGTGAGTAAATATAGAAGACAATCAAGATCAAATGGTGAATAAAGTTGATAATGAATGGTATAAAGAGCATATTAAAAAAGAAGTTATAAACTGGAGCAATGAGACGATACGGATCAATTAAATACTGATTCATGCTAATCATTAATTAGACATGACCGCTAACTGTAAAAGTAATATCTGGAAAAATGGATGATAAGCAGGTTGTAGACTAAATTATTGTAACAAAGAGTGTAAATAATATGGTATAAAGAAAATTTCGCTGCTGCTATGGAGTTATTATACGCTATGGTTGGTGGAATAGGAATAGACTTTAATTTTAAGTGAGCAAAGGAGATAGTAAACGAAACGCAAAAAAAAGTTAATGACCAAAGTTAGTTAATGTGAGCTTTTCTTTCTGCAATGGTAATTTAGGTGGAAGCTATTATTTTTATAGTAATTTATTTTACTAGCGGTAAAGTAATACCGTACTGCTTCATATATTTTCCTTTCATGTCATCATATGATTTTTCACACTCGCTTTTGCTATTTAAGAACACAAATTGGCATGCACCTTCATTAGCATAAATTTTTGCAGGAAGTGGAGTGGTGTTGGAAAACTCTAATGTGACATAGCCTTCCCATCCAGGCTCTAGAGGAGTAACATTTACTATAATTCCACACCTTGCATAAGTTGATTTCCCAACGCAAATACCCAGTACATTTCTTGGTATACGGAAATATTCAACTGTACTTGCAAGTACAAAACTATTTGGTGGAACTATACATACATCTATTTCTTTGTCTATGAAGCTATTCTCGGGGAAATTTTTAGGGTCTATGACAGCTGAATTAACATTAGTAAAAATCTTAAATTTATTACTTACTCTTGCATCATATCCGTAAGATGATAGCCCAAAAGATATAACGCCTTTACTACTTTTGTGACCTATAAAGGGTTCTATCATTCCAAAGTTTTCAGCTTTTTCTTTTATCCATTTATCCGGCATGACTGACATGATTGTTCTTTAAAATTATGTAATACCTATTATAATATTAAATAAAATTTGAATGTAAACTATAGGCCTAGCAGCTTCTATTATTCTAGTATCTAAATAACTGCATAAATAGCATCTGAAAGTGAGTCCATGTTTTATGGTGCTTCTTTTCTCTTTGTCATTCTAGCACTTGATGGTGAAGTACGGGAAAAGAGAATAGATCTTAGTGTCAGCTAGTTGGATAACATTTATGGAAACTGAGGTGTGACCTAGTAGCTCTTTGCCTGTGTAACAATTTTCTGCTGTAATGAGTGGATTTAAAACACTTCTAGCTTTTATATTTCTTGAGACTTTTATTAGTAACAACTACTGTATTTGCAATCTTGTCGTGCCAAGTTTGGCAGCGTTTGTTAAAGCTTGATAATAAAAAGCCCAGAAATAATGGTGAAGCTGATAATATCATAGAAAAAAATCTCTTTGTTGCTTGTTTTAGGGTCACCTTTTTAAAAGTCTGTGCGTCTACGACTTTGAGTCCAAGTAGTAGTTTTCCGGGTGTAGCAGCAAACCTTATCCACATGTATGTGACATAACTAAAGAGTATAATGAATTGGGCTATTTGATTTAAGATTAATAATTTAATAAATCTACTTTGTACCACCTTTTCTTCTGTAGAAAGTGATACTTGCATTTGATATTTTGTAGCAATTTGACTTAGTACTTTGCCATTTTCTGAGTTTATAAAGAACTGGTTTAGGGTTTGGCCGCAGAGCTGTAAGAATAAGATGATAATAATTAAATCAAGTAATATTGATGTGTAGCGCTTAAGCCCCATCACATAACATATATTATTTTTATCATTTTTTGTTTTTTGAATAGTATTTATAGGAAAAAAAATAGAGAATAAACGATTAAAAATTTTGTGTAACATAATGGTATTCCCCAATATTTAAGTACTCCTGGCCGGACTTGAACCAGCATACCTTTTCGGGTAACAGATTTTGAGTCTGCTGTGTCTACCATTCCACCACAGGAGCTTAAGTTTTAATGCTATAAGCAACACGGAATTAGTCAAATTTTTTTACTTTCAAACGGAGATTAAATATTCTACTATAAGTAAATAGTTACTAGTTACTCTAGAAATTTAAAATGATTGAATCAGCTAATTTCGTCGATTCGGGAAATATAGGCAAGGAAATATGTAAATTACCACATAACTTAGAAGCAGAGCAAATGCTTATTGGCGCAATGATTCGTGATAATAGGATTTGCGATGCGGTTGAAGATGTAATCGCAGCAGATAATCTCTATGATCCATTGCATCAAAGTGTTTTTACTCAGATATCTAAAACTAGAAAACATGGTATGGTTGCTAATGAGCTGACCCTCAAAATGTTTTTTGAGAACGATGAAGCATTTGCTAAGTGCGGTGGAGTCGAATATCTTGCAAAGCTTGCAGCAAAAGCAAGTATTGCGCTTGATATCCATAGTTTGACTAGAATAATCCGTGATACTTATTTAAGAAGGTATTTAATTAAGCTCGGACAGGAAATAATTGATGATAGTTATAGTTATGACATTGAAAACCCTGCACAAGTGCAGGTTGAACAGGCGATGACCAAGTTGTTTAACTTAGCAGTAAAAAAGCAGGGCGAGAAGACGTATGTAAAGCTTGCAAGTTCGGTTAGAAATGTAGTCGAAAGAATAAGCACACTGAAAAATAATCCAGAAGCGCTAGGTATTACAACTGGGCTTCAAGATTTAAACCAGCTTCTTGGTGGTCTGCAGAAATCTGATCTATTAGTTCTGGCTGCAAGACCTTCTATGGGTAAGACAGCATTGGCGCTAAATATCGCACTTAACGCTTGTAAGATTTTGCAAAAAAGAGGAGATAAGGAACACTATATAGTATTTTTTTCGCTTGAAATGTCGGCAGAGCAGTTAGCTGCGAGACTGATTACCATAGATTCAGGAGTTAGCTATTATAGAGCGTTAACCGGAAGAATTAGTGATTTTGAATTACATGAATTTATCAATGCTAGTACAAAATTATCTGAACTATCTTTTATAATAGACGATACTCCTGCATTATCAATCAGTGCTCTTCGCACCAGAATACGTTTGCTGTATCAATTGTATAATGTAAAAGTAGTATTTGTCGATTATCTGCAATTAATCAGAGGAACAACAAAAAGAAGTAACGAGAACAGAGTACAAGAAATTTCAGAAGTAACTCAGGGTTTGAAAGCAATTGCAAAGGAACTAAATATTCCCGTTGTTGCACTATCCCAACTTTCACGTTCTGTTGAGCAGAGGGATGACAAAAAACCACAGCTTGCTGATTTGCGTGATTCGGGAAGTATAGAACAAGATGCAGATATAGTAATGTTCCTTTATAGAGAAGAATATTATGAGCTTAGAAAACAGCCAAGTGAAGGAAGCAATAAACATCGAGAGTGGCAAGAGAAAATGGAAAAAATTAGAAACATTGCAGAGCTTATTATTGCAAAACAAAGAAACGGGCCAGTTGGCAGTGTAAAGCTATATTTTGACTCTAATCGAGGTGCATTCAAAGATTACACGGAAAGATACAGTTTATAGTCTTTAGCGGTCTTTTGTTAATACCTATCTTTGCTATGATTTACTAATTTGTTAGTAAAATTAACTCTTCTTTTTATTTGTGCTAGAATTTAAGTGCTAAATAATTTTAGCGAGGTATGTAATGGAAAGTATGTTTAATAAAATCAACGCACTTTGAGAAGCAATTGGTTAGTAAGGAGAAAGCAATATGGAGGTTAATAATGAAGTTGTTGCTTATCTTGATAAGCTGAAACGTCAAGGGCATAGAAGAAGAAAGCAAGAAAAGACTTTGGACTGTACAGATCTCAGGAATCCATTTAAAGAAAGAAAACAGGGTGACTTTTAGAATCTATAATTTTTAGCAGTCTGTCTGGCGAAAATTTTAAAAAAGGAGATAAGATTTTCTGGCTTAGAAAATTAGCCAGCTAAAAAAGAAACTAAAGTTAACGGTTATTTAAATTAAAACAGTAAGTGCAGTAGTTAGTTGGCTTGTTCATTAAGTAGCAAAATTCGCACCTTACTTACCTTATGTTTCCTATAATTATTTTACTGCTTCTGTGTCAGCACCGTTTGATAATGTTGAAATTACTGAATTATCTGTTACTAATCAAGGTATAATAACAAGCTCAATATTTTAAAACAAAATGGTAAAGAGTAATACTATGTGCCCTCTGCTTGATTGTTAATCTTTAAAAAGACTGGTGTAGGTTTAGGTAATGTTACGCCTGAGGTTATGCATGCGCCGCATAGGGATTTTAAATTGCGTTGCTTCTTTGGAATTTGCAATTGGTCAAGTATTATCTCTGCTGACTTTGGAACGATTGGTTGCAATAAAATACCGATTATTCTAATATACTCCAATAGTTTGTGGATTATTAAATTCATACGCTCTCTATTGGTTTTGCTCAGTGTCCAGGGTGTGCTTCTATCTATATAAGCATTAGCTTCAGATGAGATATTGGTGATCAGAAGTATGATATGGTTAAATTCATACTTTGATAGATGATTCACCACTTGATTGAGTATAGCTTTGCAATTGGGTAAACCCTCAGCATCTTTGAGTAAGTTCCGGTTGATTGTTGGTACAACCCCCGAACATTGCTTGTGTAAAAATGAAATTGTTCTTTGCACTAAATTGCCTATGTTGTTTGTCAATTCTGAGTTTATTCGATTAACCATATTTTTCTTATTAAAGTTGCCGTCTTGACCGAAGCTTATTTCTCTAAGGAGAAAATAGCGTAACTGATCAACACCAAACTCTTCAGCTAATCTGATTGGATCTATAATATTGCCAAGTGACTTGGATATTTTTTCTCCTTCGTTTAGCCACCAACCATGAACTGCGATTTGTTTTGGCAGCGGTAAATCTGCTGCAAGGAGAATTGCTGGCCAATATACAGCGTGAAAACGCAATATATCTTTACCAATTACATGCACATTGAAAGAGTTATCGTTTGCCCAAAACTTTTTATATTCCTTGCTTTCAATGTTAGGGAAACCTATCGATGTGAGGTAATTAGTTAACGCATCTATCCAGACGTAGATTATATGTTTATTATTACCTGGTACTTTTATTCCCCAATTTAAACTAGTGCGAGAGATCGAAAGGTCAGTTAATCCTGATCTTGCAAATGATATCACTTCATTTTTTCTGCTCTCAGGAAAGATAAAATTTGGCTGATTTTTATATAACTCTAGTAATTTATTCTGCCAATCCGACAGACGAAAAAAGTAACTTTCTTCTTTTATCCATTGAACTTCACCACCTGTTGGTGTTTTACCATCTATCAGCTCCGATTCTTGATAAAATGCTTCATCGCGTACTGAATACCAACCTGAGTAGTAATCTAAGTATATTTGTCCTCTCTCTTCAAGTCTATTCCATAAAGCTATAACTACTTTCTCGTGACGTCTTTCCGTGGTGCGAATAAAATCATCATATTGAAAATTTATGGATTCAGCTAGTTTTTTAAATGAGACGCTTACTTTATCTGTAAATTCTTTTGGCTGCATTCCTTTTATTTTGGCTGCTTTTTCAATTTTTTGTCCATGTTCGTCTGTGCCAGTAGTAAATTTAACGTATTTTCCAGCTAGTTTTATGAACCTTGCTGCCACGTCGCACAAAAGAGAAGTATACGCATGGCCAATGTGTGGTTTGTCGTTTACATAATATATTGGTGTGGTGATGTAAAAATTCTCGAATTGTTTCATTATGTAATACTTAAAGTTTAATCGTACCTGCACTAGTAATAAAAATCAATAGGTTAACCATTCGCTAAGCCACACAGTATGTAATTGATGCTCACGTCTTGAGTCAAATTCCACTCACGCTTTATCACATTATATGTCATACCAGTCATACTTTGTAACGTTACGTTATTTTCTCTTAGGTGATTTGCAATTTCTGATGGTTTGAGAAATTTATTCCAATTATGTGTACCTTTTGGCAGCCAGTTTAATATGTACTCTGCACCAATTATTGCAAAACAGAAGGACTTAATGGTTCTATTTATTGTGGATATAAATATCAGCCCCTCTGGTTTTAGTAGCTCTACCGCTTTTTTCATAAAAAACTCTAAGTTATTCACATGTTCAACTACTTCCATAAGTAGAACTACATCATATTTTTTGCTGTTGCTTAATTCTTCAATACTAGTGTGTATATATTCTATATTTGACCCTACTTTTTTTGTATATGATTGTGCTGCTTTTATGTTTTCTTCGCACATATCTATTCCTACGACATTAATACCAATGCGTGCCATTGACTCTGATAAAATACCACCACCGCATCCAACATCAAGAAGTGATATTTCATTTAAGTCGCATTTTTTAAACTCTTTTATTTTCTCTATAATGTAAGATCCTCTCACAGGGTTCATCATGTGTAATAGCTTGAATTTGCCGTCCTCATTCCACCATTCACTTGCTATTTTAGCAAATTTTGACACCTCGTCTTCATTATAAGTTTGTGTGTTTTTTTTTCTACTGATATTGCTAAGCTTATCAAGACGTTTTTTATGCCTGCTTTCTTTTGAAAACTCTGTTTCGAGAAATTGTTTAACTATGTCTTTTGCTAACTCATTGTTAGTGAACCCTGCGCCAAGACACAGTACATTTGCATTACCGTGTTCGCGAGCCAATTTTGTAATTTCAACACTATCACATAAAGCAGCATAAATTCCTTCAAAGCGATTCGCTACAGTACTCATGCCTAACCCTGTGCCGCAAATTAATATTCCATAATCTGCTTTTCTGTTTATTATATTTTTTACAACCTTAATAGCATAGTCTGGATAATCTACACTCTTTTGTTCAGCAGTGCAGCCGTGATCTGTCACTGTATAACCTAGTGTTTTCAGATAAGGTTTTATCTCTGATTTTAATTCATAACCAGCATGATCTGAGGCAATTGATATTATATTTGACATATTAAGAATAATGGCTTAAAGGTATTTGATATAAATAATTTATTTTGTTTTTTTGTCAAGTTGTCTAGTGCTAATGATCTTTTATTAGTCTTAAAATTTGAAATAAATTTTCAGTTAAATATGTATAAGTACTATATAATTCTTATCCTACTACTAACTTAATAGAATGGATTGCATAGATATTATAAAGTCAAGGTTATTATTATCTGACATAGTAGGTAAGAAAGTTAGGCTAATAAAAAGAGGAGACAGTTTTGTTGGACTCTGTCCGTTTCATAACGAAAAAACTCCATCTTTTTTTGTGAGCAATATTAAAGGATTATATTATTGTTTTGGCTGTTCAGCTCGTGGTGATGCATTTGAGTTTATTTCACAGACTGAGGGCTTGAGCTTTAAAGAAGTATTAGAAAGACTGGCGTCAGTTACAAGTGTTGAGTTGCATAAAAACTTCAGTGCTGCTAAGTTTAAGGAAAGTGACAAACTGTTTTCAGTGCTAAGTTTAGCTGCAAATTGGTTTGTACAGAAGAGGAATCAGGGTGTTGTAGCTTATCTAAAAGAGCGTAAGATTTTACCTAAAATTATAGATAGATTTAAAATAGGTTATGCACCAAGCTCTGGTTTGAAAGAATATTTGAACTCTTCCGGTATTGAAGATAAAATTTTGGCTGATATTGGTTTAGTAAATAAAAGTTTTCGTGATTATTTTTGTAATCGGCTGATGTTTCCTATATGCAATATCACAGGCAAAGTTATTGGTTTTGGTGGGCGTGCGTTAAGTTCTGGGCAGAAGCCAAAATATTTAAACAGTCCAGAGAGCCAGCTATTTAAGAAAAGGGAAAACTTATATGGATTAAACTTTGCTTTGAGCGAAATACTCAAAAAACAACACGTATTTGTTGTTGAAGGGTATATCGATGTGATAGCACTTCATCAAGCAGGAATTAGCAATACAGTTGCCACGCTTGGCACTGCAACTTCTATAGAGCAGATAAAAAATCTATGGAGGTTTGCTAAAGAAATTTCCATATGCATGGATGGCGATGGTGCTGGATGTAATGCTGCAATTAGAATTGCAGAATTTGCTCTATCAGTTCTTAAACCTGGATACACATTAAAGTTTGTGACTTTATCAGAAAATAAAGATCCATATGATATATGTAACGAACTGAAATATAAAAAAGAAGATGTGCTTTCTGCACTTGATCATTCAACAGAACTGCATTCTGAATATCTATGGCGTCACATAGTCAATAGTAATCTCCGAGGCTATGAAAAACCTACTCCGGAAAAATATTCAATTCTTGAGCACAAGTTCATGAGATATATCAATGCTATAGGTAACAGTAGTATTAAAAGATACTACAGAGATTACTTTTATGATAAAACCAGTGAATTAAGAAGAGGCTTTAAAAAGCACATTTTCAATAGTAAAATTAGAATAGCAAAAAGTGAGTATTTTTACAATAAATCTCCAGAGCTAATTGAAGCGGAACAAAATCAGGCTATAATTCTACGTATAGCAATAGAATTTCCTAAGATCTTACATTATCCTATATTTTTTGAACAGTTTTCTCATTTTGAATTTACTAATATAAAAATGAAAATATTACAACGGCGTGTGATTAATGCTGTAAATAATGGAAGTATATTTAATAAAGAGACTTTATTACAGAGGTTTGAACAGTCTGATGATATTGAGGTTGTAAAGTTTATATTTAAAAAAACTAGTGTACTGAACAGTCAATTAAACGAGAGAAAATCAGCAGAAATTGTGTGGAATAACATAGTGCTACTGAAAGAATTGAATATATTACAAAAAGAAAAAATCAAGGCAAGGCTCAGTGGTAATTTTGGCTTAGAGGGAAGGTTAATAGAGCAAATAAAGCAAATAGAAAGTAGTGTACAAGAGATGCAAATGAAATTTATTCAAAAGTTAGATAGATCACAAATGTAAAAACTGCTTGACAAGTTTTAACAACCATTTTGTGCACCATTAAGGTTATCTCTAACTCTAAAACTTATTTTTGATCTGTAGGTTCAATGACAAAAATATAGTAAAAACTTAAGGTATTTTTATAAATTGTATAAAATTATGGTAGCTTACATGTCTTGTAAGTTTTTTCTGCATTCAGTTCTAAATTGCGCTTAAATCAGGCGAAAGAATTGTCAGCACCAGTTTTAAGGATTAGTAGGATTGAAACCAGCAATCACATAGTTTCTTTTACTTCGTAGTCTTTTAAGTTTTTGTGATTAAAGCAATATTTTAGGCTCCATTATTGGCTATTTATGATGACAGGAGGAGGATATCATTTTAACTCGTGAAGTTAGAATTTAGTAAAATATTTGCAAATTATGCATTAGCATGTTGCAGAATAAATTTTTGCTTCAGTAGTTTATTATTATAGTAGCTAAGTTGGATAAGTATTAGGACTTTTGTAAGTAACTTTAAGAGTGAGAAAAAATCTGAAAGAGTTTGATAAAAGGACATAAATATAGCAACTGTAGTACAAGATAAGTTTGCCATAAACTTAAAAACATTGTACATAACAATGTATAAAAGTCTCGCGTTTTGCTTGCTAAAGGGTTAAGAACCATTTTCACAATGTTATTTTATTCTCAAGGTGTTAATTTGCTGGAGTCTAATCTAGTTGATACGCTGTAATTCAAATTTATCAACAAAAATGGAGAAATAGTTCTGGTATGTTTTCTCTTCAATGCAGTAGAATGCACAATAAAAAGGTCTATAGAAAAACTGAGAATTTTAAGTGGTTAGAGTTGCTACTACATAAATTTTCAACTTAATCTTGAACACAATAAGCTGTAATAATTAAATAAGAGGATGAGAAAACCAATTACTGTTATGTATATGCTAAAAAACGTTTAGTAAGATCGGCGATGAAATTTGACATAGTTTATTTCATGGAAATAGAAAAGGAAAAGATATTCATGTAGAGGAGTTACATTGGATAAAGAATCACTACTACTTTAAAGTAATAGATCATTTTTAATAGGCATTTATTACTTCTTTATGCAGAAACAAACTAAGAAAACAAGGTTTATGAATAGCTTACTCAAATTAAGCGATGTTCCTGATCAGACGTTATGTTGAAATTATGGTAAACATAAATTTATTTTAAATGGGAAAACTCTTTTAATGAAGAGTGAAATGAACAAAAGTCTTAGTGAAGCTTTTCTTTTAAGAGAAGAGGGTTTTCTATTATTGATGTTAATACTGAGAATGCTGTTTCTTAGTGATCATGAAAAATAAGAATTTAAATAAAAAGCTTGAGCATACTGGAGGGTCTGTATGCTACCTTTTCAAAGGAAGGTGGTAATGCTAAAATCTTAATCAGATTATTATATATTATTTTGATAAGCTTAGATGTAAATCTAATTGCATTATTCGGGTAAAGATATCAAAGAGAATCAGCTTTCCGTTAGTGAAATTGAAGAGTTAAGAAGAGGTTTCTTAAATTGAAAAAATAGCGGTTAAGATAATGCCTAAATGACGGAGTAAGAAACCTAATCTACTTTCAGCTCCTTAGCATGTAAGTTGTGTGGTAAAAATTCGAGTTCCTTTGCAACACTTAATTCTTTATTTTTTGTGTGTATGCCAAGCTTATTAAATTTCCGAGCAACAGGGAACACTCTTGCTTCAAGCGAACCAGTAGTTTTATTATAATCATCAACAGCGCTTTTTAAGCTTTTTCTTAAATTATTAAAATTTTTGCCCATTGTACAGATGCGTTCATATAAAATATGGCCCAATTCACTAATTTTTTTTGAACTCTCGGCTATCATTTCTTGTTTCCACCCATATGCTATTGTTCTTAGTAGTGCAATTAAAGTAATCGGTGTTGCAATAATCACTTTTTTTTCTATTCCAATCTCTATTAAAGTAGGATCATGCTCTAATGCTGCACTAAAAGCTCCCTCCCCTGTTAAGAAAAGCACCACAAACTCTGGTGTATTTTCAAACTGATTCCAATACTCTTTTTTGCTCAAGTAGCTTATATGTTTTTTTATTGCCAAGGAATGATTTTTTAATTTCTCTCTTTGTATTTTTAAATCATTTTGCGATATAGCATCGAGGTAAGAATCAAGCGGCACTTTAGCATCTATTATTACTTGTTTTCCAGAGGGCATCTTGATTATTAAATCAGGGCGTAATAAATTATCCTCATTTTTATCAACTATTGACGGCTGAATAAAAAAATCACAGTATTCAATCATTCCCGCCATCTCCACTACTCTTTTTAACTGTATTTCGCCCCATTTTCCCTTAATGTGAGGTTTTCTTAAAGCGTTAGCAAGACTGGAAGTTTGGTTTATTAACACTCCAATTTGCTCTTTTAAGCCTTCATAAGCTCCTATCCTTTCCTTTTCTAGCTCACGTATTTCACTATCAAATTTTTCCAATCTTTCTTTTATTGGAGCTACAACTTCATTAAGTGTTGTCTTTCCTTTTTTAAAATCACTTTCTGTTTCTTTTAATTTATTGTTAATTGCTTCCTTTGCTAAGCTCAGAAAATTATTATTATTTATCTGTAAAGCATCGAGAGACAATGCCTTAAAAGTGTTTGTAAGCCTTTCTTCTGCTTCTGTTAATAGCCTTATTTCTCTCTTCTTCTCCTCGCGTTCTTTTTGCAAGGTTATTTCAAGTTCTGCATTGCTTACTTTTAAATTTATTATTTCCTCATTTTTACATAGTAAAATCTGTTTTGTTTCTTGAAGCTCACGCTCTAACTTATATAAGTTGTCTTCAAGATTTGCTGCATTTATTTTTTTTTCACTCAGTTCCTTGCTCTTTTTTATACTAATATAGCAAAATAATAATAAAGAAAGAAAATTTAACCCAAGAAATATAGAACTCGAAAGCATCAAAACACGAAAAAATCTTACTTATAATGCTATCTAATTTTTGTGTATATAGGAAAAGAAAAAAAGAGCATTTAAGAGATACTGTTTATGTAAATGGTTTGCTACATGATTATAAGTTAATAGCTTAACCAAGCACTAGCAGTGTGTTGTTTTGCTTTTAACTTGGTAGTTTTTAAACTTGATGTGTTGCCGCTTGTCAGACACTTTAGATACAGGACTTGTAACTTTAGGTACAATTGGAAGTTGAGCGTATATCTTGATTTTTTATTATTTTGCTAAATGTAATAACTCTTTTATTTTTTTTGGTTTATTATTACCCGTAAAGTCGTTTACTGCTATCTTGCATTCAGCTGAATTTATGGTAGGTTATATAACCATCCTCTATTTCTTCTTTTGAGATTATGACTACCAGTGATATAGAGTTCTTTTCTGGTTCTCAAAATATCTAAATAAAATTCTTTTAATTATTAATTGTAGTATTATTCCTATTTTAGTTTAGAATTGTGCTTGGAATGTATTGTAATTAGTAGTTGATGTAGCAATTTTGTTTCACTATTGATAAGCTTTAAAGAACAAATTAGATTCGATAAGTTACTAAAATGGTTTTTGCAGCTTAAATTTCCAAAAAAATGTGTAAAACTTCTGTGTGATTAGCAATCTACTTAGAAAACTTTTTTATGCTTTTTACATACCTTATTCTTTAAATTAATAAAGAGTTAACTTAATTATTAAGTATAGAATTTGATATGTTAAATATTTTGTACTTTGAAGGGAAAATGCATGGTATAAGAAAGTAGTTTAGTTCTTTTTCTCTTTGATCATCTACGATATTAGTGATTTGGATGATACCATTCGCTTGCAAAGCTTAATGTTTATATGGTTACATGTTAACTACTGGAGTAACATCTCCTTTTGGATTCTTTTAATTACAAATACTTAGGAAAATTACTAAATCAAAGAAGGCAGAGAGAACTTGTAGGCTGGTTTTAACTCTTTACCCTCTAAATTGGTGGTAGTAATTCTTTACTGGTGCTTAATTAAAGTACGATTTGGTTAAATGTAGAAAAAATTCAAAAAATAGATGGCTACTATAATTTTATGTAACCTATAAAAAACACCTTTAATTTTTTACTGAATTTTATTATTGAATTTGTAGATCAAAAATAAGTTTTGAGGTTAGAAGCAGACTATGCTGATGCAGTTACTGAAACTTGTCGAGTAGCTTTTAGGTCTGTTTTTTACAATCAGTATTATGTGTTGTCTTAGAGCTTTAGCTGTAAATCCCACATCTTAGCGCACATATATTTTAACTCCATTGGCATACAAATTTGTATAACTTTTTCCAGTGTTAAGCAATGCAAGTCCGATCTTATCTATAGTAGAGCGCAGCTCTCCTATTTCCTCATTACTTTCATTTATTATTTTAGTTCCAATATTCGGAAGCGTATTATTCCCTTCAACAGGATAAAGTTTTCTTCTGAGTGTTTCTTGTCTACTCATTCGGTTTACAACTTCCTGACCTATATAACATCCCTTATTAAAGCTTATACCATTTATTTTATCGATTAAATATTGCAGCGGAAACGACGAATTTTGTACCATGTCTTTCGTTCCATCTGGAATAAGGTTTTCAATTCTAACTCTTTCATATTGAATAAAATCTCCAATTGGTTGACTTATTTCATCTTTGTGTATTATTCTCATTCCTAAAGACTTGTGCCTTGGATCCTGAAAAATAATCTGCGATTCATTACTATACTCTATTGATTTAGTATTAAACAAAACTCCAACTCTATATAGTGTACTAACATTCTTAACTTTCACTCTTAGGTAGGTTTTAAGCAAATTTAATTTCTCAATAATTTGTTGCAGGTACGTGTTTTCACATTCCAGTAAAGTATATTTACCACATTTAATGAGAAAAAAATCGTATAAGTACTTTCCTTGAGAATTAAGCAATAAAGAATAAATAGCTTTTTGGCTACTCAGATTATTGATATCGTTTGTTATAATGCCCTGCAGGAAATTCTTTGTATCTGGGCCATATAGGACTACTACACTACGATTTTCTAATGGTATATAACTCATGCAATTTCTGTTAATAAGTCTAAATCTTACTATACAATACTAGATGTTTCTTCTCTTTCAACATTTTAAGAGTTCGAGCCCTTGAAATCTAATTTGCTAGTACATATATAAGCTTGTAGGTTAATTTGTTGATGAGGGAAAACAAATGTCAAGCATAAACTTAAGTGTATTGGATGATAGTGTTCTAATCAAGCCTATCAGCGAAGAGAAACAGGGTGGAATTATGCTTCCGTCAAGTGCTGAAAAGAAACCTACTAAAGGTGAAGTTATAGCAATTGGTCAAGGTTCACGTAGTCCAAGTGGTGAGCGTATGTCCTTAACTGTAAAAGTTGGTGATAAAGTGTTTTATCGTCAATGGGCTGGTACGGAGATAGAGCATAGTGATGAAAAGTTTATCGTAATGAAGGAGTCCGATATACTTGCTATCGTTAAGTAGCAGTCTTTAATTTTGTTAAATTAGAATAAAGCACAATATAGTGTATTACGAGTAATTTTATTATAGTTTTCTGAGTTTTTTATTAGTAAGGGGTTATAAAGATGACTAATGTAGTAGTATCAGGTGAGCAGTTACAGCAAGCTTTTCGTGAAGTTGCAGCAGTAATAGACTCAACAGTAGCAGTAACTGCAGGACCTAGAGGAAAAACAGTAGGGATTAATAAGCCTTATGGGGCACCAGAAATTACAAAAGATGGTTATAAGGTAATGAAGGGTATCAAGCCTGAAAAACCATTGAACGCTGCAATAACCAGTATCTTTGCTCAAAGTTGCTCTCAATGTAATGATAAAGTTGGTGATGGTACAACAACATGTTCAATACTAACTAGTGGTATGATAGTGGAGGCTTCAAAGTCAATTGCTGCTGGAAATGATCGTATCAGTATCAAGAATGGAATGCAGAAAGCAAAAGATGTAGTATTAAAAGAAGTTGCTTCAATGGCTCGTACAATTTCTTTGGAAAAGATAGATGAAGTAGCGCAAGTTGCTATAATTTCTGCGAACGGTGATAGAAGTATTGGTAGTAATATTGCTGATGCTGTTAAAAAGGTTGGAAAAGAAGGTGTGATTACTGTTGAAGAAAGTAAAGGTTCAAAAGAACTAGAGGTTGAGCTTACTACTGGTATGCAGTTTGATCGTGGCTATCTTTCTCCGTATTTTATTACAAATAATGAGAAAATGATTGTGGAGCTTGATGATCCATATCTCTTAATTACAGAGAAAAAACTTAATATTATTCAGCCTTTGCTTTCTATTCTTGAAGCTGTTGTTAAGTCTGGTAAACCTTTACTTATCATTGCAGAAGACATTGAGGGTGAAGCATTAAGTACTTTAGTTATTAATAAGTTGCGTGGAGGTCTAAAAGTTGCTGCAGTGAAAGCTCCAGGTTTTGGTGATAGAAGAAAGGAGATGCTTGAAGATATAGCAGCTTTAACTAATGCTAAGTATGTCATAAAAGATGAACTTGGGATTAAAATGGAAGACCTAACTCTTGAAGACCTTGGCATTGCTAAAAATGTTAAAATCACTAAAGATAATACTACAATTGTTAGCGAAAATAGAGTTACTGACAGAGTAAAAGCTAGAATTGAGCAGATTAAATCTCAAATTGAGTCTTCAACTTCTGATTATGATAAAGAGAAATTAAGAGAGCGTTTAGCAAAATTATCAGGTGGTGTTGCTGTACTAAAAGTTGGTGGAGCAACTGAATTAGAAGTTAAAGAACGTAGAGATAGGGTCGAGGATGCGTTGCACGCAACAAGAGCTGCAATTGAGGAAGGTATAGTTCCGGGTGGTGGAGTTGCGCTTCTTTATGCCTCATCTGCTCTTGATAAGCTGAAAGGTGCAGATGATGAAGAGCAAATAGGTATAAATATTATCAAGAAAGTTCTCAGTGTCCCTATTAAGAGGTTAGTCAAAAATGCTGGTCTTGAGTCTGCTGTTATAATTGACTATTTAATTAAGCAGAATAATAAAGAGCTTATATATAACGTTGAAGCTATGAGTTATGCTAATGCGTTCGCTGCTGGTGTTATTGACCCGGCAAAAGTTGTTCGTATTGCTTTTGAAACAGCGATATCTGTTGCAAGCGTGCTGATTACTACTGAATCTATGATAGTTGATATACCAAATAAGGATGAAAATGCTTCATCTCCTATGGGAGCAGGTGGCATGGGCAGAATGAATGACTTTTAAATAAATGAAACTTTGGGGCAGGGTCTGCTTGCTCCAAGGTAATGTTTTTTATTCTCTAAAGGTTAACATTTTGTTTTATTTTTTTCGCTTTATTTGCTTCCTTATAATGAATAGGTAATATAGAAGTTGGTAACCTTAAGGTAGTTGTTACTTATGTTGGTGTATATTAATAAGCAGTTTTATGTAGTGTTGTTTATTATAATAACTGTAATCTGAATTATCTCTTTATATGTAAAGGATAAAATTATCTTTTTACTTGTACTTAACTGCATCTGGTAAGAAAAATTGCAAAATTTGACTTGTTTTGGTAAGGTATAATAAAGGTTATAATGAGGGGCTTAAGGGTTATGGTCTTTTCCACTTCTATCAATTATTAAGGTAACACGTTAAAAATATATATCCATTGGTACCTACTCGTAAGAGTGTATGGATGAAGCAGTAAGAATAATATTTTTATCAGTAATAGCATAAAAAGATATAGTATTATCCATCTTCAAAATGATATTTTTAAGATAGTCAGCAAGTTGTTACTTTCAAGTGCGTGATACACAATCATATGCTAAGAGCACCAAAAAAAACTTTTAGGACAATAAAATATAGAGGAACAATGATACCTGATTGATGATTTGGGAACTGTTATTCTGTATGTTAGTGTTAATCTATACTAAAATGTAACAGATGAATTACAGTATTACATAGTCAAACTTAAATTACTTAAAATTTGAACTTTTAACTTAAAGAAGTACTACATATATCAAATGGTTTCAATTTCAAAGAGTTTTTTATCATTATGAGATAAATAGTACAGTACATCAGGTAGTATATAATGAATGGTATCGTACACTGTGGGAGTTAAAGTAGCACAAGGTAGTAATTAATACAATAAGCACTATAAAAAGACAAAAAGCTATTTTTTTTGATTATTAGGCTTTAGCCGAGATTTCTCTGTACACGCATGTACATTAGTTGGTTATAATCTGATATATGCAAAAATAAAATGCAGCCAAACTAAAAAAACAGGTAAAGGTTTCTGTATATACTAATGGGATTTCCTCCTTTCACTAAGGAAGATATCGTTTAGTCTTTTGTCTATAATTTTTTCTATATCTTCAATTAAAAGCTGCTTTATTATGGCTATTTTTTGTTTTTCTTGAGCATGACGTTCATTGTTGTAACCACAATGATCTTTGCTTTTATAACTGCTGTCGTTTGCTTTACTATTCTTTTTGCCTTTGATCATGAATTTAAGTATCTTTTTTACCTTTTCCTTTAAAAAGAGTTTCCATCCTGTGCTTAGAAATAACTTATAAAGAAAATGCGGAGCAAGAAATGCTATCAACATCCTAAAAGAAATTCCATAATTCAGGTTTCCTCTATTGTTGGAGTACCATTTGCAATATTGAAATAAATGGTAAAATGCTCTTTTAAAAGAGCCGCATTTTGCAGTATACCAAAAGCCGTTGCTAAGAAACATGAGTACAATACTGGATGCATAAAGGTAGATTATAAGTAAGAATAACTTTACAGTTATGTCTTTTAGGCTGCTTAGTATGTAATTTAATAGCCTCAATTTATAGAAAAGTGGTATCACTTACATCCTCTTCGATATGGCTGGGGTGGAAGGACTCGAACCTTCGCATGGCGGTACCAAAAACCGCTACCTTACCACTTGGCTACACCCCAATACTTGTTTATATCAAAACATTATTAACCCAATTAGTAAAAGATTTATTTGTCTTTTCTATTGGTATTACTATAACAGCTGGCTGATCATAAGAATGCATTGCCTCAATTTTTTTTATGATTCCATCTACTTGATCGCTTCTGCTTTTCATAATTGTCACTATTTCATAACTGTTGTGAATTTCACCTTTCCATAAATATAGAGAATTTACTT
The DNA here is from genome assembly GCF_000530755.1 of Wolbachia endosymbiont of Onchocerca volvulus str. Cameroon. Taxonomy (NCBI): domain Bacteria; kingdom Pseudomonadati; phylum Pseudomonadota; class Alphaproteobacteria; order Rickettsiales; family Anaplasmataceae; genus Wolbachia; species Wolbachia endosymbiont of Onchocerca volvulus. The sequence goes on from NZ_HG810405.1 coordinate 196,037, forward strand.
TAGGAAATATGTTGACACATATAATTAACTTTTTGTTTAATAATTCCTCAGAAATAGCTCTAGCTTCTTCTAGATTTGAAAAAGTTGTATAAACTAAAACTATACTATCCATTAGAAACCTACATAAACGTATTTTTACTATACTTTACTTAGCTTAATTCATCAAGAGAAAATAGGCAGAGCTTCTTTCAGAACCTCCATTTAGTTTAAAAGCAATTCCCTGCCAGAAAAGCGTCTAGACTATTTATGCGAAATCACCTATTACTCAAATTACCTGTAAAAATTGAAATGTTCATCCACCAAAATACGCGAAGATGGAATGTTTTAAATTAAACTTTCGGTTAGAAAAAAACAAAAGAGGATGTTACTCAACGAGTAACATCCTTTTAGGAAAAGTAGTTAGTTTTGTTTGTCTTTATTTACCAGCTGCAACTGCTTGCATAGATGTATGTAATTGAACGTCAGTTTTAACAGCCATATTTGTAGAAGGTTGTTGTTTTGCTAGTCTATCCAGATAGCTTGTTTTTTTAAGGTCAGCTTGTTTTTTTACCTTGCAATCTGATTCGGTAATCACGATTGATTTTGAAGAAGAACCAAGTAGATTGATTCTTCTATCAGCAGAACTACTGCTTAAGCTACTAGATGAAGGGCATCTTTTAAGAAGATTAGAATTGACTGTTACAAAGCTTTTAGAATCTAAACTAGAGCCAATAGTAGTACTGGCAGTTTTCATAGAACCAACATCTGGTGAACTATTTTCTAATGAGCTGTCAATAGATTGTATCGAACCTTTTCTACTTCTATGCTTTTTTGCCGTTCCATTAAGCTTTTCCATAACATTAGAAAGTTTGTGTTCTATTTTGCATCCTTTAACGACTCTCTTAATCTCATCATGATGTTCAGAGAAAATTTCATAAAGATTGTTGTCATCTTGAGCTAACAAATTTTGTAATTTCTTAGCGTTTAACCCACTAACAAAATCTGCTTGCTGTCCTAATTGATTAATTAACTGATCCTTTTTGAAACCTTGCTGACCATCAACAGAATAAGCTTTTTCTAATATTTTTCCCTTCAGCTCGGAGAATATCTTTTTGGTTAAAACAGAGTTGCCTACAGCTTTATCCTCAAAAACCTCCTTAATGAACATTTCCTTTATACTGTTGAAATTTTTCGTTTTTTCTTCTGTTTTTAAAACAACAGTTTGACATTGGTGATCTACTGAATATGAAATTTCATCTAGATTAGATATATTTTTACCAAAATTATTCATCTTATTCCCTATTATTTTCAGTGCAGAACTAGTTTCCTCTCTTGCTGCTTGCCCTATATAACTTACAGCTTCTTTTACTGAGTCCTTAGCGCACACAGCACCATCTTTAGTTTTGTCTGCAGCATATTTGAAGCTATTTTTTATTTTTACCCTGTGTTTATGTACAGCTGTACCAAGTATCACAAATGCTACAGTTGCAAATATCCCACTTACTATACTACTGGCAATTACTGGAGCAGCTGCGATAGCAAAACTAGCACCCACCGTTATAGCCGTACCTATTAGCAAACCAAGTATCACTTTGTTTGTTACTTCTAATGACTTTACTCTCTTCTCTAAGAATTGCATCTGTTGCAATAGGTCACTTGAAGAAGGTGTAGAGCTGCTGTATTGTTGATTTTGCTGAAGTTGTGCGTTAATAATACCTGGATTTGTTCTGCTGTGATTTAACATTTTAAACCTCATTATTAATGAAATATGTTTATATTGTACACTTCAATTCTTAAGTTAGTGTTAACTTACCTATAAATAGCTCTACTTAAAGTGTTTTCTGGAAGCATAAAAAAATGAAACTGAAAGCTTTTTGAGTTAAAGCGCTTATTAGGTAACAAAAAGGAATATTTATACTTTTAGGTATCACAGTTGTAATAGCAATGATTTTATCATTTTGTTACTATACTGATCTTTACGGAAACATAGTGCATCTCAAAAACGACAACAAGGAATTTAAAATAAAGCCAGAAAATTTTATAGAGTCGACCATATCACATAGAGAAAAGTATACAATCAGTTTCTATTCCGGTGATTCACCCGTGAATAAAATAGATTTGCAATTTCCTATTAAAGGGGTAATATTAGTGTATTAATTATAGAGTTAGTTATTGTGTTTGATGAGAACAATCCTTGGAATTTAGGGAAGAAACCGATAAGGAGTAAAATCTCTAATAATGAAGATACTTTTAGTAAGGCTGTGTCTGAGGTAAGGTATTTTTTTATTAGTTTAACAAGAAATGGCAGCAGAAAACCTTATTTAATTATTTTTGTTATTTTATTTTTCTACGCTTGTACTGGTTTCTATATTGTTCACCCAAGTGAAGAAGGTATAGAACTTATTTTTGGTAAATATTCTAATACAGAAACACCTGGTTTGCGTTATCACTTTCCTTACCCCATTGGTAAGGTTTTTAAAGTAAATGTTAAAGAAGTAAATCGTGAAGAAATTGGGGTAAGTAGTTCCTATGGGAGAGATGCAGATCGTGGTGAAGGTGTGATGCTTACTGGGGATGAAAACATAGTTAACGTTAATTTTGAGGTTCAATGGCGCGTTAAAGATGCTAAGGATTATTTGTTCAAAGTGCGGGACTATAAACCTGGTTTTAGTGTTAAAAATGCTGCTGAAAGTGCTATGAGAGAAATAATAGGTAAAAACACAATCTCTTTTGCACTTGGTCAAGGTAGACAAGAAATTCCTATAGATACTAAAACTTTACTGCAACAGATTCTTGATGGGTACCAAATGGGTATAGAGATTTTATCTATTCAAATGAAAAAAATTGATCCACCAGAAAAAGTAATTAGTTCGTTCAGAGATGTACAAAGTGCTCGTGCAGATAAAGAGCGTATTATAAATGAAGCATATGCTTATGGTAATGATATTATACCTCGAGCAAAAGGTGAAGCAATAAAGATAAAGCTAGATGCGGAAGCATATGAGAATGAGATAATAAGCGAAGCAAAAGGTAATGCAAATCGTTTTTTTTCTCTTTATAAAGAATATAAGCATAATCCTTCTCTTGTTAAGAGCCGTATTTATCTCGAAACTATGGAAAATATTTTTAATCAAGTAGATAAAATTGTTATCACTGATGATTTGAAGGGTGTGTTTTCTTATCTACCTCTTACAAGCTTAGGGAAATAGTTATGCTTAGTAACGTTAAAATTGCTTTTGTTTTTATATTTGCTGTTTTGCTAGTCTTCTTATTTAATTCGATATTTGTAGTACAGGAAGCAGAGCAAGCAATAGTTATGCAATTGGGTAGAGTTGTAAGGGATATTAAAAAAAGTGGTTTGTATTTTAAGTTGCCATTTATAAATAATGTAGAATTTTTTGATAAGAGAGTTTTAGATTTAAGCCCAGATACAACTGCAAGAGAAGTCATAACTGCAGATCAGAAGCGCATCATAGTAGATGCTTATGCAAAATATAAAATAGTTGATCCTGTTACTTTTTACCAAACTGTGAAAAATGAGTTAGGATTGATTAGAAGATTGTATCCAATCATAGAAGCTCACTTAAGAGAAAATATAGTCAGATTTTCACTGATTAGTTTATTGAATGAAAAGAGGTCAGAAGTTGAAAAGAGGTCAGAAGTTATGCAATTAATCCAGCGTGGAGTTTACTCTGAAGCTGGAAAGTTTGGTATAGAGATAATAGACGTGAGAATTAAAAGAGCAGATTTACCAGAAGAGAATAGTTCTGCAATATTCCGCCGTATGCAAACTGAGAGAGAAAAAGAAGCAAAAGAAATAAGAGCAAAAGGAGAACAAATAGGGCAAGAAATTAGGTCAAAAGCTGATAAACAAAAAAGGGAAATTATTGCTAGTGCAGTAAAAGAAGCCTATGAAATAAGGGGGCGTGGCTATGCTGAAGCAACCAGGATTTATAATGAGGTGTTTAAGGCCGATGAAGAGTTTTTTAATTTTTACCGTTCTATGAATGCTTATAGTAAATCGTTTACTGGAAATAACACTAAATTCGTACTTTCACCAAATAATAGTTTCTTAGATATTTTAAATAAGGGATGGAAATAGTTTATGAGAAGTAAGGTTTTATCTATATTTTTATGTTTTTTAATTTCATTCTCTTTATATGCTAGGGTATTTAACTGGAGCACAGAAAAAGCTGCAGATATCAATACTTCTATATATAATTGTAATCAAGGGCTTGCTGACCTGGTAGAAGAACTTCTCCCTGCATTCGTAAGTATTTCGAGCGAGCAGGTTATCAAGCAAGGAAATAGCAACAGAACTAGAGTTCCCTTGCCAAGAAATGATTTTTTTGACGGTTTTAGAGAATTCTTTGAGTACTTTGATCAGTTTTTTATGGACAAAAGTCCTAGCATTAACAGAGAGGCAGTGCTACTTGGGTCTGGGTTTATTATAGATAAAAGTGGAATTATAGTAACTAATTACCATGTTATTAAAGATGCCCAACATATCACGGTCACTATGAACGATGATACTTATTTTAAAGCAGAGGTTTTAGGCTATGATGCAAAAACTGATCTTGCTGTACTTAAGATTAAGGCTGATAAGGACTTCTCTTTTGTAACACTCGGTAATTCTGATGAAGCAAGAGTTGGTGATATGGTTATGGCAATAGGTAACCCATTTGGCTTAGGTGGTTCTGTAAGTACAGGAATTATATCTGCAAGGTCTAGGGACATTAGCATTGGTACCATGAATGAATTTATTCAAACTGATGCTGCGATCAATAGGGGAAACTCCGGAGGACCGTTATTTGATTTAAATGGAAAGGTTATAGGTATTAATACTGCTATTTATTCTCCGTCTGAGTCTGGAGGCAATGTAGGTATAGGCTTTGCTATACCATCTAACTTAGCTATACCGGTAATTGATAAGTTAAAAAACGGTAAAAAGGTGAAACATGGTTGGCTAGGTGTACAAGTTCAGCGTATAACAGTAGAATTTGCAGAGTCCTTAGGTTTAAAAGATACAAAAGGCGCATTAGTTGCAAGTATAGTAAAAGATAGTCCTGCAGAAAAAGGTGGGATTAAAGTAGGTGATGTGTTATTAGAGTTTGATGGTAAAATAGTTGATAGAATGGCACAATTACCTCAAATAGTTTCAAGAACTGAACCTGGAAAGAAAGTGCAAATTAAATTATTAAGAAAAGGTAAAGAAGTTAATATCAAGGTTATTGTTGGAGAATCTACGAATGATAACCAAGATATCAATCAAAAAGAAAATGCATCGACATCTGATTATATAACTGGCTTAACTATTTCAAATTTATCAAGGGAATTAAAGGAAGGTAATGCATCTATAAAAGGTGTAGTAATTACTAGTGTGGATATTTATAAGAATCCTACATTACGTGACCTTAAAAGAGGAGATATTATTACACAAATAAATGATGCTGATATAGAAAACGTTGAAAGTTTTCAAAATCAAGTAAATTTAGCAAAAAAACAAGATAGTAAAAAAGCAATAATGCTGCTTGTTTATCGTAATGGTAATCAATTTTTTACTTTAATAAAGTTAAAAAAGTAAATTTTTTACTAAGTTTACAAAACAGTGGTGTCATCATTTTGCCGCTATAACACTTTAGCTTTATAAGTAAGTTAAGGTCTATATTATTTTGCTAAAATGTAATGAGTCATAAATAAATCAACTTCCTAAAATTTATTGAGCTATACTTTTGAGACAAATAAGTGCCGGAATGTGAATATAATGATTATTAGTATATAAAAGTTGTAGCAGATATACTGAAACGGCAAGTGCCATGAAGTTAGGCAAGATATATTTAATGCTTATACGTTTAATAAATATGACCCACTAGCATAAATGTGCTATTTTCTAGAGAGAATGCAAGGTTGTAACATAATTGAGGGAAATGTTGGTTACGGGCAAAGAACAATGATTCCTCCGCTTAAGCTTTGAGTGAGATGTTTAGAAAATGTCCTATAAACTGGTTCGATCAAATGTTAGTAATTGAATTCAACAAGAAAAAAAGAGGTGATTGTTTTTACGATGCATAGTTTTCCTTTGGTAGGAAGCAGTTGCATAATAAAAATTGGATTTTAGTATTGATCGCTGGAACGACATTATTTGCCTACTTGAAAAGGGATTAGTTGCTGTAGATGAAGGAAAAAGAAAAAGTTAAGATGATAAATGCTAAACTTGGAGGTACGCTTTTGTTAATTAATATTAACAAACCTTTTGTTGCTTTTGAGTGAGTATAATATTAAAAAGAGTGGCTGAGTCGTTATGAAAATTTTTCTAGTGATTTCTTACATGAACTCAAAGCTGGACATTATGGATTCAATCAAAGCTATGCTAGTTGCTTTAGCGTCTACTCTGCCTGGATAAAGCAAGTTGACCGAGTTTTTATTTGCTCAATTGCATTTATGTGGATCTTGAAGAGTATCCAAGTTTATAAAGAGCAAGTTTTACTCTTGGTAGCAAGATGGACACAATAGCAATTTTAATTAGGGTAAAAACAAGTAGTTAACAATTAGCATAAGATCTAGCATAGTAAGCTGCTTAATTTTATTAAATTTTCTGCTTGTAAAGCATGGTGGATTCTTTTGCTATAGCAAGTAATGTTTACTGGATGACTTTTACATATAGCCAGTGCCTAAAGTTTTCAGCTCTGCTTCTGGTAGACAATAATAAGTTGGCTAAACAAAAATGAACGGTATAACTTAACTAATATGTACGCGTGTTTTTAACCTTCGAGAAATTCAACTTTTCTAGGTAGGTTAAGGCTTTGATTTCAATGGCTATGCAACTCTAGCATGTAGCGCACTAAATGTGGAGTAGATATAGAAAATTTTTGAGATTTAGATTCTTGGTTATATTTTCTGCATAACATCAATCCATATACATAGCACTAAAAAACAGGAATTATGACCGTGGCCTGCTTACTTTATATGAAAATTTTTGAGCATTGACTAAACCATAGTAGTGAATCTCAATTGCAGGAGATTCACTATTAAATTCTTGTATGATTTTTTGAATAAGTTGTAATGAATACTGTAATGCGTCAGGGATAACTATAAGAGTACCTATCAGAACGTTTTCAATTCCAGTCTTCGGGATTATTTTTCTTAGATAGATATGATATCTTTGTTGTTGAAAAGAGAATCTGAAAAACAGCAATTAGCACCGAGGTAAGGATAAGTAGTGATAATATGTGCTTATGCGCCTATTATAGTAGCGAGCTTACTCACTTTTTTTAAGTTGATTTAATATTATAAAGTCAGTAAAAAGAATTTTACTGTAGCGGGTGATAGCTGGATAATTTTCAGATATGAAATTTTGATGTTCTTGGAGACTTGCCGAACGATGATTCAGTCAATAGTATCGTTACACAATACTATACCTATAGCGGATAAGCAAAGTTAGTAATACCCTCCAACGTCAAAGAATTTTGACTACGATTCTAGCTGGATGGAGTCAATTATAAATTAGCTAATCAAAAAAAGTAGTGCGGCTTAACCAATATTCCAGGTACTTTGCTCTTTTTGCTTCTGCACATGTTTTTTAGCCTTCGGTAAATCTATCTTTCCTGGCGGCAGATCAAGTTTTGACTTTGGTGATTTTGTGATTTCTTTATATAGTACACTAAGAGGAGTGCGTACAGAGAGCAACTCCTGAGGTTTAAATTCTTGACTATGCTTTCTGTATAACATTAATGATATACGTGGAACTCCAGTAATTGCAATCTTAGGAATTTTTTGCTTAAGGGGAGATAACATCTTTGTTATGAAGGATTTATCATCAGTATTTAGTGTATTGAATTTCTGTAACTCTAATGGAGTGCTGCTATTTGATTCTCTTTCTTTGCTACAGAGCGAACTAACTCTATGTTTCTTTAAAAATTCACTTCCAGGTTCACTGTTTGCTCTGTTCTTTACATACCCTGCTTTAGAACGCTCATCGCTATTTTTATCAGAAGCTGAAGAGGAAGGGAACAGTGGTACTTTTTGATTACTGTGGGGCATAGGCCTGCATGCTGGAATATCATTACTTAGAGAATACTCAGAATATCTCTCCCTTAAAGATTTACCACTTATCCCAGATGAATTTATATTATAACACGGCTTCCCTTTTTCTGCTTCTTGTCCTGATCTTTGGTTGAGCAGCTGTTGTACCCTTGCTTGTTTGAACAATGGCTTTAGTGATTCACCCTTATCGTCAGAACTTAAATGTTTATTAGACACTTTCTTTGGTAACGCTAGATTTGAGCTGCTCTCATTAGTATAATATTTCTTGTCTATATTGTTATGAGATTCATTACTAAACCATGCACTACTATTATCTGAATTATTTTTACTCTTGGGATTCAATGTAGCCGGTGCATAGTGAGAATTACTGTCCAATAGCCTACTTGAACTTTCTATAATACTCGCAGGTTGTAGTGAATCTGATTTAGAAAAATAATCGCTGCTCTGGCTCAATGTTGAACTAAGTTGTGTATCAGCTACCTCAGGAGTACCTAAACAGCTAACACTCTCACCATGATATTGAGATGTAGTAATCACCTCTAAATCAGACTTAGGAGATCCAAAATCAGCTGTAAATTCAAAATATCCAGTTCTTTCATTATATGCAATTGGAGATTGCATAATTTCAGGAAGCACCTGAGCAATTTTTTTACTAGAGATAGCGTAAACTGGGCTTTTACAATTAGTAACACTTAGTCTTGTAGTCTTGCCTCTAATATCGCTCATGAGGGTTTTGCACACTGCTGCATTAATTTCATACACATCGTCACCATTTAGGGGTTCAAGCTGACCATCATGCCTTTTTATTAAAGGTATAAGGGCAAAATAATTACCACCTTCTCTTTCCTTTTCATCCGTAAAAATATCATAATCATAACCATCAATAAATTTCCCTGCCCATTTAGAAATTAAACCACCAAGAATACCTTTGAGATTCTCAATTTTAGAATATTTTTCGCCTGGAGTTTTAAAGCTAAGTGCTATTCGCCCTTTAACATATTTTACTACATTTTCAACTACTTTATCGCTCACATTTTTAATGTATAACATGTCATCTTTATAGTGATAAAAGTCAAAACTTTCGAGACTGCATTCTCTTAACCTTAAGTTAAGTTCTTGAATATACATCTTTTTAAACAATTCAAGAGTTTCTGAATCATATCCTTCCCTTTCAAAGTATTCGCCGTCAAAAGCTATACAATATAGATAATGCTTTTTCAAAGGGTTAGGTCCATAAAATGCTCCTATTTTAACGGTACCTCTTACCCATTCATGGCCTTCTTCTTCTGTTATCCCTGTTTTTACCACTAAGCGTGCAATCAATTTCAATGTCACAGCTCTATCAAGTTCATTAACTAAATGTATCTTTAAATTGCGTATTACTTCTTTATTTGTGGAATCTGCAAGTTCCACTGCTATAACGTTTTCATCTAAATATTTTTTATTAGTATTGGCACTTAAAACAAATGGAAAACAGTTTAAGTTATAATATCTACCTGCCACTACCTCTCTGTCAAGATATTGCTGTTTTATTATCTCCTTTCCTATTCTATGTAGGTATTCTGCCACATTAGTGCCATGAGCAAATGAACCAACAATTTTTTTGCCTTCTACAGTTAAATTAGTATTAATCCTATCACAAAAATAATTGTTTAAGTTAAACACATTAACCAGCTCTTTTATAGAATTACCCATAATTCCTCTTATTAAAATTGTTATGAAATAACATTACTATTCTTACTTTTACTACCACTGGCACTAGTAGAAGTGCTACTACCTAGTTGTGTGTTAGGTTTGTCACTTTCGCATTTTCGTTTTTCTAACCTATATTTGTTAATATCAACTTTTTCATACTTATCGCTTGGAATCCATGTACCATCAGGTTGAGGTCCCCAATTATCTTTTTCACCATTATTGCCATGCATGTTGCCCCTAGTAAGAACATTAGGTAACTAGTATGCTAGAAATAAATTTGAGTGTAAACACTTTTTTATATTTTCCTTTTAAAAAACTTTGTTCTTTTTTTTTGTACTTCTAAACTCTAGCGTCATGTACTAAAATGGTACTTTTCTTTATTACTAAAGTAATCAATACTAGAATCTAGTTTTTTGACAATTTCATTAAAATACCTTATTAAAACATAAATCCTATAATCACAAAATCTAATTTGCTATTAAGCCCTACTCTTTATGTTATCTACTTTTCGATGATGCTTCTTCTAGTGCCTTTATTAAGGGTACATAATTATTGACTTTTACACCTCTAAATTCACCTGTTGGTTGGTAATTATTAACAGCAGTAGACTTTTCTCTTTGTGAACTCCTCTCAGCAACTTTTTCTTTAAGCTCATCAGCAAGGTCATTCATTTCGTACCTACTAGTAAACTCAGATTCTTTGCTACTAATACTACTAGCAGTACTGTATTTATTGATAGATGTAGCCCTTGTTTCAATAATATCTTCATCGAAATTTATGTTGTAACCAGTAGATATTCCTTGGCTTTTAGAATCAAACGCTATTCCACCAGCCACAAATTTTTCCTCTATAAGTTTTGATGAACACATAGCTAACTTCAGTTCTTCTTTTTTTTCTACCTGTTTTGTTTTTTGCTTGTCATGTTTTAGTACCTTGGATTTATTCTTATTCATATCATCCTTGTATGTAGTGGGCTTCGTAATCTTTAAAGATTTTGGTAAAAATTTTTGTTCTTCTTTGGTCAGAAGGATTGGCTTTTTCAACCATATTCCAGTGCTTGACACTGAAATAATACCATGTGTGAATTGGAGCTTTTTTCTTCCATCAACTTTAATTTCTACCTTTTCGTAAGCTTTTTTAGTTACTTCTTCTTTTGGCAATGTTTCTTCCGTTTTTTTATCTTCTTTTTCGGTTGTTTCTGTTGGAGATATAATTCCACCTGAAAGTAGCTCTGCAACTGATGAGGTTAACCATCCAACTAGGAATATTTGAATTTTTAGTTTCAAATTTTGTAATAACTCCAAACGATCGAGCACTTTTACAAACTCTTCTGGAGATAACTCACTACTGCCTAATTTTTTCTGTAATTCTTTCATTTCTTTGTTCAATCTTTCATTGAAACTTAAGTCTTGTGAAAAGACCTTTTTGATTAATCCCTTAAGTTTGTCATGAATAAGTTTTATAATTGTAGCAACGTGGTTTTTTTCTTCTTTTTCCTTTATTATACGGTAGATTTGTGGATCTATATCTACTCCAAGCTCGCTGTCTGTGAAGTTAAAAAATCTAAAAAGTTTCTCCAGTAAAGTATTTATACCGATTATAAAATAGTTATCTTCCTCATTAGAATGTACCTTTGAACCAGATACTCTATCACTATTAGAGTCTTTTTCAAGATTTAGTTTTTTGGATAGCAGGCTGTCAACATGACTCAATGCCTGATTTTGCAATTCAATGCGTTTAGTAGCAACACGCTTCTCAATTTCTTCTGCAGCAGTTTTGAATTGGTTAGTTTTTTCTTTTGCAGATAAGTTTTCTGCTATAATTTTTCCAAGATAGATTGAACTATCGCTTGAGTTATTATTAGAAAAATTGTTTATCATGTTGCCTCCCGACATAATTAAAGTATATACTTCAATTTTACAGTACTGAATATTTAATAATTATTAATCCTAAAGTTGCCAATAAACTTTTCTAAACTTGTATGCTATACATATTATACTATACACCATATAGCTTTTTAGTGCAATTTCTGCTATTTTTTCAAACTTTAGATTTTCAATGTACTTCAACACCTGCTTCACAGAATTAATTTTACGGACCTTGCTTTAACTGTCTTTTGCCTTTGTTGTATAAAGTGTTTAATATAGGGCTATCATAGCTTTTGATATGATATTATACAGCCATTATGTTCCTTTCTTCAAAAGATCTTTTTACCCTATAACACATATAACTGGCGTATGATCAGATGGATTTTTCAACTTGCGCAATTTGTCATCTATGTAGCATGTTTCTAACCTATCGGCAGCTTGGGGTGATAATAGTATATAATCTATTCGCATTCCTTGATTATTTCGGAATGAATTATCTTGGTAATGCCACCAAGTAAACTGCTGTAAATCTGGATTAGATATTCTAAATGCGTCTTTAAACCCAAGATTCAAAATTGCTCTCAATTTTTCACGTTCTCTTATATGGAAACACACTTTGCCATTCAATAAAATTGGGTCAAAAACGTCAATTCCATCTAGTGCAACATTATAATCACCAGCTACAATAGTTAGCTCTTCATTTTTCAATAAATTGATTATTTTTTCATATAAATTGTCAAAAAACTTAAGCTTATATGCAAATGCATTAGAATCTGGGCTCTGGCCATTTGGGACGTATATACTCACTACTCTTATCTTTTGATTATCGTACTTTACTACACATTCTATATAACGTGCTTCTTGGTAACCTTCTACAATGTCAATTTTAAATTTCTCTAGTATTAGGTATTTAGATAAAACACAAACACCGTTTCTCGCAACTTGCCCATAAACAGCGCATTTATATCCAAGCTTTTTTATTTCTTCGTAAGGAAACTGTTTTTCTGTGCATTTTGTCTCTTGTAGCAAAATTATATCTATTTGATTATCAATTATGAGATTGCAGATTTGGTCAATTCTTTTACGTATAGAGTTCACATTCCAAGTTGCAATTTTTAACATCAGTAATTCTTATTAATTATATTAATTAAACTTTCCCTAGTAGGTAACCTCGATGTTATAATTTTTTTCCATTTGATCGACTTTAAACTGTCAGCGATATTTTTACTCATAGTATATGCAATTATATTGCTTATTGTGTGAGATAAACCACTTTTTAGAACTAAAGAACAAAATACTCTCGCTGTCTGTGAAGAAAAAAAAACAACACCATTAATTTTATTACCCGATAACAAGTTTTTGCACCTGTTAGTTAAACTTTTTTTAACGATTGTTTTGTAGAGTATAACTTCTCTTACACAAAAACCTTCTTCAGATAACCTTTTTTTTAAATCGCATGATACCTCTTGTCCTCTTATGTACAAGAACTTCACTGCTATTGAATAGTGATTTTTTATGAATGATATCAACCCATCAACATTACTATCTGCTGATACAATATCAGAAAATCCTAAATCCTTTGCAGTTTGCATCGTTGAATTGCCAACAGTAATGATTGGAAGATCACCTATCTTACATATCTGACTAAATGCCTTTACACTGTTCTTGCTTGTGGATATTACTACGTCAAATTTATATGCAGATATGTCAGGCTGTAAATGCTTTATTGTGAATACTGGTTCTATATATACTTTATATCCATGTTTTTTCAGTGCATTTCTTGTGTTTAGTGAATCTAATAAAGGCCTCGTTAATAAAATAGACTTCATTCTCATTTGCTTTACTATAGGTGAAAATAATACCTCTATAAACGAATTGCTGAATAAAAATTTTTGAGCTACAGCAATGGTAAGGAGTACTAGTACTCTTACTGATTTAAAGTTTTCTAATTTTCATTACTTTTTATGAATTATCTTCAGTTTTAAGCATAAAGGTTAATTCTTTTTCATCTAGAGTTGCCTTATTCATCTTATAGCAACTACTTATGTAACATCTATATTTGTTGCTGACTTTTATCCACTTTTTCATTATTAAAGATTTTAGATATAATATTATCCATCTTTCTACAGCTCCTATGTTCTATATATCAAACTGTTTTCACTATACTTAATTACTGTATATATATCATCTATGAATTTTTGATTATTCTTATTAAACTTAGATACTATATAATTTATATCTTTCTCAAAAAAAGTTGAAGTAATTATCAGAAAGGCTATTGTATTCAACTATGTAATTTGTGTAGTTAGACTCAATTAAACTAATATTTTCTTCAGAAAACTCTGTAGAAGAGCTTATAAAAGCTATTATAATATCAACTAATTACGTTAATAAATCATTAATATAATGACTGTACTCCTATATAAATTAAACAAGTTAACTTGTTAATGCACATCAGCAATTTACCTATTGGTTTCTTCTATAACTTGCTAATCATTAATCATAAGCTCGACCAATGTTGGTTGTCATAATAACATGGCCTAAGATGGAAGAAGTAGTAGAAATGAAAGGGATGATAAAAGGTTCTAGCAAGTATAGGTGTGACTTCTTTTATTAGGAAATTAGATACTAAATGCGATATCAAAACAAATTTTTATTAATTTTTTTTATCTAAGACAAGAGTACTTTCTACGCTAAGCTAATTATTAAGATAATATTTCAAAAATGATCTTTTAGTCACCATATATTTAAGGCAGATGAAAGTGTATTTAATGTAGTGTCAACAATACTGAAATGCTGACCTGTAGGCAGGAAAGATATATCAAAGCTGATACTTGCTGTATACTCGATAAAAGAAATAATAGATAGTACAATAGTTAAACGCTTTTTTTGTAAGTAAGCCTTTCCTCTTAACAAAACTTGTGAGCTTAGATACAAGTAAGTATATTACGGAGTTGATTTGTTTAAGAAACAATATAAAAATTAAGAGTGCCCGAGAGAAGACTTGAACTTCCATAACTTTAAAAGTTACTAGCACCTGAAGCTAGCGCGTCTACCAATTTCGCCACCCGGGCTTTTTATAGTTTACTATGTTAAAATTAAATAATATACTTAAGCAATTTTTAGTTTAAAGGTAATGCCAGATAATGTAAATTTAGATCAGATATTTTTTGCTCATAATAATGTTAATATTAATAATATATATAAAATAGTTAACAGTGTTTTGAGCAATAGTAATTGTGGTGAGCTATTTTTAGAATTTTGCCAATCAGAGTCCTTGATTTTTGATAATAATGTACTGAAACATATAGATTTGAATACCAGAAGGGGGTTTAGTTTAAGGGTTTTTTGTGAGAGTAGTACGTCTTTTATCTGTTCTTCTGAGATTAGTGAAAGAGAAATTAGTCATGCTGCTTCCATAGTAAGAAGTTCAATATCTTTAGATAAAACAAGTTCAACAAGCTTAAAAAAAGAGACAAAAAATCTGTATCCAAGGATTAACCCCATAAATGAAATAGACCTGATCTCAAAAATGAGACTACTCGATGAAGTTAACGAATATGTAAGGTCCAAAAATACCTTCGTGAAACAAGTAAAAATAACTCTGAGTGGAGAATGGCAAGTTGTGCAAATAATAAAAGATGATCACAGATTAAGTGATATCAGGCCTCTAGTGTGTTTTAATGTGTTAGTTATTGTAGAGAAAAATGGTCGCACTGAAAGGGGTTTTGCAGGACATGGTGGGAGAGACTCTTATAGTAAATTTATTTCTGAGAAAATGTGGAAAAAAGTTGCAAATCAAGCATTAGAACAAGCATTGGTAAACCTTGAGGCAATTCCGACTCCAGCTGGAGAGATGATAGTTGTCTTGGGTCCAGGTTGGCCGGGAATATTATTACATGAAGCTGTGGGTCATGGGCTTGAGGGTGACTTTAATCGTAAGGGAGTTTCAGCATTTTCAAACTCTATTGGTAAGCAAGTAGCAGCTGGTGGTATTACAGTAGTTGATGATGGAACTCTACCTAATTTACGTGGTTCTATTAGAATAGATGATGAAGGTACTACACCTTGTTGCAATGTATTGATAGAAGATGGAATTCTTAAAGGATATATGCAAGATCATATGAACGCTAAACTTATGGGTATGAATTCAACTGGTAATGGTAGAAGGGAAAGCTATAAGGAAATTACTATGCCACGCATGACAAACACTTATATGTTGCCAGGGAAGTATACACCAGAAGAGATAATATCTAGCGTAAAAAGGGGTATATATGCAGTGAACTTCAGTGGTGGGCAAGTTGATATAACGTCAGGAAAATTTGTTTTTTCATCCTCAGAGGCTTATTTGATAGAAAATGGTAAAGTTATACAGCCAATCAAAGGGGCGACATTGATTGGTGATGGTCCAACAGTGTTGAAAAAAGTATCTATGGTTGGTAACGATTTAAGATTAGATCCAGGTGTTGGTACATGCTTAAAAGATGGGCAAAGTATACCCATTGGAGTTGGTCAACCGACACTTAAGGTTAACTCAATCACAGTAGGCGGAACTGAGTTATAAGCCATGCTGACTTTCTGTTACTTTTCGCCGTTTATTTTCTTTTTCTTGGAAGGGCTGATTTTGGTTTGCCTTAACTTGCTTAGGTACAGTAGACGGCTTACTATTTTCTCTTGCTTGAGCAGATTGTTTACTTTTCTCAATTTGGGTTTCTAAAATTTTACTAATGCCCCCACTAATTTCATTACTCCACTTTTTCTTACTTGACGAATGAGGATTATATAAGGTACCTTTTTTGTCATTAAAAAAAAGGCTCTTTATTGCACCTGATATGGGCAATATAAGAAGAATACCATTGATTGTTGATGTGATTGGGCCAGTGCCAAATATTAGTACTGAAAAAGAAAAAAGAATAATAGGAAATAAAAGTTTACGTAAGAACGTTATTACCATTTCTTCATCGCTAAATGGTAGTTTATCATCTTCTTTTTTACCTTTGTCGGAAAATAGCAATCCATTCTTAAAAGAACTAAAGAAGTTCTTAGGATCTATCTTAACTCCAAATAATCGTCCAGCAAACTTTATAAGAGAGTCTTTAGCTTCTGTGTTGCATATATCAGATATGCACTCATTAACTACTTTTCCTATTTTATCCTTATTTGAATTTTTTTTATTCGCTAAATTTTTTTTCCTGATTTTCTCAAGTACAGAAAGTAAAAATTGAAGGAAATTCTCTTCACTAAGTTGTTTTATATCTTTTGGTCCGACATT
This sequence comes from Wolbachia endosymbiont of Onchocerca volvulus str. Cameroon, assembly GCF_000530755.1. Taxonomy (NCBI): domain Bacteria; kingdom Pseudomonadati; phylum Pseudomonadota; class Alphaproteobacteria; order Rickettsiales; family Anaplasmataceae; genus Wolbachia; species Wolbachia endosymbiont of Onchocerca volvulus. The sequence continues at coordinate 212,894 of NZ_HG810405.1, forward strand.
TTTAAATATAGCCTGATTTTGATCTAGCATAAAAGTAAGTGTTGCCTTGTCATCTTCCTTTAACTCTTCAGATTGTACTTTATTTTTTAGCGACTCTATAAAGGTATCATAGATCACTCTATGTTTCTCTTCGAAAATTACTTCACCTTTTATTATCTGAGTAGATGACTTTGAAAGATTTAAATCCTTCGTTTGCAGAGGTATCATGACTGACCTATTTGCATTTGCCTATACTTTAATTATAATGTATCTTTCATATTAATTCAAATGGTTTATTTTTAGAATTTACAGCGTTTAAGTCATAATTAAGAGAATTTGAGCCCCAGTTGTCGCTAATTTTTATCTCCACTTCAAGCGGTACAGAAATTTTTACTGCATTTTCCATCACGTTTTTCATAAGTTTTGCTGTTTCTTGTACTTTACTGTTCTCCACCTCAACCAGTAGCTCGTCATGAACTTGGAGAATTATTTTACCTGACTTTAACTGATCATGAAGTTGAACCATTGCAAGTTTTATTATGTCAGCAGCAGTTCCTTGCACGGGTGCGTTTATTGCTGCCCTTTCTGCAAATTGCCTTAGATAAGGGATTGTGTTGTTTATGTCTTTTAGAAAGCATCTTCTACCGAATAAGGTTTCTACATAGCCGTGCTGCCTTGCAGCAGATACCTTTTCTTCCATATAGATCTTTATCTCTGGATAACAGGAGAAGTAATAGTCAATATATTCAGCAGCTTCTCGAACGGTAATTTTAAACCTTCTCGCAAGGCCAAATGGGCTAATGCCATATATAATTCCAAAATTAACAGATTTTGCTTTTTGTCTTAGCTGCTTATCCACATTTGCACCTTCTTGCACTCTAAAAACCTGTCTTGCAGTGATATTGTGAATATCTTGTTTATTCACAAAAGCTTCTTTAAATGCTGTAATATTTGCAATATGTGCCAAGAGTCTTAATTCTATTTGTGAATAATCAGCAGAAATTATCTTACATCCTTTTGGAGCAATAAATGCTTGCCTGATGAGATTTCCCTCTTTGCTCCTGATAGGAATATTCTGCAAATTAGGATTACTGGAGCTGAGCCTACCTGTTGCAGTTGTTGAGAAAATTGTATGTACTCTACCATCAAGGGGATCTACCCGCTTTACTAGTGCGTCAGTGTATGTACCCTTTAGTTTACTTAAATGTCGCCAACCTAAGATCTTACTTGCAATTTTAACTCCTTCTATTTCAAGTTCTTCTAATACTTCAGAGCTTGTGCTATATGATCCAGACTTTAATTTTTTCTTTTTACTAAGCCCCATCTTATCAAACAAAATGTCACTTAATTGTTTTGGCGAAGCAATATTAAATTTTTCTCCTGCTAAGTTATATATGTTACTCTCAAGCACAGTTAGTGATTGTTGAAATTTACCGGATAGCTCCTGTAGCTTTTGAGTATCTAGCAATATTCCATTTTTTTCCATGTTGAGTATCACTTTCACAAGTGGCTTATCGAAGCGTTCGTAGATTGTAAAAAGCTTTTCTTGAAATAGTCTTTGCGTTAACTTTTTATGGATCGTTATTAAAGCTTTTGCTGAGAAAGCCTCTATATCTTCACTTAAACTATGTGCAACTATACTTGGAATGCTGTGATCGTGCTTTCCTGTGTCAAGACTATACGATATCGTCATCAAATCATCAACTGAGCATAATGCTTTCTCTATTGCAGGAAATATTTTTTTGATCTTTCTAATATTGTGTATTATTTTCAACATCCCATTTGCAAGTAAATTTGAGTTCACTATAATGAGCGAATCTTGCAGGCAGTTTTGATTTATGTAAAAAATACTGTTTTCACTGCAAGATAAGGAAACTTTACTTAACACGTTATTTTCAAAATGGCAATAGATTGCAATTTTACCCTCATATCTGCAATGCTCCAAAAATTTTTCTAATTCTTTGTTTCTATATTCTATTTTCCTTTTAATGCTAGGTTTACTATAAGGAAAAAGCTTTTCTACTTTGCCTATCAATGAATTAAATTCATATTTCTTTAAAAAAAATAATAATTTCTTCATATTTGGAGGGTAGACCTTATGCTTTGCAATATCACAGTGAAGATTCACTTTTTCACATAGTGATAGAAGCTTTCTTGAAATGAATGCTTTTTCCTTATGTTCAGTGAAAATATCACGAATCCTTACTTGCTTGATGTAACTAATATTTGCCATAATATTATCTAACGAATCAAATTCATCCAGAAGTTTAACTGCAGTTTTTGGACCTATTCCTGGAATGCCAGGAATGTTATCAGATGCATCTCCAGTTAGAGAAAATAAATCAAGAAGTCTGTTTGAATTTACGCCAAATTTTTCTATTACTTGTTTTTCATTTATGTATATATTTTTAATAGGATCAAATATTAGTATGTTGTAATTCAACAGCTGAAATAAGTCTTTATCTGGTGAGACTACTACTACTTTAAAGTCTTGGCGGTTGGCATATTTTATAGCTAGTGTTGCAATTATGTCATCTGCTTCATAGCCTTCAATTTCTTCGTAGCTAAGGTTAAAAGCTTCTACTGCCTCTCTCAGTATTGCAAACTGTAGAGTTAAATCCTTAGGGGGTGTTATTCTGTTCGCTTTATACTCAGGATATGAATCGTGCCTGAAATTTTTCTTGCCAGAGTCAAATGCTATAGTTAAGTAATCTGAATATGTAATATATTTAAGAATCATATTAAGAAAACCATACACAGCCCCTATTGGGGTACCGGTTGTGGTAGTTAAATGATGTAAAACGTAATAAGCTCTGAAAAGAAAGCCGTAACCATCAATAATTGTGAAAGTTTTTTCTTGCACTCTGAGTATTCACATGTGTCCTTGATACTCTATTATTTGGATGTAAAAATCAAGTCTTTGTTTTCTGCTTTTGATCATTACAAGAGATTTTTATTTAGAACAATATTAATACATAGTTAATAGTTAACATTTTAAATTAAGTTGTATGCTAGCAAATTGAAAGCTTAAAATGGATAAAAAAGAGAGCTAAAAGGATCAAGTCATCTAGCTGAACTATAAAAGCAAGGCGTAAATTCAGTAAATTAGATACTGGCAGCTTGATTATTCTTAACTCTGTTTCAAAGTAATCGGTAGAGCAACGTTAATAAAAGTAAGATTTAGGATTAAAGAAAAATAATCAAATCTCTGAGAAAGATAGAACTCACTTTTTGTTAACCATTAACCTTAATTCAGGTGTAGAGTTAGTATCAAATGATAGCGGAATATTGTTAAGCTCTAGTATAATAAATGACAGCGAAATGCTTGTAGCATCAAAATAAAGTGTTATCTGGTTAAACATACTGGCTAACTTAATAGCAAAAGATCACCATTAATCAAGATTGGTGATTAGTGAAAAATCACTTATTCAGGAAAAATTAAAAAAGTTAGCGTTTCTGGAATGCTAACACTAAGAGATTTTGTTACACTGAGAAAAGATCATCTCAGATAAAGAGTAAACCTAAGTAAACTCAAAAAGAGGCTAAGCAGGCTACTAGTCTTGACGATCAAATTAAAGCTCTGTAGAGTAGCAAAATAATTTGCAATAGAAGCTTGCTAAGCCTAATCGAGTAGAGGAAGTCATTTATACTTATAAAAGTAAAAGAGCATAAAACTAAATGGAGAGTTGAGAGCTTAGTAGAAAATTTTAAAATGACAAAAGCTTAGAATTTTGGATTCTATAAATGGATCTTGCGATATAAGTAACCCTAACAAATAAATATTTAAAAAATGAATAGATAAAATGGTATAGGTGTTATATGTGTGCTAATAGCTGTGATGGTTTTTTTGAATTCAATGTCTCTAGTATGTAAAGCTCTTCAAGAAATACTAAAAAGCTAATTCTTTACATATGAAAGTAAATAGATCCAGCCCTCAGATATGATGCATCAAGTTAAAGCTCTATTGTAAAGTAGTAACATAAAAGAAAAATGCGAGAAAAATTTAAAAGAGATATATTAAGTTTTAAAGAACGAAATAGGTAAAAACGGAAAAAACTTTAACTTTAAAAATGATCAATGTATTAATAGATTAGGAAAATAGAAACGTGTCATTAGGTTCAATCATGGAATCTATACAAACAGTGTAACTATTGTAACAGATATCAAATTTCTGGAGAAAAGATCTAAGATTTAATGTAAAAAACACAAAACAATGGCTACAACTAATATAAACTATTTTCGTTATCTTATAGCAAGATCGCCTAATCCTATTGTAATGATTGTGATTAACTTTATTGATTATTCTTGGGCTATTAAATTTTCTTTGTTGCTCCAGTTCTCTTATATTGTTAATAAAACTTAATTCCTTATCATGGAGTTTGATTTTTAACGTTTGTATTTTTCTTTAAGTCTTTATGATTTGGTTTATTGCCTACTATTTTAGTAGTGCTATTATTGTTAGAGCTTAGTGTAACGCTACATTCTTTTTCGTTGATGTACCTGCTTGAATTCATATTTATGTAAGAAATTAACTAATTCATAATATATAATTTTTTTATCATTCTTATCTTTGTAATATAGCAATTATATCTTTTTTTTAGTATCATCACCTAACATTGAAAAACCTATAATCTTATTATTTTCGTAAAGCTTACTATCTAAAAGTTTGCTTATTTCAATACCTGTACTCTTATCTTTCAATATTATTCTCGTATGAAGACTACTATTGTTATTACAGTGATCTTGATGAATTGATATATAATTAATAACGCTACATTAATATACCCGCAAATTTTGCTTCAGCTTTTTTCCTAAACAGGAAATACTAATAAATTAGTATATTTTATTAAAGTATAAACTTAGATAAATTAAGCTGCTTTGAAATCGATCCTAGTCTATCTTTCACATATTTGCTATCTATAACAAATTTTTCACCATTTTTCTCAGAAGAGATAAAGCTTATTTCATCTAAAAGCTTTTCCATGATGGTATGTAGCCTTCTTGCACCTATGTTTTCCACTTGCCTATTAACTGTAAATGCTATTTCAGCTATGGTTTCGATACCGTCATCAGTAAACTCAAGCGTTACATTCTCTGTTTTCATTAGAGCTATATACTGCTTCAATAAACTAGATTCTGGTTCCTTTAATATTTTTATTAAATCTTCTTGAGTAAGTGCTTTAAGTTCCACTCTGATTGGTAACCTTCCCTGTAATTCTGGTAAAAGATCAGATGGTTTAGATTGATGAAAAGCACCAGATGCAATAAATAATATGTAATCTGTTTTTACATGACCATACTTGGTTGAAATGGTTGTTCCTTCAAGCAGTGGTAATAAGTCACGTTGTACTCCTTCTCTATTGACTTCACCTTTTACCTCTGTACATGCTGCAATCTTATCTATTTCGTCTAAAAATACTATACCTTCATTGCTAACAAGATCAAGGGCTTCTTTGATTATCTTATCTTCATCTATTAACCTTTCACTTTCTTCATTAACCAATATTTCACGGGCTTCTTTTACTTTAACCGTAATGGTTTTTGTTTTTTTGCCTCCATTAAACATTTTACCTATTAGTTCTGTTACATTTACTATGCCGACTTGCCCGCCTGGCATACCTGGTATATCAAAAGCCGGTAACATGCTCTTGCTTTCTCTGACATCAATGGAAACTTCTCCATCTTCAAATTCCTTATTTTTTAACCTTTTTCTAAAAATCTCTTTACTCTCTTCGGTTGCATCTTCACCGACCATAGAATTAACTATTATCTTTTCAGCCAGATCTAAAGCTTTTTTAGCCAAAGCTTTGCGTGCTTTTTCTTTGACTAAAACTATTGCTGCATCAACTAGATCACGTATTATCGAGTCAACGTCACGCCCAACATATCCTATCTCAGTAAATTTTGTTGCTTCAATTTTTATAAATGGTGCACCTGCAAGCTTTGCTAGACGACGAGCCATTTCAGTTTTACCGACTCCCGTATGACCAATCATCAGTATATTTTTAGGTATGATTTCATCACGTAAAGGAATAGGAACTTTGTTACGACGCCAACGGTTTCTGAGCGCAATAGCAACAGCACGCTTTGCATCGTTCTGTCCAATTATGAATCTATTTAGCTCTTTAACTATTTTTTGTGGTGGCAGATCATCTAATAAAATTTGTGTACTGTTGTTAACTTGAGCACTGCTATCATTTTCATTTGAATCACAACTACTCTTAGTATTTTTACAAGGATTACTTTTTTCATTATAGGCATCCTTATTATAAGTCTGCTCTTCTGAAAGAGTCACGGATTGATTAGAGAAATTAGTGCATAAAAATTTTTGTTCAGAATACATACTACCCCTCTACCTTTTCAATAATTACATTATGATTTGTATAAACACATATATCAGCTGCTATCTTCATAGCTCTTTTTGCAACCTCCTCTATTGACATCCCTTTAACCTCAACTAGAGCTCTTGCTGCAGATAGAGCAAAATTCCCTCCTGAACCAATAGCTGCTATTCCATCTTCAGGTTCAAGGACGTCACCCATTCCTGTAATCACTAATGAAATAGATTCATCTGCAACTATCATCATAGCTTCTAGCCTTCTTAAATATTTATCCATCCTCCAATCTTTCGCAAGTTCAACACACGCTCTCATTAATTGTCCTGGGTGTTTATCAAGTTTTGATTCCAATCTTTCAAAAAGAGTAAATGCATCAGCTGTTGCTCCAGCAAAACCAGCGATTACAGAATCATCAGAAAGGCGTCTGACTTTTTTTGCTCCTGATTTTATAATGGTGTGACCCAGTGAAACCTGTCCATCACCTATTACTACTACACTTTTACCTCTTCTAATTGATAATATAGTAGTTCCATACATTCTACTGTTGTCATGTTGAATCATTTTTTTATAATTTTAAATAGTAATTTCATTATACTGTAACCATTAATTAAATATGGCTTAGCTATAGCGTATAATATAGTACTTTCCTTATAACATTTAAAGTGTAGATGCAAAACATAATTCATCCAAGTTTGGAAAAAAATATGAATGATTGGTTTGAGGTAAAATTTGACGATTTTGCATTGCCATTTTATAGCTCTGTCGACCTTAGAAACTCCGGTTATAAAATTGCTCCAATAGACGCTAATTTGTTCCCTGCAGGGTTCAATAATTTAAGTGAGGCATCAAAAATAATAGCGGCAAAACTGGTAAAAAGGTTCTTTAAAAAAAAACGATATAAAAAAACTCTTGTGATACCAGAAAACTATACACGAAATAAAATGTATATAGAAAACGTATTTGCTATAGAAAAGATACTACGACTAGCAGGTTTCGAAACTAAAATTGGTCTCCTTCATGATGAAGCCTATAATTTAATAGGACCGTATGAAGCTATTGTGAAAGATAACTCTCTATTGAAGACAACCTCAGGATTCGTGCCCGATGTTGTTGTATTGAATCGGGATATGACAAGCCATATTCCAGACGTATTAGAAAACGTAAAGCAGGAAACAGTACCGAGTCCACTATATGGTTGGCACAGTAGACAGAAATTTCGATACTTTGAAATCTATCAAAAATTGGTGTCCGAATTTTGCGGCGAATTTAAAATAGATCCCTGGCTTATTTCTGTATTTACAGAGAGCTGTAAAGGGGTCTATTTTGATGATGCTTTATCGCTGGAAACAGTGGCAGCTAAAGTTGATCAAGTGTTGTCTCTAGTGCAAAAAAAATATGAGGAATATAAAATAAAAACTCAACCTTATGTTTTTATTAAAGCAAACAATGGAACATACGGAATGGGTATTATAACAGCAATAAGTGGAGAGGAAATATTAACTCTCAATAAAAAAAAGCGTCATAAAATGAAAAAAATAAAGGAAGGTGTAGAAATCAATAGCGTTATTATACAGGAAGGTATACCAACCATAGATATACTCGAACACAGTCCTGCAGAGCCACTAATATATTATATAGGAAATACACCAACATGCTATTTATATCGGTGTAATAGTAGAAAAAATATATATTTTAGCTTAAATTCCACTGATTGTGAATTTCATGACATTAGCCAAATTGTAGAAAATAAAACCCTACTACTCTGGAATATGGTTGGCAAATTAGCAGTGCTAGCATTGTCAGTAGAGATGAGGTCTTTTCATATTTAGTTTTTTACCTTTATATAGAGTGGCCGTTTGGTAAATTGCTACCTTGCTGAATATGGTAATCCCTGTCAAGTTCAGTGGAAAGATTATCATTGATAGGCTGATTAAGCAATTTGTCAAGCCAGACTAATAGTAATACTGTGCTGCATATTATACTAACTGTTACACTTAAGTTGAAGCTATAAACTACACCATTACCTAAGTTTATCGGTGTAGTTGCAGTATCCACCCTTTTAAATATGAAATTTAATAATCCTAGTGATAAAGTTAATGTATTAATAGTAAGATCCTTCTTACACTTAGTAAGCTCTTTCTTGCATTTAATAAATTCACTAGTACCTTTTTTATCCTGATATTTTTTATGTGCCTCTTGATATTTTTTGTATATATAATAGCAGCCTACTGGTTCTGAAGTAAATAAGAATAGGGCTGTTGATATTAATTGAATACGACTTATTGCATTCGTATTACCTTTAGTTAAGAAATGGAGAACTTGTAACATTATTAACACTTCTATGGCGTTACTTGAAAGACTAGCTAATTTGCCTACTATTTTTAATAGTTCTTTTTTACTATTATGATTCCTGTAATCCTTGATTAGATCGCGTAAAGTAAGTGTAGAATGAACAATCAATAGAATGAATGTTGGAAATTTTACCCATTGAGCAATCTCACGTATAAGGAGGATGTTTGACCTATTATTATCAATAAATTCGCAACAAAATTGTAGTGAAACCTTACATAACAAGGCTGTTAAACCTGTTGTGATACAAATTACCTTTTTGATATCATGATTGTAAGCATCATGTACCTTTTGTGCAAACGTGTTTGGTTTCTTTTTTAGCTCATTTAGCATAATAGCTAATGAAATAACAGTTTTTTGTTATTCTATCACAAAAATCTCAAAAAGAAAGTGCTGTGAATCAGGACTTTAATAACGGCTTTTACATAAATCAGCCAAACATTTAATAAATAAGGAATCAGTACTGAGAGTTGGTACGCGAAAATAATATCCGCTTTTAATTATTGCTTTATGTTCCGTATCAAGTTCAACAAGCGTTTCTGAATGCTCAGAAACAAAAGATATAGGCGATAAAACCACAGGTACACTATCAGCTTTTGCACGCAATAGTTCACTTTCTATGCTAGGCTCCAGCCATTTTACAGGTCCAATTTTGCTCTGGTAACATATCGCCCAATCAAGGTCTTTAATATTTAATCTTTTTACTATTAATTTTACTGTTTCTTCTATTTGTAAAGCATAAGGGTCGCCTTTTTTAATAACACTCAGAGGTAAACTATGGGCCGAGAATAGAATTCTTGGCTTATCAATTCTGCTAGCTAACTTGTAATACTTGGCTACCAAGCGGGTATGAGCTTCAATAAAGTCTTGATTATCGTAATAATGGTAGATTGTTTTTGTACTACATTTTAAACCATGTTTTTTAGCACTTTTTTGCCAATTTTCGATGGATGACAAAGTTGTAGTAGTTGAATATTGAGGATATAGAGGCAGTAGAATTACTTCATCAGGATTAAACTGCTTTACACTTTTAACAACTTCATCAGCAAATGGGTGCCAATAACGCACACAGATGAATACTTTGGCAAGCTTTGGTGTCATTTCATCACATGATGATGAAATCAGGTGCTTTTTTCTAGATTCTAGTATCGTGCTACTTGGATGACAAAATACAGCTTTGTTAAGCTCCTGCTCAAGCGCTTTAGCTTGCATTCTTGTATTCTCCAAGATTGGTGATCTGCCTCCAATTTGCTTATATATTTTTTGTGCAGTATTTTCTCGTTTTGCAGATATAAACTTTGCTAAAAGAAATCGAAAAGGATTTGGTAGATTTATTATTCTTCTATCATAAAAGAGATTAAACAAAAAAGGACGGACCGCACTGAGTGAATCAGGTCCGCCAAGATTAAATAAGATAATTGCCTTTTTCACTTATGTATTACAACAAGTTGCTTTTGAGATGCCTATACGTTTAGCTATGAGTTCATTAAGCCTAGATATAGGTACTAAATTTCTCATACTAGCATACAATAAGTGACCAGACCTCTGTAGATTACTTCCTGTAGATGCAAAAGAACTTTCACCGAAACTCAAATCAACGCAAAAACTTGATTTTGCTTCAAGAAGTTTAACAGTAGCTAAAAATAACATAATGTAACTTTGTATTTTCTACTTTGATTAAAAATTGGAAACCTTATAGTACCTTTCTTAAATTCTGCGTCTATTATTTCTTTACTGTAATCAGTAATTTTCTCTAATAACCACTCACGTACATGAAAGCTTTTTACAAAAAAGCATGCTCCTGTCATCAACATAGCACATATAAGTGCACACTTTATAGTGTTTATATTGTCTATCATAGCTGGCGGTGCAAAACAAATAAGCGGTACTATGGTTGTCATTTCAAGAGATGGAATAATGTTTTTTTTATTATGAAAGCAGCATCTTTTTGTAATTTTGTATTGTGATGTGAGCCATACTCCAAATAACTTAAAAAAGCCAAGCTGAAAGTTAAAAATCCTTTTGTAGCATAAAAAATCGGTAACTTTAAGTTATTAACTAATTCTTTAGTAGTAAGTCCAGTTTTAACTGGTTGTTTATAAGTGGACTCGTCTTGTTTGTTGATATAACGGCATTTACCCATATAATAAATACTATCTTTGGTAGCTTATTTTTAACTATAAATAAAAAACTAACTTGATAAAATAAAAAATTTGTAATAAAATAAATCTATAAATATAATATCCTATACAAGGAAGTAATATGGCAATTGAAAGAACGCTCTCGATATTAAAACCTGATGCAGTAAGAAATAACATTACAGGTAATATAAATTCCTATATCGAAAAATCTGGGCTGAAAATTATAGCACAAAAAATGATGTTGTTGACAAGAAGACAGGCAGAGCTGCTCTATGAAATTCATAAAGATAGACCTTTTTTTGAGGAGTTAGTGGAATTTATGACTTCTGATCCTGTAATAGTTCAGGTTTTAGTAGGTGAAAACGCAGTAAGTAAATATAGGCAAATCATGGGAGCTACAGATCCAAAACGTGCAGATAAAGGTACAATCAGAGGTGATTTTGCTGATAATATTAGTGAAAACAGGGTTCATGGTTCAGATAGTCCAGAAAATACTCGTAGGGAAATAGCTTTCTTTTTTGCTGAATGTGAGTTAGTGTAGCTTTAAAGTTAACTGAAAATAAATACATAGCCGCTTTATTCTGTAATCTTATTTATTCAGGAAAGTGACAAAATAAGGTGGATTAGGTAATGCAAAAAGATAACCGTAGAGTGGAAATGAGTTTATAACAAATACAGATGATTTTTTATCCTAATATCAACTATGCGACATTCTTGTATTGTGTTAAAAGTATTTAATCAACTGTGTTTTAATCTTAAGCATTAGATTGAGAAGGGAGAGAAACTTTGAATAATATCACTTTTAATTTAATGTTTGTGCATCAACCACACTTCTGAATAGATACCGTACTTTTTACTAAAAGTAGCATTATTCAACAAAACAAGATTTAAAGCTTTGTGTGATGCTATTGATTATGGTTAAATATGCGTCTTTTCCAGGTTTTATATTTGACCCAATAGGGTCTAAAATTGCTGTTTTTGCATCACTGGAAAGAGCTTTAGGCTTTATACTATCTTTTCGTGAAGGAGAAAATATACATTTAATGTTTTCTTTCTTCATTATTTTCTTTAGTTTCATTAAACTTCTCATGCCTATATAAGTATCTTCTTCTACAGATAGAATGACACTTGGGTGACTTAAGCTAAAATGTTTTTCAAAATATTGATAAGCGTCATGAGTAACTATGTATTTTTTGTTTTTAAAGTTACTCAATTCGCTTGCAATTTTCTCTGTTTCCTGTTCTATTCTTTTTACGGTTTTTATTGCATTATGGTTATATCGATGGGCATTCTTCTTATCTATGTTAGATAATGTTGCACTTATAGAGAATATCATATTTTTTGCATTTTCTGGACTAAGCCAGATATGTAGGTCTTTTTCGTCTTGAATACGAGTGACATGCCTGGAGAATGAATGTGGTCGAATAGAAAGTAGACTAACTGCCTTTGATAACTGTACAAGTTTCTTATTGTTTTTAGCAAAGGTCTTAACGAATGTTTCTAGATTATCATCAATATAAAATATAACATTACCTGATTCCAAATTACTTGCGTCAGATGGTTTCAATATGTAATCATGTGTAGAAGTTGTTATATAGTCTAGTAAGACTGGTTCTAAAATTCTGTCTGTAACAGAAGCTACAAGCGAGTGTACAGGTTTTATTGTGGCTATAACTTTTAAAGTGGATGAAAAGACAGTACTGTGGTATAGTGTAAGCAAAAGTAATAGAAAAGAAGCTAGTAAATGTCTCATGAAAACATTGAGAAAGAGTTAAGTCTTGTCAAAAAGTTAAATAATGTCAATAGTAGTGTTCTAAAAATAGAGAACCTTACTCTTGCATATAATAATAAGAAAATTCTTGATGATATCAACTTATCAATGAAAAAAGGGGATGTAGTTACTATACTTGGTCCAAATGGTGGAGGTAAAACCTCCTTAGTAAAGGTGGTTGCTGGTATAAATAAGAACTATACTGGTAGTGTTATATTTGCTGATGATATGAGAATTAGTTATATGCCACAAAATTTTAGTATTAGTAGTTTGATGCCGGTAACAGTTGAATATCTTCTTTTAAATAGCTTTTCAAAAAGATTAGAGAAGAATCAATCGATTATTACAGAGGTGGTGAGATTAGTTGGTATTAGTAATATTTTGAAAAGACAGGTGTTGGAAGTTTCTGCAGGGCAGACACAATTATTGTTACTTGCGCGCTGCTTAATTGCAGAACCTGACTTGATTATCTTGGATGAACCAGTTAGCGCAATGGATATTAATGCTCGAACTAAATTTTATAATATAATAGGTGAAATAGCAAAAAAAAGATTAATTTCGATTCTCATGACATCTCACGATTTAAGTTCCATAGTGCCATGTTCAGATTACATTATCTATATAAATCATATTATATATTGCCAAGGTAAACCTGAAGAAATCATGAAGAATAAGACTTTAAGCGAGATATTTAGCAGTCATATAACAAAATGATTCGAAATGTTCTGCGCCTTTTGTATATAACTGCAGTGTTGACTCGTTATAGCATATTGTATCGTTTACTCTTTCCTTCAAAGGAGTCAATAAATAAAATACGTGGCTATAAATTAAAATGTGCTCTTGAAAAGTTAGGTCCAGTATTTATTAAATTTGGGCAGTCTATTTCATCACGTACTGATATTTTAAATGAAGATATAACAGACAACTTATTGTTGATATGTGATAAATTACCGTCTTTCTCCTATAAGATAGCAGTTAGAACGATAGAGAGCGAATTTAATTGTAAGTTAAGCGATATTTTTTTAAGCTTTTCTGAAAAGCCAATTGCAGCAGCATCAATTTCTCAAGTACATAAAGCAACTACAACAGAAGGTAAAAAAGTTGCGGTCAAAGTCTTAAGGCCAGATATTGAGAAGATATTCTCAAAGGATATAAAAATGCTTTTTTGGCTTGCAGGGATTATAGAAGGATTTAGTGAGCAATCAAAGAGACTAAAACCTATTGAATTAGTTAAAACTTTTGCTGAAGTTTGCCGATTAGAGCTAGATCTACGTTTTGAGGCTGCTTATTCTTCAGAACTGAGAGAAAATACAAGAAATGATAAAGGTTTTTATGTACCTGAAGTAGATTGGAGTAGGACTTCAAGGAAAGTTTTGACATCAGAATGGATAGAAGCAACACCAATATACGAAGTTGAAAAACTAAATAATCGTAAGCAGATAGCTATCAATCTTATAGAATCATTTTGCAATCAAGTATACAGAGATTGCTTCTTTCATGCGGATATGCATCCTGGAAACTTAATGATTGATATTAACAATAATATTATTGCTCTAGATTGTGGAATTATGGGCCGAATAGACCGCGAGACGTGCTACTGTGTGGTAGAGATACTGAAAGGTTTTTTAAGTCGGAATTATGATCACGTTGCAAAGGCACACTTTAGAGCTGGTTATGTTTCACCACAGCACAAAAATTTTGTTACAGCGTGCAGAGCAATAGGTGAACCTATTATAGGGCAGCCTATACAGAAAATTTCTTTTGCTGATTTACTTGCCAAATTATTTAAAATAACTAGTGATTTTGATATGAAAGTTCAAACACAATTGCTAATGCTGCAAAAAACTATGATTTTGTTAGAGGGAACTTGCAGAAAAATCTATCCAAAAATCAATATGTGGAAAGTAGTTGAAGCATGGATGAAGAATCAACATAAAAATAAAATGGACTATAAAGAAAAAATAAAAAGCTCTTGTCTTGTAAAAGCAATTCAAGAAATATTTAGTCTTATAGAGAAATTAAACCTAATAGCTGACCAAAAGCTAGAGAATATTCAAGTTAAGATTAAGTCAAATGTAAAAAATTACTTTTTATTGTGGTCTATAATTATAGCATTAACCATTAAGCTTTTAATTTTTTGATAACAACTTTTCACATAACTGCTACTTGTATAGAAAACATTAGTACTTCTTGATATCGTTTGAGTGTCTTTTTTCCTATCATCCAAGTAGTAGATACAGGGATTCAGAAAGAAAAAGAGATATAGATTCTAGTATCACGTGCTGAAGTAGCACCCATTACTTTAGATAATTTATCAAGTCGTTTCATTTTAGACCTTAGAAGTAGTTTCTATAATAAAGACACCAACTATACAGTGCTTTTGTTATTTAACTTGTATAGATTGAAGATAAATAAGAACTTCAATATTATATAGTAAGAAGTTGATAAGATTTGTTAAGTGTTTTTCCGTTTTTGTCAAATTACATATCAAAAATAAGACTATTTTATTAAGTATTCCCGGCTTCCTGGTTTAGTTATTGGTAATCGCTTCAATTCTTCAGGAAGCTCTTGTTCGCTGTAGTTTTTAATATTTAGCTCAAGCAAAGATATAACAGGAAAGGGCAATTGCGTTTCACTATTTCTCTTGATTATAGAAGCTCCAGCAACGACTTTACCTCCCATATCTTCTGCGCATTCTGCAGCTTCAAGTGAAGATTTACCCGTAGTTATTACATCTTCAACTAATAATAGTTTTTCACCTTGTTTAATTTCAAATCCACGGCGCAATTCAAACTTGCTGTTAACACGTTCACAAAACATCGTCTTAATTCTAAGCTGTTTGCCAATCTCATAACCCACAAGTATTCCACCAATTGCAGGAGATAGTATTAAATCTATAGAACTATTTAATTCTTTTTTTATTTTATGTGTTAGTAATGCACAAATTTTCATGGCTTTGCTTGGATTTTCAAAAATTTTAGCACACTGTATATATATGCTACTATGCAGTCCAGAGGATAAAACAAAGTGCCCGTGTAAAATTGCCCCAGCTTTCTCAAGTTCTCTTATTATTGGATTATCTTTATTTAGTGTCATTTTTAAAGTTTCACCTTCGCGTTCTTTGATTAATTATTATCTAATCTGTGCAAATATTAGACTATATATTTACTACAGTTTCGGACATATCGATTATTGTATAAATAGATAAAACCAGTTTCATAATATACAGAGGAATCTTTCTTAAGACAAGGTAACTAGTTGCCAAAAAAATTCATATAAACATTTTGTCTAAGGAAAATAATGCTCATTCACCTCTACAACAAACATTATTGTAATCAAAATAAACAACGTACATACATTTTGTATTAACTGTTGTACGTGTTAGTAAAATAAAGGACACTAATTTTTTGGTACTTTTAGCTTTTTTGCTTACAGTCTAAAGTTATTAGAATGTTTTATATTACTTGTGTAACTTAGAAAAAGATGCAAGCATTAATGTTATTGTTTATCATAACTCCTTTCAGCATTTGAATTGGTGATATGCCTTTACTATATAAGCAGTGGTAAAATCAGAGACGCTTGTGCATGAAATTTATAGATTTATGCATTACATAAATAAAACACTACAGAGGCTATAGAACTCATTGCTATTTTTTTAATCCGTGTAGAGAAAACTTAATTTAATATATCCTGTTTTTCTTTTGAAAGGAATGAGTGATTTCGAATATGAAAAAAGCAATTATAATTCCATTATTTATATTTTGCTATTGTGTTACTTATGAAATCTTCTTTCGCTGGATTTATTAGTAAGCAAAAATAGTGTAATAAACATGGCTATAATAGTTGTAGGTGGTGTGTAAAATAGTGTTTTCTTAGCTAAAGTTTTAATTGAGCCCCTTCAAAGCCAAAAAATTAGGAACTGTATAGTATAGATAGGAAAACTGAAATAAAACTTATTAATTTGAGTCAGCTAATAAATATGTCATAAAATAGCTTTTGCTATTTAAATTTAACTTTGTTGTTTAATAGTAAATAACTTTGCAAGCAACGTAGAAAAAGTATTGTAAACTTATATATTAAGGCAAAAACTCAAGATAAATATTATATAACAATTTTGTTATTTGGAGTTAATAGTACCGCAAATTAAAGTACCAGCTTTTCCGGGTTCACGCACACTTCTATTAGAAGTTTTGTAACTATGATTGCAGAAAACATTGAGCATAAAACCCCTATTGACAAAGTAACGGAAAAACCTCTAATTGCTCCGCTGCCAACTATAAACATTATTCCTGCAGCAATTAATGTAGTGATATTTGAATCAAGAATTGTTTTTATTGCGCTTTTGAAGCCTTCTTCAATAGCGCGAGCTGTTCTTTTCCCTAATCTTATTTCTTCACGAATACGTTCAAATATCAAAACATTTGCGTCCACTGACATACCAACAGTTAGCGCAATACCAGCTATTCCTGGTAGAGTTAAGGTTGCTTCAAGTAGAGTAAGAATTAATAATATAGAAATCACATCAAAAAGCAGTGCAACGGAGGTTAACAAACCTAACTTACCATAAATGATAATTATAAGCAAAGTAACTGCTGTAATAGAGATTATCGCTGCTATTTCTCCTGCTTTTATTGACTCTTCTCCAAGACTTGGACCGATATTTTTCTCTTCTATTATTTTAAGTGGTGCTGGCAGTGCTCCAGATTTTAAAAGTATTGCAAGTTCGTTTGCTTGTTTCTTAGTAAACTTACCACTGATTTCTCCTTCTCCATTTAGAATTGGTTCACGTATTATTGGCACAGTTAAGACTGTGTTATCCAAAACAATTGCAAAGGGCTTTCCTACATTTTCTTTAGTGATTTTTGCGAATTTTTTACTTGCTATACCGTCAAATTTAAAATGTACTGTTAGTCTGCCTAAGTGATCAAATCTAACTGATGCGTTAACCAATGAATCGCCACCTATTTCAGTTTTGCGGGATATTGGATAGAAATTACCGGAAGTGTCCTTGAGCATGATGGTAGTTTCGTGATCTATATCCTTAATCTTGGCTATGTTACTGTTTACCAAATGAAAGCTTAGCTTAGCAGTTTTGCCAAGCAGAGATTTTATTTGTTCAATGTTTTCTACTCCAGGTACTTGGATTAATATCTTATTCTGTCCTTGTTTTTGCACACTTACTTCTTTAGTACCAAGTTTATCCAAGCGTCTCTGAACATTACTTATTGATTTTGAGATTACTTCATTGATTAGAGAATTTTTGTAATGAGGTTTATATGAGATGAAAATTGAGGTACCTTTTCTGTTTAGCTCTAAATTTGGGTTTATTTTATGGATTAATAACGAAACTTTTTTATAGTTATTGATGTTATTTAAAGTTACAATTACTTGTTGATCGCTTTGTACGCTGGATTCAATATCTTTTATTAGCAAACTTTCTTTTATTTCATCGGCTGATATACTTAATTTCTCTTTTAAAAAAGAATTTAAGTCTACATTAAGAAGTAAAGACGATCCACCTTTTAGGTCAAGCCCTAGGTTTATTCTTTTTTTTGAAATAAGGAATTTATTATTAAAGTAGTTTGGCAATATTATATATAAAGCAAGTAGAAAGATACACAGTACCAAAAAAGATTTGACTATAATCCTATTGTGCATGAGTTGTAAATATAAAATATTGATTGTAGACTAATTGTGTAAACTGTTTAAGTTGAAATTTAGATACATGTTAATTAGAATAGGTACCAGAGGAAGTAGTCTTGCAATTGCTCAAGCTTTGGAAGCAAAACAAAAACTGATGGACTTTTTTCCTGATTTATCTGTTGAGATTATTAAGATAAAAACTTCTGGTGATAAATATGCCAATGTAAACCTTGCCGAAATAGGTGGTAAGAGACTGTTTCTCAGGGAAATTGAGATTAAATTGCTTAAGAATAATATAGATATGGCAGTTCATTCAGTAAAAGATGTCCCTGCATTTTTTTCGAAAGATTTAATAATTCCCTGTATTTTAGAAAGGTTAAGTCCGCACGATACGTTTATTTCTAATAAACATGACAGCCTTGAGACTTTACCGCGGCAGGCTACAATTGCAACTTCTTCAATAAGAAGAAAAGTACAGCTGCTAAATTTTAGACCGGATTTGAATATAGTGCCGTTACGTGGAAATGTAATAACTAGACTGCAAAACCATAGTTTTGATGGAATAATTCTAGCTGAAGCTGGGCTGAGGAGATTAAAAAAACACCTTTTAATTACAGAGGTATTGCCGCCAAAAACCATGTTAAGTGCAGTGGGACAAGGGGCAATTTGTATTCAATGTCGGAAAAATGATGTAAAAGCTATCGATCTTTTAGAGAAAATTAATGATAACAAGTCTTTTATAAGGGTGAGATCAGAGCGCAGCTTCATGAAGACAGTAAATGGTTCATGCTTTACACCGCTTGCAGCTTTAGCAGAATATGTAAGTGAAAACATGCTACGTCTTTGTTGTATGTTAGCAGACGAAAAAGGTATATACTTTGCTGAGCGTACTTCATTTGTAGAAGATGCAGAGGAAATGGGTATGGATGCAGGGTTAGAATTGAAATCAAGATGCTTATAAGTTTACCTAAGGTGCGTGGAACATATCGATACAATACTTTAATGTCTAAAATAACATGGTTAAATGTCGGTGGACAAGCTGATGTATTATTTAAGCCACGTGATATTGGAGATTTAACATGCTTGATTAAAAATACTGAGCTACCAATTAATATTATTGGTGCAACGTCTAACATAATAGTACGAGATAGTGGCATTCGAGGAATAACAGTAAAATTAGGTCAGGAGTTTGGATATATTAAGTATAGAGGTAACAACTCTATAGTTGCAGGTGGTGCTGTGCTGCTTAGTGATTTAGCTTACTTTGCGATGGAACAACAAATTAGTGGACTAGAGTTTCTGGTTGGAATTCCAGGAACAGTTGGTGGTGGAATAGAAATGAATGCAGGTGCATATGGTAGTGATATCGCAAGTGTTGTACAATCTGTAAAAGCAGTAAATTTAGAGGATGGAAACCTGTATGAATTCTCAAGTAAAAAGATGGATTATGTTTACCGTGGGCATAGTTTAAACGGTAGGTGGATTTTTGTTGAAGCTGAGTTTAAAGGAGTAAGTTCAGAGTATAAGATTATACTTAAAAAACTGAAGGAAATTATTGACGAAAAAAGCAAAAGCCAACCAATAAGAGGGAAAACTGCTGGGTGCATATTTAAAAACCCAAAAAACTATCAAGCGTGGAAACTAATTGATGAGTCTGGTTGCCGAGGGTTAGATAATGGTGGAGCTAAAATTTCTGAGAAGCACTGCAATTTTTTGCTCAATTATAATAATGCAACTGCATCTGACTTAGAGACTCTTGGTAATAGGGTAAAAGGTGCAGTGAAAAATAAGTTCAACGTTGAACTTGAATGGGAAATAAGAGTTTTAGGTAGTTATTAGGCGGTTTTTTTACAGCTGCTATATTGTTTAATTATTCAACATTTTACAGTGGTTCTAGTTTCTCCGTCATGTAATTTGAGAAGTTCATCACTTTCTTTATCCTTTAGATGAGCTCGATGAATATAGCTATGATTTTTGAGATCTAGAAATTTAATTAAGCTGTTGCAGTCATTTCCATAATAAGAAGTTATACTTGCACCACTATTTTATCTGTTTTTTGTAATTTTTTATCTTTAGCCACTATGCTTTAGCAAGCGCAATTATAAGCTTATGGTGTGTAATTTGCTTCAATAAGCTTTCTTATCGATGTTCTTAATCTAAAACAGGCACTGGTAGTTTGTAACTTGCAAGAAATTGTACTATTCATTGTGCTCTTTTGTTTTAATAAAATGCTTCCATACTTGGTTAATCTATTTTTTCTTTTTTCCGTTTTCCTAAAATTTCTTCATTGGTTCTTGTTTTGCTGGGATGATTTTATGCATAAACAGAATTTACCCTATAGAATTAATCTAATATATCAGATAGACAACTGCATTTTTTGGAAATAAGTCTTCTAATTTTAGCTTTTTTACTATATTGTATAAATTTACTAATGTCGGTTTATAATGCCTGCTGTTATTATCTATATAAGTTATTTTACTTCCCTTTACCTTCATTAAAGTAGAACATGAAACCGGTTACTAACTATAAGTGGTGAATTACAGTAAGCTAATCCATCTTTATTAGCGTTAATATATTTGTGAATTATTAGCTTTCTGTCAAGTGTGACTTAAGCTATATAATTTCCGTTCTCAATTTTCTTTGCTAATGAGTCTTGTTTAGTCAGCTTACTTATTTAAAGTAAAATATTTAACTCTTGAATTACTTTCATAAATCTCTCTTTCTTTAGTTCCTATCTCTGGAGAATAGTAATAAACTGGGGGAAAAGATGTTTGAATGTGTGGCTTTACTTAATATAAAGCCTTACTTTCAATGAGAATCTTTTTGTTACCTAAATTAATAGGAAATTGTTGTTTCTTTTGATGCTGTTTGGTGATCAGATCTCGGTACTAGCTTTGCTAAATTCTCTAATAGGGTATTTAAGTTTTCTGGTAAGCATTTCTTTCATTTCTCTAATGCTAATTTATGTTTTCCTATTAAATATCTTCTAGGTTTTTTTGAAAATTAACATCATTTTTTCACTAACTGTTATTTAATTTTATATTACAGTGACTAAAAAGTCAGCTACTTTATAAATATATTAATAAGAAACAGTAATAAGAAGAGAAATGAAATAAGTTGTATATAAATACTTGAAAGACTCACTTGCGTTAATCAAATATAAGTTACTCTTCATTAGAAGATTAGTAAAATTCTGGTTTACTTAAAGTTCGTTAGTTGCTATTTAAAGAGCATAACATTTATGACACTATATGCTTAAGATTTTTTCTCGAGTTTTATTTATACTAATATTTTTGGTTTTTAGCTTTTTTATTGTATGCAGTACTGAAGCTAAGTCTAAACTAAAGCTTAGTGAGAAATATAAACCTCCAGGTAACCCTGGCGGTGTAAACTTTCATGAAGATGAAAATTTTGTTGAGTCGTATAAACTGTATAAGAAGCGTAGAGAACTTCTAAAGAAGAAAAAGTTGCAGAGTAGGGTTAATGCTGACGTAAGTAAAGAGAATTTAGCTAAAAAGTTGGAGAAAAGAAAAATTGCTATTCTTAATAATAGACTAAGTGCTTTAGAAGCTTGTATAGTTGATGATGGAAAGGAGGCTATGATAAACCGGTATGGTATCGATATTGCACGTCTGAAAGGAGCTACGTTCATAGACCAAGGGCAGATTTCTAAATATAAAAACGAGCAGCTTGAAGATAAACGGCAAGAGGAAAAAAAGGTTAAAGCGGCACAAGAGAAAAAAAATTTTCCTATGAATGTTACTATAAAAAACATGCCATTAAAAAAAACGTGCTCACATGATTCCGGTAATGATCTTAATAATGAGGCACACCATAATTTAAATAGTTTGGATTCATTTGAGAGTGTAATTGATACTACAGGGTAGATTTAATGATGTGCTGGATAAAGATCTATGGAACAAACTACACGAATCTTCTCGACATAAGACAAGACTCATGTTGTAAAAGTTTAGCGAATAAAGATAGGCGGGGTAACCCCATAGTTGTGCAATCTATGGTGCCTAATAATGTAGATCCTAGCAGCGTAAAAAACAGTGCTGGGCAATATTCGAAAGAAATAATAGAACTAGCTCATGCGGGTTTAGAGCTAGTACGAGTTGCTTAAAGCTCATAAGAAGTATAAAGCAAGAGCAATACTTTATATACTAGAAGAGATAAATAAAGAGGGTTTTGATAGGTATTAGTAGGTTGCGGACAATATGAATTGATAGGTTAATTCAAAACTATTCAGAAAACATCAAAATACTAGATAAAATTAAGATAAATCTAGGTAATATAGGTTTTAGCAATAAACGTGATAAGAAATTTGAAAGAGTTATAGAATATGAGTAAAACATGGTCTTTCTATTAGGATTGGAGTAAATTCGGGTAGCCGTGATAAGTATCTTATGCAAAAACTGATAAACAAAGGCTCTTTATCTAATAATCTAAAATTCTCTGATATCATATTACGTGAAGTACTTATAATGTCTGTCTTAGCAGTGCAAAAAAAGCTGAAAAATTGGACTCAGCTCAGACAAAATCATTATTTCTTGTAAAATGAGTAGGTGCAATATCTAATTCTAGTTTGCCTGGCACTTGCAAGGATTTCTAATTATGCTTTCTTACATAAACCAGCAAGTAATAAGGGGTGTTATAAGTACTATAGCAGGGCTTGCTTATTTATTACAAAATGGCGCTGGAGATATGATACGTACTTTTTTAACTTAATGTCTTGGTGAATCGCGAATTAATGAGGTGAGAGTATGTTAAGAAATATTGCAATCCATAGCTTACACCACTTTAACCTCAAGTTAGCTTATGTTCAGGATGTGGACGCGCATAAGTAGCGATTGTTTCCGTGTATTGACTAAAGAAGTAAATGATTACATAAAAATTTACATGCCGGCCTGAAAGAAAAAACAGATGTAGAACATATAAATATTGCTGTTATGGGTTGCGTCGTAAACGGTTTCGGAGAGAGTAAATATATTAATTTAGGAATTAGTTTACCTGGATATGGAGAAGAGTCAGTTTCAGCAGTTTATTAAGATTTTACAAATCAACAACATATCTGAGGAATTTAAGACAATTATTGATAATTATGTGAGGAACATTTTATTAATAAATCTGAGTGTCTTTAGTTATAATCCATATACTAGTCATTTATTTTCAAAGCTTGAATAAAAGTATTATGTGGAATATTTACTACTCTTCCTATAGAATATAGCTTTTTCTTACCTTTCTTTTGCTTTTCTAAAAGCTTCATCTTCCGCGTTACATCTCCACCATAAAGTTTAGCTGTTACATCCTTTCTGTACGGATTAATTATCTCTTTGGCAATAATTTTACCACTTACTGCTGCTTGAATTATAATTTTGTATTGCTGGCGCGGTATTAAGTCTTTTAAACGAGAACATATTTCTCTTCCTCTTTTTTCTACTCTGCTTTTATGAATAATGCAGGTTAATGCGTCAACTAGTTTCCCATTGACTAAAAAAGTTAGTTTATCTACTTGACTTTCCTGATAATCGGAAACTTTCCAATCCAAACTTGAGTACCCCTTAGAAATTGATTTCAGTCTATCATAAAAGTCAAAAACAACTTCAGACAGTGGCAGCTTATATTTTAGCAGTGTTGTTGATGTGTTACCAATATAAGATAAGTCCTTCTGTTTTCCTCTTCTCTCTTCACACAAAGATATAATTTCTCCTAAATATTGGTCAGGTGTTATTATGGTTGCAGTAATCCACGGTTCTTCAACTATCTTAATTTTTGTTAGATCTGGTATTTCATTAAAGTTATGAGTGTTCAGAATTTTGCCATTTTGTGTTGTAATCTTATATATAACACTTGGTGCGGTTACTGTTAAGCTTAAATTAAACTCCCTTTCAAGCCTTTCTTGAATAACTTCAAGATGTAATATTCCTAAAAAACCACAACGAAATCCATAACCTAGCACATTCGAAGTCTCAGTCTCGAAAGTAAAACTTGCATCATTTAAGTGTAATTTTTCTAGCGCTTCTTTTAAATATTTAAAGTTATCTGTTTTGTCAGGAAAAATACTACAAAATACCACAGGGTGGACTTCTTTAAAACCTGGCAATGCCTTACTGCATGGTCTTATCTCTTCGGTAATAGTGTCTCCCACTTTACAGTCTGTTACTTTTTTTATTGAAGCAGTTATAAAACCAATTTCACCTGTTGAAAGTTCACCAGTCATGACCTTTTTAGGGGTAAAAATACCGATATTATCTACCTGATATGTAGCATTGTTAGACATCATGATAATTCTCATGCCTTTTTTTAGTATTCCATTTTTAACTCGTACTAAAATTACCACTCCCAGATAAGTATCATACCAACTATCAATCAAAATTGCTTGTAGCGGAGCATTTATGTCACCACGTGGAGCTGGAAGCTTCGTCACTATTGCTTCTAATACATCCCTTATTCCGAGTCCAGTTTTTGCCGATATTAAAATTGAGTTACTTGTATCAATGCTAATTACTTCTCCAATTTGAAGTTTTACCATCTCTGGATCTGCAGCAGGAAGATCGACTTTGTTGAGTACAACTATTATCTCATGATTATTTTCAATTGCTCTGTATACATTTGCAAGGGTCTGAGCTTCAATTCCCTGGCTACTATCCACTATCAAAAGCGAACCTTCACACGCAGCTAAGCTTCGACTTACTTCATATGAAAAGTCAACATGACCTGGGGTATCTATAAGGTTTAAGCAATATTGATTACCATCATTTGCAGTATAGCTGAGTTTCACTGTCTGTGCTTTGATTGTAATTCCACGTTTACGTTCTATCTCCATTGAATCGAGCACTTGATTGGTCATTTCTCTTGCTTCAAGGGCATTACACCACTCTATTAAACGATCAGCAAGAGTTGATTTTCCGTGATCTATATGTGCTATTATTGCAAAATTTCTTATTTTATTCATTAATCTACTTATTTAAGTAAAACTATTTTGTATTTTAAATATTATTAGGACAATTATTTACTTATCCTTTTAATATAGATGATACCTGCTTTGCGCAAGAAATCATTTTATTAATCATATAATTCTCGTGATTATTATCTATTTTAGACAATTCATATAAGTAATTCACCATCATTCCAGCAGATTGACTAATGCCCTTTTCAGAAGTATCTGCCATCCAGTTTAGTTGCTTTATTGATGCACCATTGCTTAAATGAAAGTGTGCCACTTGGTCATAGGCATTGCCATTATTGTTTTTAACCTTTAGTAAGTAATATGCACAAAGTTTCAGCAAGTATTGTTTTTCGTATTCAGTGTTAGTTTTTAATTGTTCTATGCTTTCTAAAATCTTTGTAATAGACTGTTTTATACCTAATTTTCCTAATAAAATAGTATCCTGCCTTAGATTTCCTTTTAGCCATTTTGTAAAGCCAGGTATTGGAGAAAGTGTTGCGTATGTTTTTATACTTTTAAACTCCTGTGATAGCTTTTCTACAACCCTTTTGATCAAGAAATTACCTAAGCTAATTCCAGACAATCCTGTTTGGGTATTTGATATTGAATAGAATATAGCAGTATTTGCATTGCTTGGATCACTTGAGGGCGTTGATTCATCTAAGAGGTATTGAATGCTATCTGCAATCTTATTCATTAATGCAACCTCTACGAAAATCAGAGGTTCATTTGGTATTTTATAATGAAAAAAGGTAAAACAGAGACGGTCAGAGTCTAGTCTATTTTTTAGATCACTCCATGAAGAAATTTTATGCACAGCTTCATACTTTATAAGTTTTTCTAATAATGATGCAGGTGAACCCCAGGTAATTTGACGAAGATCAAGTAAATCGACGTCAACCCAGGAGAGAAGTATGCTTTTTAATTCACTTTCTAATCGGTTAAGCTCTTTATATTGATTTCTTAACTTAAGTACATCAGAACGCATATCAACAATAAACTTGAGGCCTTCTGGTAAAGAAATAAATTGCTTCAATATTTTAGAACGCGGTGATTCAAGGACTTTTATCAAGTCCTGTTCAAATTTATAGCCTAACTCAGGATTCTTATTTTCCTTGTATCCTTTTATTTTCTTATCTATTTCTGTCTTGCTTGTATTAAATTTCTCTGCCAGAGTTTGTAAAAACCTTATTTTACCTTTCTCTGATAAACTTAAATACAAGTTACCGAGAGATACAGTATTCTTACGTGCTGAGACTTCTCCTCCTTTTGGATTTAAGCACTCATTCATCTTCGAAACTAGACTATTAATATCACGACTATTATCTAAATCAGTGCCAATGTTACCAATCCACGACCTTACAGCATCTGTTACTTCACCTAGTATTTTTAAAAAGCCTTTTGCTGCTTTTTTATCTTCAACTTGCACTACATTAGTTTTTGCTAATGATTCTTTCATCATAAACTTCTTCTATTATACATCTATATTAAACCAAAGGAGAATCTTAGTCTATACAACAGGCACCGTTATCAGATTATTATTAATTTTTATAGTATAGTTAAGGTTTGGTAGGATACTGCTATAGTAGAAGCAAAGAAAAGTCCAATGGTTATATTGAAAGCTTAAGTCGAAGATTTCAATTTTAGTAAATTAAGAGTTGTAAAGGAATAACAAAGGAACAAAATCCTTGAACACCAGTATATGATGATTTTTATAAAGTGAATTTCATTATTAATGACGAAAATATAGACAAAACTTCAATTAACTTGTTGATAGGAAAATCTTGAAAGCAATATGCATGGATAGGATTTAAGCAAAATTTAACTAGCGCTGATACACGCGGAAAAGAATTTTACAGCAGTGAAGAACAGTTTCTTTTATTAAGAACAAGAGTAAATGAAAGCAAGAATTATCGTTAAATTACAAAAAAGTTTTTAGAGAAATGTTCCAGTACATTAACGATCATTCTAAATAACTATGTCTTAGAAGAGCTAGTGATTAATTGCAATCAATTTTCTTACTGGTAAGTAGAGGATTAGTAATGAATGTTTTTGTTCCTGTAATTCTTTGCCATAAGCTAGTGTATCAAAGTCAAGATGTTTTATCTCTATATCTACTGTAGCAATAGAAACTATGTTAGCGTTAAGTTTGATAACAGAAGTACCTATAACAGATATATATTATTAAAGCAAGAACTCTTTTTTAGAAAAGTAAGCTGAGATGTAGTTTCTATTTAATCTTTAGTTAATGTGTTTGAGTTTTTAGTATGCTAAGTAGAGATATTTTGGTATTTCTCAGTAAAGAAAAGCAGGTAATACCTCTTTTTAAAGGTGTGTCCTTTTAGGAAGTGTAGATGTGTAAAAGATACTACCTGTTGCATCGAGAAAATGCCTAAGT
The DNA here is from genome assembly GCF_000530755.1 of Wolbachia endosymbiont of Onchocerca volvulus str. Cameroon. Lineage (NCBI taxonomy): Bacteria > Pseudomonadati > Pseudomonadota > Alphaproteobacteria > Rickettsiales > Anaplasmataceae > Wolbachia > Wolbachia endosymbiont of Onchocerca volvulus. The sequence continues at coordinate 240,465 of NZ_HG810405.1, forward strand.
GTTAGGATCAATAGTTCTTCTAGTAATACCAGTTATTATTAATGGCAGTAACCATTATTTTCAAGTTTTAGCTATTACTTGGAAAAGTTATAGTAATTTTGATCAAGTAAATATGTTGTGCTTAACCTAGTACATAAATTTGGATTTGTGCTATCAAGATTCCTGTTATATAAATTATTTACTCCTCCATTCTATAGCAAAAATAGGTGGTATTACCTAATTTTAAAAATAATTAACTCAGGTATTTTTCTATTGAGAAGGATAGTATTGGTATTGTATATTGCAGTGTTGCAGTGTAGTATATGGTTACGATATTCTAGTGTAGATTTTGGATCATAATAATATTTTGAGTAATTGATGTGATGATAATTACTAATCTAGCAATGCTGCTAAGCAGCACAGAAGTTTAGCTACACATGCTCTATATCCTTGAGGAAAATCCAATTAAGTTGTAATCATCACGATGAAACGAAGAATTCTTTAATATTTATGTACATGTATTTTTCTACTTTGTTTTAACGATTAAAATTACGTCAAAGGGTTATACTTTCTTACTTTCAGCTTTTTAAAACATCTCTAACGTACATGTTTTGATAATATTACTTAGTTGCCAGTTCACGCATCTGTTGTATTTTATGTCAATTATAGTCTAACTTGTTTGTCAGATATGCGTCTTGCTTGGAGATTAGGACAAACGGTAAAACTATTGACAGTTGAACCTTTTGTTTGCCATTCAATTGTGCGCTTTTATTTTTTTGAATTAGCTGTTACTCCTCAATGGTTTTCGTTCGTTTTGCACTATATATTTTCTTGTAGAGGTAGCAGTATATGCTTGTTTGCGTCTCAGCATCACTCGTGTAATTTCAGATAAATATGTAAAATATAAAAACATAATATTATAGCTTTTATAATTTTAGTTTCTACAATATTTAATCCTTTTTATAATATTGAAAGCAATTCATCTGAAATTTTATTAGCAATTTTCATGCAAAAATTCTTTGTCATTTTTACTGCACATAGGTAATTGCTTACTAGTTCTCTTGTCATTAAGTTGCTTTGCACAAAAACGAACTTACAATAGTTACTAGCATTATAATATGCCTTTGCAGGACTGCTTACTTTTCAGATAATTACTACTAAAATTTCTATTGAATTCCCGTTTTGCATCATTCACCTTAATTTTTCTACGTTAATGCTTAAAAATTTTAAAAAAGTAACATATTTGTTTGTAAGTGAAACTGTAATAGATATTCTAGATTTAAAATAAGCTTCAATATAATATCCAAGAAATTTTGTCACTCTTGCTTTGTTAGGATTATTAACAAAAATTTTTAAAAAAGAATCAGTATTGAAACAAGAACAGCTTTAAGCGCAACTATATTATCATAGGGTAAAAGTACAATAAGATTAACTTAATACTATTAAGTACGAGAAAAAACGGAATTGACTTAAATTTTTATTATTTATCATCTCTTTCCACGTACCTTTTAAACTTTTTTTCACTGAAATTCTCTTTATTGACCGTTTTGTCTATCTTATTTACGAATAGTTTAAACTCCTTTAATTCATGATCAATTAACTTTACTTTGCTTTTATGTGCTATTGTAAGTGGATCAATATATTTACCGTTGTATATGATCTCGTAATGTAAATGTGGCCCTGTTGAAACACCAGTGCTACCAACATAAGCAATGACCTGCCCTTGCTTTACTTTAGAGCCTAATTTTATATCGCAGCTAAATTTACTTATGTGAGCATAGCAGGTTGAATACCTATTTTTATGTTTTATTTTGATATATTTACCATACTCTCCATTATTTCCTATATATTCTATTACACCATCTGCAGCGGCATGTATGTGAGCACCAAATTTAGTTGCATAATCTACTCCTTTGTGAAAAATAACTTTACCGTGAATAGGGTGTTTTCTATTACCAAATTTCGAGGATACGTGAAAATCTCCGTTTAAAGGGCTTACGAAAATTTTGCCACCTCTTAAGCTTATTCCATCTTTATTAAAATACCTTTTTTTACCGTTTTGTGGCTTATAATGATACAAGCAAGTAGTTTTTTTGTTTGTTGTCAGTGAAGTGTATAAAATATTTTCTTCGGTCTTTTGGTCATTAAACGATCTCTCAAAGAGAACCTTCAAATTGCTCTCTGGTACAATGTCTTTTTCAAAGTTTGTACCAAAATTTTCATATATGTTGATTAACTCCATTACTGTATTTGGCGCTAATCCTTGTTCGATCCCAGTGGTAAAAAAGGAAGATTTTATGTTACTGGATATTAACAAGATCTCTCTATTGTTACCTGGTGTTTTAGAGGCATGTAAGTTGAACATTGGTAAAGTGTAAAGCAATATAAGTATTATTAGCCTCATAGTTTAAATAGAATCAGCAAAAGTAAAATTACCATCAACGTATTGTACATCATTATTATCTTCTAGCTCTTTAACTAACGTAGATAATTTCTTAATTAATTCTTTATCGCTAATTTCCACTAGGTCCTTTGGTTGCCATGAAAGGCGAACAAGCTCTGGCTTTCCAAATTTTGCATAAAAAGCATCGCGTACTCTACTAAAATCTTTTACTTTACAAGTTATGATGTATAATCCTTCTTTGTTATTTTCTTCAACATCCAATACTTCTAATTCGATTCCATGAGTAAATAGACTTTCAAAATTTACATTCTCTGCTTTATAGATGATTAATCCTATGTGGTCGAAAAGATAACTAACATTCCCTATTTCTCCTAAACTTCCACCTTTGCGAGAGAAAATATGACGCACCTCAGAGGTAGTTCGATTGCGGTTATTCGTTAAAGCATGAACAATGAGTGCAGTACCAGAGGGTCCATAGCCTTCATATTGTATTTCCTCATAATTTTTTCCTATAACACTACCAGTTGCGTTTCTTATTGCTGTTTCTATTTTGTCTTTTGGTAGATTCTCTTTGCGTGCAGTAGATACAGCAGAGCGAAGGCGTGGATTAAGTTCAGGATCAGGTAGTCCTTGCTTTGCAATAGCCATTATTTCTCTAATGAGCTTTGTGAATTTTTGAGAGCGTTTTGCATCCTGAGCGCCTTTCCGATGTTTTATGTTTGAAAATTGTGAGTGACCAGCCACATTTGAATAATTAAAGACTTGATTATATACTAAGGTATAGAAAAAACTAAAGCAAATTTTTAAACTTGCTATTATTATTTTTATGTGAACTTTATTTTTACTTTTTAGGGTTTTCTGCTAACAGGTTTTCATATTGCTGAACTTCCAAATCAAGGCCGAGAGCTAAATGGGCTGTTATTAAATAGCTAATAGATTTAGGAGAATAGCTAGAATCCTTATTGCTTATTACATTTTGAAAACGTTTAATCGCTGCTAAATATTCACCACGTCTTAAGTAGAACCTACCAATAGAATATTCTTTTGCTAATATGTGCTCTGTGACTAGCTTTATTTTTCTTTTTACCTTTTCTGTATATATACTGTTTGGAAAGAGATTAATGTACTCGGTAGCTAAGTCTAAAGTTTTGTATGCAGTTTGTTGTTCAAGTTGCACTTTATGAATTTGCATGTAATAAGATAATATCCTTAAGTAATATACATACGGTAAATCTTCACCATTTGGATAAGTCTGTATGTAACCATCTGCATTACTTGCGGCACTGGCATAATCACCCATGTTATAGTGAGAAACACTAGATAATAACCCGGCTTTCATTGCCCCATAAGAGAGGGGATATAAGTCTTCAATTTTTTGAAATGCCCTGATAGCCTGTTTGTATTTTTTCTGGTCGAAAAGTTTAACTGCCTCCTTGTATAGCTCAGCTTCGGTTCTTTCATAATCATTCGCATAAGATTGCATAAAGGAGCAAATAAAAAAAATAAAACACGTGATTAAAGTCTTACACATAAGATTTTTTTTAATCAAAACACAGTATAGACTAAATACCAGTTAAATAAATAGATTTTTGAGAATCTCAAAAATCATTAAGTAGCAGAAAAATTGTATAATTAATTCTTGTGCACCATTGTTACCTTCTAAATTTAAGACAGTGCTGTTTGCCATTTAAAGAACTTTTTCCTTTTACTTTTAGATTCTTTAGTGTCTTACTGTGAAAAATATATAATTAATACTTACTGTATAACCATAAAAAGCCAATACCTCTACCAAACCTAAAGTAGATCCAAACAGCATATGGCTTAACGGAGGTGCCAATGCCATTAACATTGGCCTTCTTATTAAGAATACAGAAGCATCAGTAAGCGCTAATCCGACAGTAGGTATTATTTGCTAGTTGTTCACTCTGGACTTCTTATTAAAATCATGCTTCCTGTTTCCTTTTTCTTATTTTTTTCACACTTAAAGAAGTGTAAAAGAAAAAGAGATTGTATTAGAAAGAAGTAAAATTGTATCCTTTGTTCTTTCAAATAAAGGTGCTTTACTCGTTGCTATACTTACAATAATTAGTACAGTTGTTATGCCTTCGATGTAGATTAAATATTCACTTACATTAATGTATTATACTCTTTTCTTTTTGCTTCTTTCCCCATTTTCGATATTTCTAACCCTTATTCTTTTTTGCTATCTTTCTATTATTATAAATTAAGTTTAGCATATAAATAAGATATAAGCCTGAGAAAGGCTAATATAGTGTAGTTTAGTGCACTATCTATACCATCAGCAGTGCCTGACTGCTACATATTAGCCATCAACAATACAAATAGAACCATTATGACTAACGATATGTATTGTTATTTATATAACTCTCTTTTTTTTCAACGTTAATAGTTCTTGTTCAAGCTCTTCTTTTAGTGTTAATAACTTCTTGTTTAAGTCTTTTTTTCGAATTTCTTCATCAACTGTTAGCTAAAAGCCCAGAAAAAAAATCTTCAGTAGAAAATTTAGCCCTAAAGCTACTAGTCATACTAAAATCCTATTGGCTTACATAATACACCATACAGGATTTCGATTACTTAATTAAGTTTATTGAAGTCTTAATTATTTATATATTAATTGTTTCTTGAAAAATTCAGCTAGTCTGTTTAATACCAGTTAAAACATAGTTGTAGCCTGACCATACGGTTATGATAGCTGCAATCCACAGACAAGTTGTACCTATACGTTGGGCTATCTCATAATTGTTTACTATTAGCGCTATAACAGCAACCATCTGTAAAAATGTTTTGATTTTCCCAACTTTGCTTACAGGCAAGCTAGCATTTGTAGCCATTAAAAACTCTCGTAAACCAGAGACTAATATCTCTCTACAAACGATTATAACTGATGGTATGACTGTAAAATCATTTATTTTGTGCTTATAAATTAGCATAATTATTGTTGAAACTACTATTAATTTGTCAGCAATTGGGTCAAATAGCCTGCCGAATTTTGATTGAACTTTCCATGTACGTGCTAGGTAACCATCAAAAAAGTCTGTAATGCATGCAAATATAAAGATTGATATTGTTATCAGGTTTGCATATTTGTTTTCTACGTAAAAACTTAATATTATTGCTGGTATTGCAAGTGCACGAGAAATTGTCAACAAATTAGGCAGGTTTTTCTTAAGCATGCAATGTAATTTTAATGCAGTACAGTAAACTTATACAGAAGTGGGGTGCAATTCACAAGCTAATAGTTTACGATTGAACATTTATAAAAACTCTATATACTTAAAAATTTATTAACTATGAACTTAAAATATAAGGATGTAATGATGAACGATGATTTAGATAGTACTACAAAACAAGAAGCACTTAAGTATCACAATAGAGAAAACAATCCTGGTAAAATATCTATCTTGCCAACAAAACCTTTATTTACTCAGCATGACTTGTCGCTTGCTTATTCACCTGGAGTTGCAGCTCCATGCCTTGAAATAGCTAAAAATCCTAAAGCTGTCTATGATTATACAACAAAAAGCAATTGCGTTGCTGTTATTTCAAATGGTACTGCAGTGCTTGGGCTTGGTAATATCGGTCCTCTTGCCTCGAAACCTGTTATGGAAGGTAAGGCTGTTTTATTTAAGCGCTTTGCTGATATTGATGCAATCGATATAGAAGTTGATACGGAAGATATAGAAGATTTTATCAATGCAATAAGATACCTTGGGCCAAGCTGGGGAGGAATAAATTTAGAGGATATAAGATCACCTGACTGTTTCATAATAGAAAGGCGTCTAAACGAATTGATGGATATTCCAGTGTTTCACGATGATCAGCATGGAACTGCAGTGGTTGTTGCAGCAGGTATAGAAAATGCTCTTGATATTGCAAAAAAAAAATTAGAGGACGTTAAGGTTATCATGAATGGTGCTGGTGCGGCTGGTATTGCATGTTTAGAAATACTGAGGTCCATGGGTGCTAAAAATATAGTACTGTGTGATAAAAAAGGAGTAGTATACAAAGATAGAAAAGAGTATATGAACAAATGGAAGGAAAAATATGCGATTGATACTAGAGAACGTTCTTTACTCGATGCAATAAAAGATGCTGACGTATTTATCGGATTGTCTGTAAAAGATGTGCTTAATGAAGAGATGTTAAAGAGCATGAGTAAAGATCCGATTATTTTTGCTCTTGCTAATCCTGACCCAGAAGTAAGGCCTGAGTTTGCGAAATCTGTAAGGCCAGATGCAATAATCGCAACTGGTAGATCAGATTACAATAACCAAGTGAATAATGTAATGGGATTTCCTTATATATTCAGGGGAGCGCTTGATGTACATGCAACGGTGATAAATAACGAAATGAAAATTGCAGCTGCAGATGCAATAGCAAAGCTCGCACATGAGCCAGTGCCTGATGAGATATCCGCAGCTTACGGTAATCGTAGAATGAACTATGGGCGTGAATATATAATACCTACTCCATTCGACCCAAGGTTAATTTCGGTAGTCTCTCCTGCTGTTGCAAAAGCTGCAGTACACTCAGATGTTGCTGGGAAGGCAATACAAGATTGGAGTAGATATGAAAGCCAATTAAAATCTCGTCTTGCGAATGCTCTTAACACACTAAATTTAATGTCTTCGTAGTAACTAATTGCATATAGTTGTTTTAGATTTATAATAAAAATATTGTATATTCAAGGTGAATTAATGGTTATTACAGTTCATGAATTAGAGAAAATCATCAAACAGTCATTTCCAGATTCTGATATAGAAATTAATGACCTTGTTGGAGATAGTGATCATTATCATTTAAAAATAATTTCCAAGTATTTTCTCGGGAAGACAAAAGTGGAACAGCATAAAATGGTATATAAGGCTCTAGAAGGCCAGTCTATACATGCGTTACAACTAGAAACTAGTGCTTAATTTTGGGGTGATATTTATGAATGATTTTGAACAAATAAAAAAAGATATAACGGAAAATGATGTAGTATTGTATATGAAAGGTACTTCTGATTTTCCTCAATGTGGGTTTTCTGCGCTCGTTGTTTCGATTCTTAAAAAATTAAACGTTAAGTTTAAATATGTTAATGTATTAGAAAATAATGAAGTACGTCAGTCCATAAAAGAGTTTTCCGACTGGCCAATGATTCCACAATTATATATAAAAGGAGAGTTTATTGGTGGTTGTGACATCACTCGTGAGATGTATGAAAAAGGTGAGCTGCAAAGCCTGCTAAAAGAAAAGAAAATCATACAGAATAAGGAATAGTCTATCAAAGAATATCCACTCACTTACAATTTTTGATGCAGTAAGATCTAATTCCCTAGTTTAAAGTTTTTATTGTTTACAGGAGGTAAGCTGCTATACTAGATAAGTTAGAGGTAAAGAAAATTTTGAGTTATGCAAGATGATATTAAAAAAGATACAACAATGAAGGAAGAAAAAAGTATATTAGGTTGGATAGAATATAGATTACCCATATTCTCTTTTTTAAAACATACTGCTTCTTACCAAGTGCCAAAAAATTTAAATTATGCTTGGAATTTTGGTTCTTTAGCTGGTATGGCGCTGATTTTGCAAATAATAACAGGCATATTTCTCGCTATGCACTATACTCCACATGTTGATTATGCGTTTAACAGCATAGAGCGCATAATGCGTGATGTAAATTATGGATGGCTAGTACGCTATACTCACGCTATTGGAGCTTCGCTCTTCTTTATGGTGGTCTATATTCACATAATGCGTGGATTATATTACGGATCTTATAAAAAGCCGCGGGAAATGGTGTGGTTTATTGGTATACTCATATTTTTTACAATGATGATGACAGCTTTTATGGGATATGTTCTTCCCTGGGGACAAATGAGTTTTTGGGGTGCAACAGTTATAACTAACTTATTTTCAGCTATACCTTTAATTGGTGATAAAATAGTCATATGGTTATGTGGTGGTTTTTCTGTTGACAATCCAACGCTTAATCGTTTTTTTGCTCTGCATTATTTTCTGCCTTTCGTTATTATCGCTTTAGCTACTCTACATGTTATTGCTTTGCATAGGTTTGGCTCTGGTAATCCAAGTGGAATAGAAGTGAAATCAAATAAAGATACCATTCCACTCTATCCATATTATATAGTTAAAGATTGTATAGCTCTTAGTATATTTTTTATAGTTTTATTTATGTTTGTTTTCTATGCCCCTAATTATCTTGGACATCCGGATAATTATATAGAGGCTGATTCTATGGTCACTCCAGTACATATAGTACCGGAATGGTATTTTTTACCTTTTTATGCGATGTTACGCTCAATTCCAAATAAGCTTATTGGTGTGTTTACCATGCTTGGGTCTATTTTAATATGGTTCCTATTACCTTGGCTTGATAAAGCAAAAGTTAAAAGTGGTGCTTATCGTCCATTATTTAAAGTTTTTTTTTGGGTCTTTACAGTAAATTTTGCATTCCTTGCTTGGCTTGGAGGGCAGGAAGTAAAAGAACCTTACATTACCTTAAGTAGGCTTTCCACTCTTTACTATTTTTTATACTTTGTAGTAATTTTGCCGCTACTTAGTAAATACGAGAAGCAAAGAGAGCTGCCAAAAGCCATAAGTGATTCTGTGCTGGAGATGAAATAGTGCTAGTAAAAAATATATTTGCTGTGTTTTGTTTATTGTTTCTTGTTAATTTTGTGTATGCAGAAGAATTCAAGCCATTACCCAATAAAAAAATAAACTGGAGTTTCAATGGAATTACTGGATCTTTTGATAGAAAGTCAATTCAACGTGGCTATAAAGTATATAAGGAAGTTTGTGCTGCTTGTCATTCAATGAATAGGGTGGCGTTCCGTAATTTACAAGATGTTGGTTTTTCTGAAGAAGATGTGAAACAGATTGCAGCCTCTTATCAAGTTAAAGATGGTCCAAATGATCTAGGCGAAATGTTCTATAGACCTGGGATATCTTCAGATTATTTTATTGCACCTTTTAGTACAAAGGAAGCAGCTGCAGTAAGCAACAATGGTGCAGTTCCGCCAGACTTATCGTTAATTGTTAAAGCAAGGCACGACGGTGCGAATTATGTTTATTCACTTTTGACCGGCTATCAAAATGGTGAACACGATGGGAATGATTTATATTTTAATCCGTACTTTCCAACAGGTAAGTTAGCTATGACACCACCTCTCTCTGAAGGGATGGTGGAATATGATGATGCAAGACACGCAACAGTTGAAAATATGGCGTATGATGTAGTAAATTTTTTGCAATGGACAGCAGAGCCAGAATTAGAGCGTAGGCACAAGCTTGGATTTAAAGTAGTAGCGTATTTCATAATTTTGACGGTATTTTTTGTATTAACTAACAATAAGGTTTGGAGTGAACTTTACAAAAATAAAAAATAGGCTTTTTGGGCATTTATTTTTATATCTTTTTTACCATAGCGGATATATTAATAATAAAGTGTTATAAGAGCATAGGAGTTATGGAGTTTCAAATTGTTACACACTTTAAACCAGCTGGAGATCAGCCGCAAGCAATTGATAGTTTAGTTACAGGGCTAAACAATAATAAAAAGGATCAGATTTTGCTTGGAGTTACTGGCTCCGGAAAAACTTTCACTATGGCAAATGTTATTGCAAGAACAAACAGGCCTGCATTAATTATGGCACATAACAAAACTTTAGCGGCGCAGCTCTATGAGGAAATGAGAGGATTTTTCCCTTATAATTCTGTTGGATATTTTATTTCTTACTATGATTATTATCAGCCTGAAGCTTATTCGCCTCAGACTGACACTTATATTGAAAAGGACTCCACAATCAACGAAAAAATTGATATGCTACGTTATTCTGCTATTTGCTCTCTTTTAGAGCGCAAGGACACGATTACAGTTGCCAGTGTTTCCTGTATATATGGTCTTGGTTCGCCTAAAAGCTATATTAATATGACTATATCATTAAGTGTTGGAGATAAAATTTGTGTTGATGATTTTCTGAGTAATTTAGCTGATCTTCAATATAAGCGTTCCGATATTAGGTTTGAACGAGGATATTTCAGAGTACGTGGAGATATTATTGATATTTTCCCTGCTTGTCATAAAGATAAAGCTTGGCGTTTATCGTTGTTTGGCAATAAAATAGAAAAAATCTCTCAAATTGACGCTATGACTGGCAATGTTATTGAACATATAAATAAAATCACTGTTTTTCCAAATAGCTATCACATTACATCACGTAAGACTCTATTACAGTCAATTCAGCTGATTAAAAAAGAACTGCATGAACGCTTGGATTATTACTACTCACAAAATAAGTTTGTTGAAGCAAAACGTCTTGAGCAGCGTACTAATTTTGATATCGAAATGATGGTTACAACTGGAACTTGTAAAGGTATTGAAAACTATTCACGTTATCTCTATGAGATGGAAGCTGGATACCCGCCACCTACTTTATTTGAGTATTTGCCTGAAGGTGTAATTTTATTTGTTGATGAAAGTCATGTTACCATTCCTCAGATTGGTGCGATGTATAGTGGTAATGAGGCACGTAAAAAAAAATTGGTTGATTACGGCTTTAGACTTCCTTCCGCTTTTGATAACCGTCCGTTGACGTTTGAAGAGTGGGAAGCGGTACGACCGCAGACTATTTACATTTCAGCTACCCCTGGAAAATATGAGTTAGGAAAGACCAATAATGTATTTATAGAGCAAGTTATTCGTCCAACAGGGCTTACAGACCCAGTCTGTATTATAAAATCGACAGAAAATCAAGTTGATGATGTAATCCATGAAGCACAACTGACAATAAATAATGGATTTTGTGTTCTAATTACCACATTAACAAAAAAAATGGCTGAAAAGCTAGCTGATCATATGAGTGAGATGAATATAAAGGTGAGTTATTTACACTCAGATATTGGTGCGTTAGAGAGAGTTGACATTATATGTAAATTAAGATCAAAAGAAATCGATGTGTTAGTTGGTGTTAACTTACTGCGTGAAGGTCTTGATATTCCGGAGTGTGGCTTAGTTGCAATTTTGGATGCTGATAAAGAAGGATTTTTGCGATCGGAAACTTCTTTTATTCAAACGATAGGGCGTGCTGCACGTAATGCTGAAGGTAAGGCAATTTTGTACGCAGATAAAATAACTGGTTCTTTGGACCGTGCGTTGAAGGAAACTGAAAGAAGAAGAAAGAAACAACAAGAATATAATGCGTTGCATAATATTACACCAAAAACTATAATAAAGAATATATCTAATACCCTACAAAATAAAGTAGTAGCTGAGGAAGGTATTAATAATATTAATAACGTTGATCTAAAAAACTTAAAGAAGCAGATGTTAAAGCATGCTGAGAATCTAGAGTTTGAAGAGGCAGCAAAAATAAGAAATATTATCAAAAGGTTTAATAATAAATAATTTATGATATAAAAGGAAAAGCTAGGTTATATGTACTTAGTTTTGTAAGTTTTTTAAATTTATTCTCCGTTCTTTAACCACCTAATTCCCATGAAGAGAGGAGAGTAAAGGTCCTCTTGCATTGATATCTTAACGCTTTTTTCCTCTTCTATAGTTGGTAGACGGGTAAGAAAGCGAATTTTTGGTGCATTTCTAATTATTGCTAGTGGTGTTTGTTCTGCACCTTCTCCCATAACTAAAACAGCAGATGTTGCCAACGCGTCAAGAAGATTGACTTGTGTTACCTGGAGTGGATTATTATAAAGGTCTGGTTTGCCTATATAAGAATAATGTGGTTCAAACCCGCACCAACCAAGAGCAATCCCTGTAACCCCAAGGCGCATAGGTGTTATATTACTATCTGTAATTAAAATACCAAGATGTTCTATGCAGTGTTTTCTTCTAAGGTAGCTCCATACTGATGCAGCTGTTTTCTGAACATCTTTTGGATATAAAGTATACATTCTATCACCATTTGATTCATCGATACCGGCAGATGGAATTAAGATATCATCTTTAATTGTTAAGTGAATTCCACAAGGATTGTAACGTGTATCAGCAATCGCACTAGCTTCCTTTCTAATTAGCTCTTCTTTAGAATAAGCGTTTTTGCGAATTACTCGTTTTTGGCAAACGGAAATGATTTTTGATGTAATAGCAAGCACAACCTTTTCTCTTAACAATTTTGGAATATAGTAATCAAGGATTTTTTCTAATGCCTCACCGCATTGAATACGGTGGGTGTAAATTGCTTCAACATGCATATCTAATTTGTTATTCTATATATAGAATAATCTTGCGTTTTTGTGAGGATAGTTTTATTCCATCTATCAAGGAGTATTAAGTTGAAATATACATCACCTTTATAAGACCCATGAATTTCTGTTATGATAAACTCTGAGATTAGATTATGTTTTAAGAAAAGATGTGCTATCTGTGCTCCACCGATCATGTAGATTTTAGAATTGTTCTGAGTTGATAGAAATTCTTGCATAGAAGAGACAACTGTACATTTTATATCTCTATTAAAACACGAATTTAACTTATTACGAGAAAAAATAATGGGAGTGCGACCTTGTAATATGCTTTTAGGTATTGTTTCAAATGTTTTTCTTCCCATAACAATGACTTGTTTGTTGGTTACCTGATGGAAATGCTTTAACTCACTTGGATAATACCAAGGCAACTTGTTATTTACCCCGATCACTCCATTTGGATCAACAGCCATAATTCCGATAATCATCATTTTTGTAAGGCAGCTTGAGCTACAAAGAACTGCATGTGATCGCGTACATTATGTACGCGAAGGAAATCAACTTTGTTGTATAATGCAGATGATATAGAAATTGTTTCTAAATCTCGATTAAAGACAGGCTCTGTGGAAAAAGAAGAAATGAATGATTTTCTGGAATGACCTACTAGGACTTTGCAGCCAAAACTTTGCAATGTTTCTATATTCTGTAACAGCCAGATATTTTGATATAGAGATTTTCCAAAGCCAATACCAGGATCAATGATTATCGAATTTTCATTAAAACCAAAGGTAAGTAACTTGTTAATGTTCTTTTCTGCCCAACGATTTATGGTGTTGATGGGGTCAGTATCACTTGGAATAATATTATCCTTGTGTGATGGTATAGAGAGTGAATGCATGATAACTATACTACATCCGCTACTTGCAATTGTTTTTAAGGTATTATCATCTAGATTTCCTTTCACATCATTTATCCAAGTAACGCTATAGTGTTCTAAAACATTTAAAATAACATCCGGCCAGAAACTATCAATGCTAACTTTAATATCATTAGCTTTCATATAGTGACTGAGATTATCAAGTACCGGCTTTAAGCGTGCATATTCTACTTTCGAAGGCTGTATAGAAGATCCAGGCCTTGTTGATTGAGCACCAAGATCAACTATGCTTGCACCATCTGATATCAATTTTAGTGCCTGTTTAGTTGCTTGATCAGAATCATAATAAAGGCCACCATCTGAAAATGAATCGGGAGTAATGTTAACAATTCCTACAAATTTTGGTGAAAGCGTAAAGCTTTTTAAAAAGCAATCCTTGGTATTAAGGTTGTTGTAAGCAACAGTATCAAACGTTTTGCTAACTACTGGAATATTATCCATAGGACTCAGCATTGCCATTAAGTGAAGCAAAAATGGCCTATTCATCAATTCTGGATGAGGAATTGTAAGATACGGTGTATTGAGTATTAGGTTATCCCATAACAAAATATCTAAATCAATAACGCGAGGTGCCCATTTTTCGTGGACCTGTGTATGACCAATGTCATATTCGATTTGCTTGAGTCCTTTTAGTAGCTCTTCAGGAGAAACAAGACAACTTCCATATACAACCATATTGAGAAATGGCTTGTTCCACTCATCTGGAGCACCATTTGGTAAAATGGCCTTGGTTTCTAAAATAATTGAAGATTTTAAATCTTTTAAATAGCGCTTTTTTAGTAGCTGAGTAGCCTTTTGTAAATTAGAGAGGCGATTCCTTAAATTTGAGCCAATAGATATATAAATCATCAGTTGTTCTCCTGTTTTTGTAATGCATTGCAATAAGTGAAGACAACACCTCCGTGTACATCGGGAATAGGTGGTACAACTTTGTGAGCAATTACTTTTATAGAAGAAATAATATGCTTTTTCTGCATTACGAGGTTACTAATAGTTATGTATACATCATGGGTAAAATGCTCGATTAAATTGAATTGCTTGCTTTGAGCAAGAGATTTAATGTTCTGTACTACTTCTAAATAGCAGATAGTATCTTCAAGTCGGTCAGTGATAAGTCCTAAAGGAGGAGATTTAAAGATAAAATCAACACTAATGCTTACTAGTTGGAGATTAAACTTTTCTTCCATACTATGTCCTAAATGAATCCAAAGGCGTAGATCCTGGACAAAAAGGTTACATAAAGGTTGTTTCATACTTTATCTCCATCTTTATATTTTGCTATTCTCTCCTACATTCTCTTAAAGACCACCAAAAATAATATAGAAGTTTTATTCCCTTTTTAGTGCCTTGTACAACTTTTTCTTGTTTTTCTTTGTTTAAATCTACGATAAAGTTTGCATATTTATCAGTATGCCATTCATCAGTGGCTGTATGAATAGTGAAAATCTGTCGACTTCCATAAAGATCAGGCCATGTAACACCAAACCTTTCAGCAAAACATTGACGTAACTCTAGATGATTTTCATCATCTTGCTTTTCTTCTATTAAACTGTTAAACAAAATCTGTTGCATTTTTAGATTCTGACACAAGGAATGTACATTGCTGATGTAACAAAGAAATGCAGTAACATAATATAATGTAAACTTGTAGGATTCACAACTCAATTTCCCTTTCCTTTCATGATTGGTAAAACTGGTCCTTCAGTAAATACAAACTATTTTTAACTCTCTATCAAGTAATTGAATAAACGTTACCATAACTCTTTGAATTAAACAAAGCTATTCTAGTTTATTCATAAGCTTATTAATGTCAAGAGATATAAGCACCTATAAACTACCTAAAAGATATAGATAGTTGTTACTTAGACACTTCCAAATTTATCATTCTATGCCACTGACCTTCATCTAAAATTTCTATGCCTAACTCTACTGCTTTTTTGTATTTAGATCTTGGATTTTCTCCTATAATTAGGTAGTCAGTTTTAGTAGAGAGACTTGAGCTGATTTTCGCTCCTAGAGCTTTGGCTCTTGCTTTTGCCTCTTCTCTACTCATGGTGAGTAGCTTACCAGTAAATACTATAATTTTATTGTTCAAAATAGAATTGCTAGAATTAGAAGTAACAGGAAGGATTTGGAAACAGGAGATCAGATCATTTACCATTTTGATATTATATTTCTTGGAAAAAAACGATTTCAAAGACTCTAATGCTTTTTTTCCTATTCCATCTATACCTATCAGCTCATCACTAGAAGGCTTGTCTGTTTTCTTCTCTGTAGCACCTATACCTATTTCAGCGCTACTTGATGACAGTTTGATCATTGAGTTGTACCAGGTCTCATAAGAGATATAATAATTTGCAAGCAATCTTGCTGCAACTTGTCCAATAAATCTAATACCCAAAGAAAATATAAATCTATCTAGAGTGACTACCTTTCTGCTTCGTATAGAATTTAATAAATTAGTTAGTGATTTCTTACCCCAGCCAGACTGACCTTTCAGATTAAATTTATTTAATTTTTCTTCTAGGGCAAAAATATCTGGAATTTGCTTTACTAGGCCAAGGTTATAAAAAAACTTTATCTGCTTTTCACCAAAGCCAACAATATCAAACGCATCTTTTGATACAAAATGCTTCAGTTTTTCTATTACTTGAGCTCTACAGGTAAACTCTTCAGGACATCTTACTGCTACTCTCTCAATCTGTACCTTACTACCACATTCAGGGCATTCTTTAGGAAACACAAATTCAGGCGTATCTACATGACGAGAACTTCTATCTACTCTAGCAATTTGAGGGATCACGTCTCCTGCTCTTTTGATTGTTACGACATCTCCTTCTCTTATATCTTTGCGTTTTATCTCATCTTGGTTATGCAGGCTTGCCCTACTAACTAGCACTCCACCGATATTAACTGGTACTAAACTTGCAACTGGAGTTAAAACTCCTGTTCTACCTACCTGTATAAATATTTTTTTCAATTTTGTCTTTGCATAAACTGCAGAAAATTTATATGCAAGTGCTGAACGCGGTGCTTTATTAGTTCTTCCTAGACGATTTTGCAGTACCAAATCATTAACTTTATAAACTATTCCATCAATATCATAATCCAAGTTATAGCGACAATCGTAGATCTCGTTATAAAACTTTAACATTCCATCCAAACTACTTGTTAAAGATCGATGTTCATTTACACAAAAACCAAGTGCTTCAAGCCTTTCTAGTACTTCACTTTGGCTTTTTTCTGCTCCACCGATTAAAGAATAAGCAAAATATTTAAGTGGTCTACTTGCTGTAACGTTTGCATCTAACTGCTTTAGAGAACCAGCAGCTGCATTTCGAGGGTTGGCGAATTCATTATTTTTATTTAGCCTTAAAAAGTCACTGTTACTAATGTATATTTCACCTCTCACTTCTAACCTGCCTTGTACACCTTGCAAAAGTTTAGGGAAGCTTTTTATTGTTGCAACGTTGTGAGTGACATCTTCTCCTACGAAGCCGTTACCTCGAGTTGCAGCCTTAACAAATTTCCCATCCTCATAAACTACAGAAAACGATAATCCGTCAATTTTTGGCTCACATAATATTTTTATTTCATTCTCGATTAAAAACCTCTTTACCTTAGATAAAAATCTCTCTACACCTTGCTCGCCATAGGCATTTTCTAGAGAAAGCATAGGTTCTTGATGTTTTATCTTGGAAAATCTTTCATCAGGTGCGGCACCAACACTCTCTCGTATTGTATAAATTTCTGGAAGTTGTACTTCTATTTTAGTTACTTTTCGCTTTAGCTCGTCGTATTCAGCATCAGTGATTTCTGGCTTATTTTTTTGATGGTATAAAACATCATGATAATTTACTTGAATTTGCAATTCAGCAAGCTCTCGTCTTAAATTTTTTAAATTAATCATATCCAAACTACTCTTTAAATATTAAAACTAGTGCACAAAAATGTGTTATATTAGGTTTTTGTCAGCTGTAAATTTTCACGTGTTTAATATATGGTAAAAATAAAATGCTAGAGAATCAAGAAAAACCGCAAATACTAAAAGTAGATAAGAAAAATAGATTTATTTGTAACTAATGATCAGAATTACTTATTATAACTTTAGAGCTATATAAAATTTTGTATGATTATATTAATAACGAATGATGATGGTTTTGAAAGTGAAGGAATAAAATTACTCAAAGAGGTTGCACGAGATCTTGCTTCAGAAATATGGGTAGTGGCACCAGATACTAACAGGAGTGGAGCAGCAAGGTCTCTTGATTATCCAATAAGGCAGTCTATTAGAGTAAATCGACATGGCGAAAAGGAGTTCAGTATATCTGGTACCCCTGCGGATTGTGTTATCATTGCACTGAATAAGATTATGGATAAAAAACCAGATTTAGTACTGTCTGGAGTAAATATTGGATCAAACGTTGGAGATGATGTCTGTTATTCAGGAACAATTGGTGCTGTAATGGAAAGCGCTGCAAGATCTATACCTTCTATTGCATTAAGTCAAGTATATTATCATAATGGGATAGATTGGTATAATACAAAGGTTTTTGCACCAAAAGTTACTGCTAGATTAGTCGAAATTGGCTGGCCTAAAAATATAGCAATGAGTGTAAATTTTCCTGCTACAGAAAAAGTGAAAGGAGTAGAATTTGCCGAACAAGGCGAATATAATATTGATGGAGATTTGACTTTTACTGAAAATTCAGATGGTTCTTTAAGTTTAGATTGGTCTCGAGAGTATTCAGGTAGTGGTAGTGTAGGTAAAATCAAAGAAGGATTTATTACTATTACGCCAATAAAACTAGATTTTACAGATTACGATACATTGAATATTATGAAAAATTCTTATGCGAATAAATTTTTCCTTAGTTAATTAAAAAACATTTGCAAATCTTTTGTTAGCCAAATAATATGTACCTACTAGGTGTAATAGCTTCCTACTTCGCACCTTTTTAGGTGCGAGTGAAGAGTTATAGGTTGTATCATTTAAGTAACCGTTCGTTGGGCTTCAGTTATAAAGAGCAGGATTAAAAACTGCTCAACAAACTCTGCCATTCTCTTTATTATGAGAATAAGAGTATTTAATTATCTTCAATCTATATAAGTTGAGCAACGAAAGTATTATATAGCTGGTATCTTACATTTAATTTTGTGTGCTATGTATACTTTATGTCTTCATTAAGTTTCATGATTTTATTACTATATAAGTTAAAGCACGCCTATAAAGTATTCAAGACAGTATAGAACATCACCTTATAGGGTAAGAAGAAATAACTAGCTATTACGGGATTTCTTTTGTCTTTTTTCTCTATTTAGTAAATTTCTTAATATTTAGAGTTGAAAATTGTATAAATGTTGCAATCATAAAATCAATTCCTACTAATGAGAAGTCATTTTAGCACTTCTATTACGTCATCTCAGTTGTTCTTATGGAATCATCTAAGTAGCTGATGATGATGTCTAGTATGAAAAGTTATTATATTTATATAATTTATAAATGAATATAATAAAAAGTTCTACACAACGGAGTTTGGGAACATAAGAGCAAGGTTATTTTCAGCTTTACATTAAAGTATGATGTGTGGAAATTAGTTTCCTTTAAGGAATTTCAAAACGTGAACTCAGCTTTTAATAGAGAAAACTACTAAAAAGCTGGAGAAGAGAATTAAAAATTGATTTAATTGTGAAAGGAAAACTATATTAAGCTAATTTATATAAAAAAACATTAAGTAGAATTAAATCTTAGTGCTTAACGCTGGGATGAAAGAAGTCACCTGGATGACATTCTTCCTGACAAACTAAAATCACAATATTAGCACTACCTGTGAATGTACATTACATTACCTTAATCATATGTCTCATTTAGGAATTAGTCAGTAACTACTTTATTTCTGCCATTATTTTTTGCCTTATATAAATACCTGTCAGCACGTACTATAAATTTTTTGATATTATCAAGGTCAGATTTTTGCATTTCTGTAATTCCAATGCTTACAGTTACATTATGAATTTTATTTTTGTCTGAAAACGTAAAAGGTTCCATAGCAATGATTTTACGTATCCTCTCAGCAACAACATACGTATCTGATATGCTAGCATCTGGCATTACAACAACAAATTCCTCGCCACCAAACCTAACTAGCAAATCTGTTACTCTTATGTTTTCAGAAATTCTTTTTTGTATTTGCTTTAAAAGTTCATCGCCAGCACTATGCCCGAAATTGTCATTTACTACCTTGAAATAGTCTATATCAAGTATCATAAGGGATAGCCTTTTATTCTTTTCTATAGAGTTCTTAACAAGGTTTCTTAAGTGTGTATCGAAATATCTCCTGTTATAACAGTTAGTTAATGGGTCCTTTATGGACATTTCCACGTTATTGAATAAGTTCATTCTTAAAGCGTCTTGATACCTCTTGTGTTTCACTTGTAAATTAATTCTTGCTATCAATTCACTTTCATCTAAAGGCACTGTTAAGTAATCATTAGCACCAACGTCCAGCGCTTTTACTAAGTTACTTTTATCGTGATCTTCAGAAAGAATCAGAATAGGTGTATAACGTGTTTCTACTTTACTGCGAAACTCGGAACATAAACGTAGGCCATTGGTTCTCGAAAATTGCATGTCCGAAATGATTAGATCATAATTATCTTTAATACTAACCTTTAATGCTTCAGTTGGATCATTTAGTATTTTAATCAACCTAAAGCGTTGTTTCAGTACATTATATATCTGCTCTGTCTGAAAGATATCCTCATCTATAACAAGTATGTTAGCATCAAAAATTAGGTTGGAATAACTCATGATACTATTTCCTTCTGCCAGATTAATCTTAGCATTAGTTTCTCTCTCTTAAACGCAATTCATCTATTATTATCTTTAGGTGTGTAAGAGACTTAATTCGTGCAGACAGAGCAATTTCATCTATTGGTTTAGTCAGAAAGTTATTTGCACCAGTGTTAGTACCTTTCACTCTATCGTGAGTATTATGCAGTGCAGTTACCGTAATTATTGGAATATGAGTTATTAAGAGATTACTCTTTAGGTTCTTACAAACTTCAAAGCCATTTATTTTTGGCATCATGGTATTAAGCAATATAATATCTGGTTGTTGCTTTGCTACTAAGTCTATAGCTTCTTTACCATCATGAGCTACAATAACTGCATAGTACTCAGCTTTTAGTCGAGCTTCTAAAAGCTGAACATTGGATAGTATATCATCTACTACCAGTATCTTCGCTGTCATTATCTTTAGATATATTATCTATATTGTAACTAGGATAAAACTTGCCATTTTTACCAACTATGTAATTCACTTTTTCAATATCATGCTTTTTATAATATAAGTCTTCGATTCCAGTATTTTTTAACAAATTTCTAGTTCTTGACTTTATAATTATAAAATATCTATATATACTTCTAATAAAACTAATAAATACAGGTACTTTACTTTTATCAAGAACAATTATACCCACTAAAGCTACAACTAAAATTTCTGGAAGACCTATGCTAAACATTTTTCCTATGAGGCAAGTACTTTGATTCTTTTAATTATAAATATTAATCTGCTTAAATCAAGTTTAGAAGCAACCATTTCGTCTAGGAAGCTATTGTAACGTTCTATGTAACCTATATCATCACGGGCCCAAGTTTGAACCTTATTTTCACAGTCATTAGTAAATTTTATAACTTTAATAGCTAACTTATAGTGATAATTGCTTAAATCATCCAATAAGTCATTGATTAAGCTACGATCCCAATAAGAAGAACGATTTTTCATCTTAATGGCAATTGTTCTAATCAGATCGAATCTTAGTAGCGATTTTAGCTCAAAGTATATTTTACCAACATCAAGAATAGATAAAGATGTTTGTTCAGAAATGAGTATAATGTCCAATGCATAGGCTAAAATGCATAAGTCAGCAACTTTCTTAGCTAGATCTTTATCTATATTAAGTTCTATTAAAGAAACGGATCCATAACGATAGTTTTCCAACAGATGTTCATCTAAAACATGAGTTAAGTTTTGGCTTAAAGTTTCAATTGCATTCTTAAACTTTGTAACATCATCCAAATTTATAAAGCTAAGTTTATCTAGATTTTTTACTAACCAAAATGATACCCTGCCAATGAACTTTTGCACACTTCTTACCACTTGCAAGTATGAGTTAACATCAATTTTTTCATCTAATTCATCAATTTTTCGCCATAAGCTACTTAAACCATATAGGTGATTAACAATAATATATAAATTAACTGCTTCGTACACCTTAATTCCAGTTTTCTCAACTAGATTATTAATAAATATACACCCCATCCTATTCACTACATCATTTGCAATGCAAGTAGAAACAATTTCTCTGCGTAATTGGTGTTTCAATATGAAATTCCTGAACTCTGTTACTATTTTTTGTGGAAAATAACTTAGTAAGTAATCATGACAAAAGGAATCCTTTTCAGGTAGGTCAGAGTGTATAATTTCACTTTTTATTGCTGTTCTAGTATAAGACATGAGAATAGCAAGTTGAGGAGAGCTAAAGCCCTCTGCTTCAGTCAACATTTTTGCTATTTCCTCATCAGCTGGAAGGAATTCTATACTTCTTTCTAACAATCCAGATTTTTCCAAATTGAGCAATAACCTATGGTGCTGTTCCAACCTTTCCTTAGCTTGCAAGCATTCAAGGAGTAATGCTTTTGTTTCAATTCTATTGTGGTCTTCAAGCACCTTAGATGCAACTTCATCTACCATGCTAGCCAGTATTTCATTTCTTTTTTTCAAAGAAATACCACCTTCTTTCATAATTGAAACAAATGCAATTTTGATGTTAACTTCAAGGTCGGAACATATTACTCCTGCTGAATTATCAATAAAATCTGCATTGATGTACCCACCGCTTTTAGCATATTCTATTCTTCCAAGCTGTGTACAACCAAGATTACCACCTTCTATGAACATAGAAGCTCTAATATCTCTGCCATTTACTCTTAATTCATCGTTTGTTTTATCACCAACTACGTTATGGCTTTCACTTTTTGCTTTAACAAATGTACCAATTCCTCCATTCCATATCAAATCTACCTCTGCCTTTAACAAATATCGGATTAAGCTGTTTGGGGATAATACATTTTCTGTTATACCAAAGCATTTTTTCATTTCTTGAGAAACGTTTATCTGTTTACTGCTACGCTCAAACACTCCTCCACCTTGAGAGATCAAACCTTTGTTATAATCCATCCAAGTTGAAAATGGTAACTTAAAAAGACGCTTACGCTCTGTGAAACTATTTTTTACATCAGGGTTTGGATCGATGAAAATGTGCATATGGTTGAATGCGCCAATCAAACGCACATTTCTTGAAAGCAGCATGCCATTTCCAAATAGATCGCCAGCCATATCTCCAATCCCAATAACAGAGACATCTTGATAAATATTTTTGTTCATCTTCCAAAAATGCCTTTGTGCTGCAATCCACGCACCTCTGGCCGTGATACCCATCTTTTTATGATCATAACCAGCTGATCCACCGGATGCAAATGCATCACCAAGCCAAAAATGATATTCAGAGGCTATTTGGTTAGCATAATCAGAAAATGAAGCAGTACCTTTATCTGCCGCAACTACTAAGTATGGATCATCTTCATCATACCTAATCACATTTTTTGGTGGAATTATTTTATCATCAACTATATTATCAGTAATATCAAGCATTCCTCTGATAAAATCCTTATAACACTCAATACCTTTTTTTCTTAAAGAATTTCTGTCTTTATAGACTTTCTTTATTATAAACCCACCTTTTGCACCAACAGGAACAATAACTGCATTTTTTGTCATTTGAGCTTTCATAAGCCCTAAAACTTCAGTGCGAAAATCTTCTGTTCTATCTGACCATCTTAGACCACCACGTGCTAATTTTCCTCCTCTTAAATGGATTCCCTCAAAGAGGTTTGAGTAAACATATAATTCACGGTATGGGCGCGGATTAGGTAAACCGTTTATTTTATTTGAATCAAACTTTGTAGATAAGTAAGGTTTATCGTTCTGATAATAACTGGTTCTCAAAATAGACATTATCAAGTTAAATATGGAACGTAAAACATAATCATGTGAAACATTGCTGACTTTCTTTAGAAGTTCTTCAATTTTTTCTTTGAAGATATTAGTAGTTTCTACTCTATCGATATCTATGTTAGGGTCAAATCTTACATGAAACAGTTGTATCAAATACTTTACTATTTTTGGATGCTCTGAGACCACTTTTTGAATATATCCAGGGTTATAGTTAAATGATATTTGCTTTAGGTAAGCGCTTAACGCTCTAATTAGAAGCACTTCTTTCCACTTCAGCCCAGCAATAATAATTAAGCTATTAAAATAGTCATTTTTGATTTCTCTACTGAATACTTTTGTAAGCGTCACCTCGAACTGCTCTTTTAGAGTGATATTATTTATTAATTCATCGACTCTTGATAGCACAAAATGGTGTATCCACATTCCATCATTAATTTCTATGTAATAACTATTATGAGATAGGATCTTTGTTCCCAAATTCTTAGTAATTTTTAATATTTTCGATAATTCAAGTCCCCCGTTGCTTGGAGTGTAAACCTTTAATTGATAATTAAGATTATCATGAGTAAGCCTTAGATCAACCTCACTTATTCCTTTCCTTCTTACTGTTTCCAATTTCTTCATATCATAATATGCACTGTGAGGTTCAAAACTCTCCTGATAGCTTATTGGAAATGCTTTGCAGTAACGGATGAATATATCTTCGACAGTATTGAAAGTGCTATATAGATTATCTATAAAACGATCTTCCCACTTTTCTGTGATGTTTCTTAATTTGTTTTCGATGTGCAAAATTTTATCGTCAAGGACACTAACATTTTTAGTCTTTAGGACTACATGTAATTTCATTAAATCATATTCATTGATAATGTGGTTGTTGTAAATATCTGAACTTTCCGCACTTGTCTCATTTTTCAATATATCACGTATTTTGAACATTAACCTGGCACTAGCATATCGCATTGGTATTAGTATTATACAACTAATAAAATTTCCTACTTTTCTTAAAAAGAGTTTAACTCTTGGCCTAATTGCAAGGGACATAATTGAAGTACAAATCTTAAATAACTCGTCTTCATTTAACTGGAATAATTCATCACAAGAGAATGCTTGTAAAATAGAAACTAAAGCCTTATTATTGTGCCCACCAGGCACAAATCCTGTTTTTTTCTCTATTGCTTTGACTTTACTTTTTACTATCGGAATAATGCGAATGTCTTGAACCTCTGCTACTGAAGTAAATAACCCAAAAAAATATCGCTCTTTTACCGCGTTACCATGATCATCTAATTCTTTCATTCCTATACAATTCATGTATGTACGTCGATGAACTATTGAGATCAGATCTGACCTTACTATGTACAAATTCAAATTCTCAGAAGAAACAGAAGAACTTTGATATTCTTTGCTTGCTCTCATTAAACCAAGATTTTTCTCATCACTAGAAACAAGTTTGCCATCTTTATCAGCAATGCGCTCTTGGTAACCTAAAAATAAAAAATTATTATTTTGCAACCAATTTAGAAAATCTACAACTTGATTAGTAGTGTGTGACGATCGAATATGGACCTTGATACCTGTTGCCTGAACGACAGAACAAAGTTCATTTTTCACTTCGTCTATCTTCTGGAGCATCAGAAGCCAATCTTTTACAACACAATTAACCGCTTTCAGTGTTTTTCGTAGAGATTCTTTTATAGTGTTAACAAAACTATCACTTATACCCTTAATAATTACGTATATTACTGACTCCTTTACACCATTATTCTCTTCTAAATCGTAAATCTCATCAATCAGTCCACTTTTTCTTTTAATATTAATTATACTATTACTATAATAACATATAGTTAAATCGTGCGATTTAATAGTAGCAACAATAGAATCAACTAGAAAAGGCATGTCGTCACTCGTTATTTTAACTACAGTAAAATTGCCTTTTATTCCTGGTATATCATTTATATTATTTATCTTCAATTTGCTTTTTTCTTTTTCCTTTTTGAGGATGAAGTTGTATGCGTCCTTTGCAATGTACAAAAGGAACCTATCATTAACCTTTAAATCACTATTGTAAATAAAACTATAAAAGTATTTTATAAATTCTTTAATTTTTTCTTTTTCTTTTTTGTTCTCTTGATTAATCAGCTTGAATAAAGATTCAGTGTCAACATTATTATCTATATGCATTTTTTTATGCAACACACAGCCACTTTAAACCTTTTTAATTAAGATTTCATTATTAAGAGCGTACACTATTAGCTCACTACCTTCTGTTACTTCTTCCGATAAAACTAGCTTGGCTAGATTATTTTGAATACATTCCTGTATTACTCTTTTTAGAGGTCTTGCTCCATATTCAGGGTCATAGCCAGTTTGTGCTATTAGTTCTTTAGCCTCCTGTGACAAACTTATACTTAGTTTAAGCTTAGCAAGCGTTTTTTGTAAATGAGAAAATTGAACATCTATTATTTGATAAATGTCGTCCTTGGTTAAACTATGGAATATAATAATTTCATCCAGTCTGTTTAAAAATTCTGGACGAAATGCTGACTTAACTATTTGCATTACTTCACTTTTTATAGAGTCAGCAACTCCCTTTAGCATTATCTCAGCGCCAAGGTTAGAAGTTAAAATTAGTATAGTATTGCGAAAATCAATCAATTTGCCATGGCTATCGGTTAGCCTACCTTCATCTAAAACCTGTAACAATAGGTTAAATATGTCAGGATTTGCCTTCTCTATTTCATCAAATAGAATTACTTGATATGGTCTTCTTCTTACTGCTTCGGTCAATCTTCCGCCTTGTTCATAGCCAACGTATCCTGGAGGTGCACCAATTAGCTTCGAGATGGAGTGTTTTTCCATATACTCAGACATATCAAAGCGCAGGGGTGTTCCTTGGTTGTCAAATAAGAACTCAGCAAGAACTTTCGCTAGTTCAGTTTTTCCAACTCCGGTTGGGCCCAAAAATAAAAATGAACCAAAGGGACGATTAGTATCCTGTACGCCAGAGCGAGAGCGCCTAACCGCATTACTTATTGCTTCTATTGCATCTTTTTGTCCTACCACCCTTTTCCCTATTTCATTTTCCATGCTAAGAAGCTTTTCTTTTTCACTGTGCATCATACTATCAACTGGAATACCTGTCCATTTCGAAACAATATTTGCAATGTCGTTCTCAGCAACTTCTTTTTTTAGGAAACTATCAGTAACTTTCTCCTGATCTTTCAACTCATTTTCAAGCTGAGGAATTATACCATACATCAACTCCCCTGCTCTCCCTAAATTTCCACTGCGCTGAGCCAATTCTAACTCTTTTCTAGCGCTATCTAATTTTCCAGCTGTCTCTTGTATTCTAGCTATTTTACTCTTCTCCATCTGCCATTTGCTGTTCAAATCAGCAAATTTACTGTTTAGGTTTTCAATTTCTTCATTTATCTTCTTTAAACGCTGCTTAGAGTTTTCATCGTGTTCTCTTTTTAGAGCTTCTGACTCAATTTTCGACTGTATTATTTTCCTCTCAAGTTCGTCAATTACTTCAGGCTTGCTATCCATTTCAATTCTTACTCTGCTTGCTGCTTCATCAATTAAGTCGATCGCCTTATCAGGTAAAAACCTGTCTGTTATATATCTATTGGACAACGTTGCAGCAGCAATTATTGCACCATCTGTGATTCTTATACCATGATGCACTTCATACTTTTCTTTTAGACCTCTGAGTATTGAAATAGTATTAGCTTCAGTTGGTTGAGAGATAAACACAGGCTGGAAACGTCTTGCAAGTGCAGGATCTTTCTCTATATGCTCACGATACTCATCTAACGTTGTAGCTCCTATACAGCGAATTTCTCCACGTGCAAGAGCAGGCTTCAGTAAATTTGAAGCATCCATTGCACCACTTGTTGCTCCTGCTCCGGCTAAAGTATGAAGCTCATCTATAAACAAAATAACTTTCTCATCCGTTTTCAAAAGCTCATTAATAACTGCTTTTAGTCTTTCTTCAAACTCTCCTCTAAACTTTGTTCCAGCAATTAATGCGCCAAGATCTAATGCTAAGACCTTTGCATCGCGTAAACCAAGTGGCACATCGTTTGTAACAATTCTGTTTGCTAGTCCCTCAACTATCGCAGTTTTCCCAACACCAGGCTCACCTATTAGCACTGGATTATTCTTTGTTCGCCTAAGCGATACCTGTATAGTTCTTCTAATTTCATCATCACGACCAATTACAGGATCAAGCTTGCCTTGCATAGCAAGCTCTGTAACATCCTTTGTATATTTCTTTGCTACAGTCAACTTTCCCCTTATTCTTGGCGCGCCCGTACTGTTATCTCTCCTTGTTTCTGTAATAACTGAGTTCAATTTCTGCTGTGTAACACCGTTTTCTGTTAGAATTTTACCCACAGTATCACTCCTCTGTGCAGCTAAGCTCTGCAGTAATTGCTCAACAGTAACAAATGTATCTTTATTCCTCCTAGCAATACTTACTGAATCCTCAAAAACTCTTGCCATTTCTCTTGAAAGTTGAAGGCCACTGCTTCCTGGACCTTCAACTACTGGAAACTTTTTTAGTGCACTATTTGTAGCATCAGAAATACTTTGTACATCCCCACCACAAGCTACTATTAAATCCTGAACTAAATCTGATTCATCTTCAAGCATTGCTTTTAGTAGATGCTCAGGCATAAAAACTTGATGTCCAGCTCCCAACGCTTTCATTTGAGCACTTTGGATTAAGCTCTTTGCTTTTTCGGTAAATTTATTCAAATCCATAATATAAGTTTAGCTAACATTTGCTAATATATATATAGTAACTCCTTCCTTAATTTTAAACTGAAAACAGCTAACTAGGTAAAAATTTATCCTAATGTACACAACTTAAACTTTATACGTATAATACTACTACTAAACTCCTGGAAATCATATAAAACCCAAGATTAATATTATATGTTGTGGCTAAAGCTCGTCAAGTATTTTCTATGTTGGAAAATAATAAGCTTTGAGCTTACTAAAACTTTCTTCAGCATGATATGATGACCTGGTTAATGGACTTGATGCAACCATTAGAAATCCTTTAGAATAAGCAATATATTTATAATGCTCAAATTCTTCTGGGGTAATATATCTATCAACTTTTACATGTTTTGGAGTTGGCTGCAGGTATTGACCTATTGTTATAAAATCAACTTCAGCATTTCGTAAATCATCCATGACCTGAAGTACCTCTTCTTTTGTTTCTCCAAGACCAACCATGAGCCCTGATTTTGTGAAAAGTTTAGGATTAGTCTGCTTTACCGTTTTCAACAAATACAATGAATGAAAATAACGTGCCCTTGGCCTTATCTTTGCATATAACCTTGGCACTGTTTCAATATTGTGGTTATAGACATCAGGTGATGCAACAGCAATTGCTTCAAATGCACCTTTTTTATTTAAAAAATCGGGAGTTAAAATTTCTATTGTTGTTTCTGGAGTAATCTTTCTAATTTCTTCTATACACTTTACGAATTGACTTACGCCACCATCTAATAAATCATCACGGTCAACGGAGGTAATGACAACATATTTCAAGTTTAATTTTTTTATTGCCCTTGCTAAATTTTCTGGTTCGTGAGGGTCTAATTTATCAGGGGTACCAGTTGCAACGTTACAAAACGCACAAGCACGAGTGCAAACAGAACCAAGAATCATCATAGCAGCGTGACGTTTGTTCCAGCATTCACCAATGTTTGGGCAAGCGGCTTTCTCGCACACTGTATGTAAGTTATACTGTTTAACAGTGTTTAAGATTTCATTAAATATTTTACTAGCTGGAGCTTTTGTCCTGAGCCATGGAGGCTTACTATGCATCTGAAGTGGCTAATTTTACCTCTTGCCTTGCTAAAACTTTTTTTAACCTTCTTTTTATTTTCTGTGCTTTCTCACTTAGCTTAATTGTTTTTGTGTTGAGCAAAAAAGCATCAAGGCCGCCTTTATAATCTATAGTCCTTAAAGTTCTCGCCGCCACACGAAACTTAAATTTCTTATTTAAGATGTTGCTCATCAACGTAACACTATGCAAATTTAAGAGAAAGGTGCGTTTTGTTTTACGGTTTGAATGTGATACCTTATTACCAAAAGACTTCCTTCTGTTTGTTAGTTCGCAAACTCTACTCACTTTGATATACCAAGTTATTCTATGTGCCATAGATTATCTTATATGTTGAAATAATCAACACTTTCCTGCTTAATTTTTATACTATATACTGCTTTGTAGCCAAAGAATATTGTGATTCTCTCTATTATAAGAGAGATCATATGTTGAATTTCCAGTGCCTTACTACCATTTGCTACTGTGAGATGTAACACACCTGTATTTATATTTTGTGCATAGGAAATCTTTCTTGGCTTTGTACACTCTGCTATTTCTGCTCCAACTATGTTCCTCCAGTTTAAAATAAGACATATTTCATTTTTGCTCATCTTGCCCTTCATGCATTTTAATGTATAACTTTCTACTATAGATCTTAATTTCCTTGGACCACTTTGTCTAAGCATCTTTTTACTACAAACTAAATTCCTTCCTATAGTTACAATATAGTAGTAATGAATATTATTCACAAGCCTCAGTGATCGCGTCAATAATAAAACTAGTCCATCACGGTAAGTTTAATAGAATCAACCTCGTTGAATAAACTACTACCTTAGAATCAAGTGTGATAGGATGACTTATTTAAGGTAGATCACGTACAATATATTTAAGCTTTTCTATTAAATCACCTTCATCATTTACTAACTTTATTTAAATTGTTTGTGTAGAACTGAAAAAATTGTTATAAAATAACCAGTAAGTAAATTAGTTATCAATAATATTAAAAAGGTATTCCTTAATCCAAAGATTATATAAATATAGTAGTAAAATATTTTGTACTATAAAATAGCTTTTTATTATCCTTTCGTCTTACAATAGGTTAAAAATCTTGCATTATAGTGGTGTGCTGGAATGCAGCTTTACTCCTTGTCTTCATACCGTAAAAGATAATATTTTATGAAAAGTCTATGCTGATACAGAATCTGTCAGGCATATTACAATCATTCCATTTACTAAACTTGTTATGCTATGCTGCCACTCTCATTTCATAATTGATTAACTTTTCTGCTTCTAATTAGAATTAGTTTAATCATTACTACCGGAGTGAATTTTTTCCTCTCGTTGTTATTCAACACTTTATACTAAAATCCAGGAATTTTACTTATAAGTAAGCACACTGAGCTGCTGCTAAATATAAAAGCAGCTTTTTATACTATACTAAGAGAAATTTTTTTGACAAGCTTGCACAGCAAACTGACTACTAGTGTTAGCTACTTGCACGATATCCTGCTGGTAGGTTCAAATCACAATGTTTGTATAGCTATGGATTACATGTTAAAATGGTAAACAAGATCATTTAATAGTAGCTGCCATTTCTATTTGTAAGATCTCTCCTCAATCCAAGCTGCTTGAATAGCTTCAAGTATTTTTTCATTGCAGCGTTTTTCATCATCATCAAACTTTTCTAAACCTAAGACTTTTTTCTTAAGCTCAGTAAATCTGATATTAATTATGTCCTCGTTTGGAAATTTTTTTTCTAAAGCTTCTACGATGCTTTCTATATTGAGCCATTTCATATTTCTTGTATCTTTTCATAAACTAAACTGGTGCCCATGGGGAGACTTGAACTCCCAAGGCCGCAAAACCCACGGATTTTAAGTCCGCTGCGTCTACCAATTCCGCCACACAGGCCCTTTTATTTTACCTAGAGTAAAATTCTACTACTAAATTAACTTCCATATCTGCTGAGTAAGGAACTTCAGAATACTGAGGTACTCTTAAATACTTTACTGAATGCTCTTTACTATTTATTTCTAAATAACCTGGAGCTTTGCGTTCTTGTTTTTCTATGGTCTCTATTACTACAGGGATTTTTACTGCGCTTTCTCTTATTTTCACTATATCATCAGGTTTTACTCGATAACTTGATATGTTAACCACTCTATCATTAACTGTAACATGCTTATGAGATATAAGTTGCTTTGCTGAGTAAATTGTTGGCACAAGACCAGAATGATATAAAACAGCACTTAACCTTGATTCTAAGATACCAATAAAATTATCAGCTGTATAACCTTTTCTGTTATAAGCATCTAAAAATATACGCCTGAGTTGTTTACTTGAAATTGCATAATAAAACTTAAATTTCTTATGTGCAGCAAACTGCTTACCAAAATCAGATAACCTTTTGAACCCAAGAATACCATGTTGTCCTGGAGGATATTTCCTTTTGTTTACTTGGTCTTTTACCCTACCCCATAAATTCATGCCAAGCCTACGGCTGATTCTATACTTTCTA
This sequence comes from Wolbachia endosymbiont of Onchocerca volvulus str. Cameroon, assembly GCF_000530755.1. Taxonomy (NCBI): domain Bacteria; kingdom Pseudomonadati; phylum Pseudomonadota; class Alphaproteobacteria; order Rickettsiales; family Anaplasmataceae; genus Wolbachia; species Wolbachia endosymbiont of Onchocerca volvulus. The sequence continues at coordinate 272,454 of NZ_HG810405.1, forward strand.
CTAACAACAGTTGTCATATCAAAATTTTAACAATATAACTCTAGATTATTAAAGATTTTAGTATTAAGTGTCAACTTGTTTTTGCTAATATAGTATATTACACTTTACTTTTAAGTTCTCTTATCTATCGACATATGAATTATCTACTTTTGAAATCTATGGCAAATGCCATCCGCTTTTTGTCAATTGATGCAGTACAAAAAGCGAACTCTGGGCACTTAGGTATGCCACTTGGCATGGCAGATATTGCAACTATCTTATTTACCAAATACTTCAATCACAACTCTGATGATTCTAAATGGTTCAATAGAGACCGTTTTGTTTTATCAAATGGTCATGGTTCAATGTTACTATATTCCATATTATACCTGACAGGTTATATTAGTATAGATGAGTTAAAAAATTTTAGGCAATTCAGATCTAAAACTCCAGGTCATCCAGAATTTTGTCTAACTCCTGGGGTGGACGCAACAACAGGTCCACTAGGGCAAGGGTTCGCTATTTCAGTAGGTATGGCACTTGCTGAATTGATTCTTGAAAAGCAGTTTGGAATTAATCACTACACTTATGTAGTGTTAGGAGATGGCTGTCTCATGGAAGGAATAAGTCACGAAGCAGCATCACTTGCTGGGCATCTTAAATTGAATAAGTTGATAGCCTTTTTTGATGATAATGATATCACCATAGATGGTGCTACTAGCATCTCTTGTTCTGATGATGTAGAAAAGCGTTTTTTAGCATATGGATGGAACGTTAATAAAATTGATGGGCATGATTTCGACTCTATATCGCTCGCAATTGAGCAAGCACAAAGGTCTAATAAACCTACATTAATTTGTTGCAAAACTATCATTGGGAAATTTTCAAGCTGTGCTGGCACAGCTTCCGCTCACAGTGGTGCTTTTACAGAGAAAGATGTAAAGCAAATAAGAGAAAAATTAAATTGGAACTATGAACCGTTTTATGTTCCAGAAGATATAAAAAATGCTTGGATGAAGGCAGTTAAGAGAGCAAAGCAAGACTATAATTCAGTGTTATTTAAGCGTATGGATAGTGAAGAAAAAAAAGAATGGATTCCAGTATATGATACTGGAACGACAAGATATCATGCAGAACTTCAAAGACGGCTAGATAAACGTTTACCAGATAATATTAACAGTGATTTAGCAAACTTAAAGAAACAAATACATGAAAGAATGCCAAGTGAAGCTACACGATTTTCTTTCGGCAAGGTAATGGAATTTTTAACTAATTCTATGCCAGAATTAATTGGCGGGTCCGCTGATCTTACCGGGTCAAATTGTACTAAGTATGGGCATATGAAGATAATAGATAGAGATAATCGCAATGGTTCTTATCTTCATTATGGAGTAAGAGAGCATGCTATGGCAGCCTGTATGAATGGCATGGCTCTTCATGGTGGTATTATTCCTTATGGAGGCACTTTTTTGGTATTTTCTGACTATTATCGTCCCGCGATACGCCTTTCAGCTTTGATGAAACAGCAGATTATATATATAACAACTCACGATTCAATTGGAGTAGGAGAAGATGGTCCAACTCATCAACCGATAGAGCATTTATCCTCTTTTCGAGCTATACCGAATCTGTATCTTTTTAGGCCGGCTGATGCACTTGAGACTCTAGAATGCGTTAGTATTGCATTGGAAAAAAAAGAATCACCTACGTTGTTTGCACTTTCAAGGCAAAGTGTGAATTACACACGCAAATTCCACTTTGACATTGATCAATCCGCTAACTTATCAAAGCTTGGTGCATATATTTTATGTGAATACTTAGAAAAATTACAAGTAACGATATTTGCTACTGGATCTGAAGTTGAAATTGCAGTTGAAGCAAGGGAAAAATTACAGGGAAAAGGGATAGGTACAAGAGTTGTTTCTATGCCATGCTGGAGACTTTTTGATGAGCAAAGTGATGAATATAAAAAGACAATATTAGGTAATGACAGCATTAAAGTTGCAATTGAAGCTGGAAGTGAAGTTGGTTGGCACAAATATATAGGTTCAAACGGTATATTTGTTGGCATGGAGAGCTTTGGAGAATCGGCGCCTTATAAAGTACTTTACAAATATTTTAACATTAATGCTGATTATGTAGTAAAATGTGTGTGTGAGAAACTGGTTTATGTTGAGTAAGCTTATATAACTATATGAAACCCTATTCTTTTTTACTGTGTTAGTATGTGATGTACAACTGTATAGATATTATGATTTGAGAATAGGAGAGCAGAACTGTCTAACAAATTTCACTAGCCTCTTTGGTATAGAGTATCGAAGATGCTCATTTATCTTTATTCTGTGCAGATTAAATAGCAGAAAAATTTAGCGTATTTGGTGCACCATATGCACCGTATATCTTTAAAAGCTTCTGTGTCTTTTGTTTATACAAGTTGAAATGTGCTTATGAAATGTTCAAGACGTCAAAAAAATCTATATTATTAAGATAAGCAGTGAGTAATTAGCTGTTTGGAATTTCTTTTGCCTTTCTTCTTTGCTTGTAAATTTTTTAAAGATAGTTTAAGAGCAATATAGTATTACAAAAAGCACCAATATGTTAAAATGTACACTCTTTTTCCAAGTTATATAAGAAAAGTCTATTGCTTAATAATAATGCATCTTTTTGTTCCTGTTAAATCATACACATATTCTTGCAAAAATAATCCATATGAAGGAATTATTTTATCAATGTCACTTTGATCTTCACCTACTTCTAATATCACAAACCCATTTTTCTTAAGGCATTTTCTCAATATTGGAAAAATACTTAAGTAACAGTTTAAGCCATCAATACCACCATCAAGGGCTATTCTCGGTTCTTTTTGTACTTCGGCTTGCAGATCTTTCAACTTATTTCTTTTGATATATGGAGGATTACTAATTATAAGATCAAATAAGCCTCTGCACTCTGTCCATGAACTTGGAAGTATTTTAGCTCTGTCAAGTAAATTATGACTTTTTACATTCCGGCAAGCAACTCTGTATGCTTTTAAACTCTTCTCAAAACCAACACCAACGGCATATTCATATTCACTAAGTAAGGATATTAGTAAGCAACCTGTACCTGTGCCAAAATCTGCAATTTTTAATCTCTGCTTTTTGTTTGGATAGCATTTTAACACTGCTAAAATTATTGTCTCACTGTCTGGTCTTGGATCCAAAACATGCTGATTGACTATAAAATTTTTACTCCAGAATTCACGTTTACCTATTATTTGTGATATTGGATACCTTTTCGCTCTTTTTTTTGTTAATTTCCAAAATAACTTTTCCTTCTCCATCGGTACTTGATCGGTACGGTTCATAATTATGTATGATCTCTCTACTTCAAGAACATGCTGCATTATGATCTCACAATCCAGACATGGTGATTCAACTTTATGTGACGATAACAGTTTTGATCCTTCTTGAATTAAAGTGCTGATCGTTTTCATTGTTCTAAAAGTTTGACCTTTTTAATTGTATGTGAACGTTATGATTTAAGTCCGATAGGGAAAACATTACATTTTTTGCTTATCATCTTCAGGTAACTAATACTAGGGCCTAATTTTTATTACATAATTCTATTAAAAACAGTACACCAATTTGCAATTAAGTTTTCTAGATCTCAAATGCCAGTGCCACTTGAATGACAGCTTGGTAGATATACATAAGTGCAAAGCCTAAGTTAGAGTAACTGTACTAAATTTTAGTGTCAAAGAAATTATAGCCTGATCTACTTCAGTTTCACCGTCAGTTTGTGAAGTTTTTCTTAGTTCTATTAAAGGATTCTCTATTTTTCTCAGCTGAGAGTGCCTAAATTGTTATGTATGTTTTGTTTGGTAAAGCTGAATCAAAATTTTTATTAACCTATCTTGCTCCGTATATTACTTACTAATTTCTTAAATCCTTCTACATTGCATAACTGCTTAATTTCGTGTAGCATACTTTCGAATATTTTTTTATTTAAGATAAGTTTTGACGAATTTTTCTGATGTCCAGCAATCTTTTACTGATATATAAGTTTAATTATTTTTTAGTATGCGCTATCCCTAAATGAATATTCACTTTTTTCTTATGCAAGAACTCTGAAAGTTTTTACAATTAAGGGCTGCCTAAACATATTTTTTATGTCATTTAATTATACTAGCATTAACTTACCTATTTTCCTCAAGTTTTTCTTCCGTTATTCTTTTTTTCGATTGCATTCTTGGATTTATCTTATCACATAAATTTCCATATTCTTTATATAAGGTACTATTGGTTGCAATACTTCTTTTTCTCTATACCTTTGTCGTAAAAACTCTTTAACTCATTACTTTGATAGTACTGCTGTAACGTTGTCTCTTTTACCATATAATTTAGAATACGTTTCGTTGAACGAATTATCATGGTTTAATAGGAAGTCTTTAATTGGTTCTTTTCTTTTTACCTAAAACGATTTCTCTAATATTCTAATACATTTCAACATTATTGCAAAAAGTTGAGCTCAACTAACTTAAATAGATAAAGAGGCTATCCTTAACTTCTATAAAAATTTCTAATTGTTTTTACTATTGATTGTCTATTATCAGTAAGTCTTTTTAGTTTTACTCTCTTCATTTTAATCTTTTCTTGAGTTTCTTTCACATTTTTTGAAAACTTTCTGGTTTGCTTTTTTGCTACTGAGAGTTTATGAAAGGCTTTTTTATGTTAACCTTTTTGAAAACACCAATAGCTTCTTTAATCGTTTTTTATCTATTTATTGCCTTGGTTCTTATTCAGCACTAGATTATTAGGTACTTAACTTCCGTGAAAACATTACCATAAACACTTCTAGTAACATTATAAATAATATATTTTACAATTTACTTAGTTACATATAATTTATTTTCTTTGCAAGTCAATCAGCAAATAGTCGCTAAATCTCTTTATTAATAATTTACTTTTCTTATATTTGAAATCTTCTTACTTTTAAAATCCCAAAACAGTATAGAGATTTTTTTAAATCAATTACTGACTTGTTATTACTGTTCTATTTTATTATTTTTACTAATATAAAGATTTGCTAATCTTGATTGTACCTATGATATTACTTCAACACCAGTCCTAAAGAATAAAAGTGTAAAACTTAATATTTAATTTTTACTTACTGTTACCGTGATTGATACAGTAAAGTATGGAAGCATCATGCTAGTTTTATTTTTATATTAAAACTTTAACTTTCAACTTATTATTAGTAATATCATTGTATAAATATCTATAACTTATGTCTGAGCTTGGAAACATATTGCTACTAGCAGCTTGCTTATTATCATTAATATATTTATTTTTACCGCTTAGTTCTTACCGATTTATTACTATTGCTGTATTTTTCTGTGTATCAGCGTCAATGGCTATTTTGATTTACTGCCACATTACAAACGATTTCTCACTTGAAAATGTATATTACCACTCTCATACAACAAAGCCTTTGATCTATAAAATCTGTGGTGTTTGGGGGAATAAGGAAGGGTCAATGCTGCTTTGGACCTTAGTTCTTACCTTTTACCTGTTTCTGATGGGTACTTTCATTGATAATAGCAGTGAATTGAAGAGGGTGTCCTTAATTACTCAAAGCTTGATTTGCTTCTGTTTTTTGTTGTTTACTTTACTTGAATTTAATCCTTTTGTTAAAATGACAAGTATTGAACCGGATGGCCTTGGTTTTAATCCGATATTGCAGGATATCGGTCTTGCAATCCATCCACCGATATTATATTTGGGATATCTTGGGTTTAGTGTTCCCTTCTCGCTTTCTATAGCTGGGTTAATTGTAGACACTAAAGGAAACCTTTGGGCTAGGATTATCAGGCCTTGGGTACTTGTCTCTTGGTCATTGCTTACTTTTGGCATTAGCTTTGGCAGTTGGTGGGCATATCGTGAGCTTGGTTGGGGCGGGTTTTGGTTTTGGGACCCAGTAGAAAATGTTTCCTTGATGCCGTGGTTAATTGCAGTAGCACTGATACATTTGCTACTTGTAGTACAAAATTTTAATGTTTTAAGGAATTTTGCTACTTTGCTTGCACTTACAACTTTTACACTGAGTGTGGCTGGAACATTTTTAGTTCGCTCAGGAATACTTGCTTCAGTGCACACGTTTACAGATGATCCAAGGTATGGATTATATATATTAGCTTTACTTAGTGTAATTGTAATTAGCAGCTTAGTAATATTTGTAGTGTGTACGAGAAAAAAACATATATCTTTGTTGTCATTACAGTATTTAACACTGAAATCTAGAGAGAAAGAAAATATAAAACCTGGTGGTCAAGTTGATCAGATACCAGGGAGTAGAAGATTCTTTTCACGATTTACAATGATGTTAATAAACAATTTGTTGTTTATTACAGCATTTTTTATTGTTTTTGTTGGTACCTTATACCCTGTAATGCTCGAATATTTGACTGGTGAACTTATTTCAGTTGGAGCACCATATTACAATTCCTTATTTAACCCTATTGTGCTAGTCGTTCTAGTGCTCATTATGGTAGGACAATATTGTCGTTGGCAAGGAAATAGTTTATCATCAATACTCCGTGAATATAAATTCACATTTTGTAGTGCTGCAGCTATTTTACCATTTATTTTTCATATGAAGTTAATGATCATATTATCAATTACCATTTCTATAGCATTATTAGTCTTTATTTTGGAAGCATATAGTAAAAGAATCCGTTTATTTAAGATGGCACTGGGAGAATCAATTTTATTAGCAAAGAGAGTTTCCGGGTCTTACTATGCTATGATGCTCGCTCATGCTGGAGTAGCAATTCTAGTACTTGGTATAACCTGTTCAGTTGGTTGGCAAGAGAAAAAAGAGAACTACTTAAAAATAGGGGATAGCATAACAGTCAATAAATTTGAGGTCACTTTACGAAATATCGAATTAATAAGAGAGAAAAATTTCCAAGCAGTAAGAGGCACAATGGATATTAGGAATCTATTGAGTAACAGGGTGCTAGGTGAAGTAACTCCTGAATACAGATTTTATCTTGTGGAAGGTCAGAGGAATGCTGAAAGTAGCATTTATCACAATTTATTTTTTGATATTTACGTTATAATCGGCAAAATCAATAAGAATAAGAACAAGATTGCTACTAAAGTATATTACAAACCTGGAATGTCTACAATTTGGCTTGGATCTTTTCTCATTGCTTTTGGCTCGTTTTTCGCTGCTGTTTCTTCTTATAAACGAGCAAAGGTTATCTAGCAACAGGTTGTAGCTAGTACTACTGTATCTTGGAAAAGGTTATATTAAATTTAATTGAGAAATATAGGTATTTTATAAAAGCTTGCAATAGAAATTTTATACAGCTGATACCATAGAGATAGCTGTATTATGAATGTATAAAAAGTTATAGAAATTAGTATATTATGGTAAAGCCTTATGGCAGGATATAGTTTATTTATATAAAAAATAGTATTAGCAATATCAATGATGGTAATGATAAGAAACGTACTGATTCTATAAATTAGAAAATATAGCAAAAGATAAAACATTGGAGGCTAATGCGGAAATATATTCAGAAAAATTTGATAAACAAAATTAGAGTACCGAAACAGCAAGTACTAAAATATGACAAGGGTAGAAGACGTTTATCTATACGCTTTCTATATTAGAGTAAAAGTGTTTTATTCAATTGATATTGAAGATCTGCTTCTTGGACTAAAAATTCTAAGAGAAAACAGCTATTTTAATTAAAAGTAAGTACAAAGGAAGCATAATCTCATAGAAAAGTACACAAAGCAATTCTTGAACTAATCAAATTTATCTAAGCTGAAGAGAAAAGTAATGCAGAAGCAGCGAGAATAAAAATAACAGAGATCTTACTTAAAGCAGGATTTTCTGCTAATATTATTTATCAAGCAACTGACTTATTAGCCGATGAATAGGTAATTAAAGAGAAAAAAGTGTATGTAAGATCTTATGTATAAACTATAGGACAAAAGATAAGGAATAAGAAGTATGTTCAGGCAAATTTAGCAAGCAAGGCCAGAGTGTTATAACAGCAAATATCAAGATATAAAAAAGTTACCAATCTTTTGCGAATTGCAAATTAGATGCTATAGCAAAGAAACTATTAACGATAGTTGAAGTTATAATATTTAATGTAAAAGAAAATCGTTAAAAGTTGGAGATCGTAAAACAGAAAAAGAGCTATTAAGTTTAATAGAGCATGCGAGAGTGCAAAAAATTAGTAACCAAGACTCACAAAATGAATTAGATGTGTTGATATAGTTTTTTTATTCAAAAGAATGTAGATTCACAAAGAAAAGGTTAACAAAGTAAAAATTAAATTATTAGTGACTTACTCATATTAGGTATTTCTGTTGATATTATATTCTAAGTAACTATAGCTTATTAATTGATGAAATTATGTGATCTAAAAATTATATTACTTAACTGTAAAAAAAGTAAAGCTTAGTATAGTTTAATCACAAGATAAACTAGTAAATCTTTTGAAAAATATATAAAGTTAGAGTTTAAGTAAAGAGTATGGCAGTCAGACTCGTTTCAGGTAACTTCGATATCGAATTTAGCAAATACAGAAAGTTAACTATACTAATTAGTATTATTCTGGTTATTTTTTCAATATTTACTGTCATGTTACGTGGAGTGAATTTAGGCATAGATTTTACAGGAGGAATTTTGATAGAGATAAAGTCTTTAAATGAAGATCATGTTATTCTTAATGTATTAAAAGAAAACAGTTTTATGGTGCAGAGTTCAAAAGCAGGTGATAATTTAGTTATGCGCTTTAAAAAAGAAGGAAGTGAAGATAAAATCAAGAAGATAAAAAGTATACTAGAAGAAAAGCTAGGTAGTTCGATAAGCTATCGTAAAGTAGACTATGTTGGTCCACAAATAGGCTCATCACAGGTGTTTGAAGGAATATTATCAATGTTAGTTGCAATTGTTGGAATATTTTTTTACGTCTGGCTTAGATTTAACTGGCAATGTGGGTTTGGTGGAATAATAGCACTTGTTCATGACATAATTTTAACTGTTGGTTTTATTAGCCTGACTGGCATTGAGTTTAATACTTCATCAATCGCAGCTCTTCTTACTATAATTGGTTATTCAATCAATAATTCAGTAATTATGTATGATCGAATTCGAGAATATCAAAAAAATGGTGAAGAGAGGAATATAAGTAAAATAGTAGATGCAAGTATTAACGCTACATTATTTCGTACTGTTTTAACCTCAGGTACAACTTTACTTGCTGCTCTTCCTTTGATGTTGATTTGTACAGGTATAGTCAGAGACTTCAGCTTGATCATCTTCTTTGGTATTTTAATTGGCACTTGCTCTGCAATATTTATTTCTGCTCCTATATTAACCTGCAGAGTTTTAATAAGGAGATTCACAATATAATATGTATAATATTAGCTTATTCTCTCTTACAGAGAAACAAAAATACCTCAAAATCCTATTTTCACTTAAGATACTTAAACCATTTTAGCTCTTACTTGACCTTTTACAGCTTCATGCATTTTTAAATTTTGAATATTTTGTAAGTTAAGGTAAGCATAAGTGTATTTTTTTAGATAGAACAATTTATTTTGAATCTTTTCTTTATATGGTGAAAAAGTACTGAGAAATCTATTTTTTAATCTACTCCTTTATAAATAGGAGCATTCTAGTGATAACTATTATTAGTAGTTAAATAAATGGGTTTTTTACTGTGTTTATATTGTTAAAATGTGAAGCTATTATAATAGATAGTAATAAAAGATTAGTGTTAAAAGTTATTATTAAAAATAGGCAAACTTTATTGTTTCAGTACAACATTTAATATACACTTTAAGGAAGTATATTTAGCTCAAATTTATGTCAGAAGCAAGAAATCTAATTTTGGCAGCTATCCTTTCTGTATCAATTATAGTATCGTGGTGTGTTATTTACGATAATTTTCTTAATGTAGACCAAAATAACCAATCAATTGAAAATATTGAACATATAGAATCTTTTAATGATCTTGCTTCTATGATACACCAAAATCGTTCCGAAATTATTAATTCTACTCAAGGACAAAGGATTAACCTAACCAATAATATGGTTAAAGGGTCGGTTTCCTTAAAAGGTGTCAGGTTTGATGACTTAATCTTAACCAATTACTACTTAGAACTAAATTCTCCTTCTTCACAGGTGGTATTGCTGTCACCTGCAGAATCAAAAGATGTATATTTTGCAGAATTTGGTTGGCTCGATCCAAGTGGCAAAATTAAAATTCCAGATTCTAAAACAATTTGGCAAACTGATAAAGCTGAACTAACTAATCGGAAAATAGTTAATTTGTTTTGGGATAATAAAAATGGCATCATATTCAGAACAAAAGTTAGCCTTGATGACAGCTACATGTTTAAGATTGAGCAAATTGTTGAAAATAATACAAAGGACAATGTAATCTTAGTTCCTTATGGTAAAATTAATCGTAAACGTGATAATATTAACGAATCTTATTGGATATCGCATGAAGGAGTACTAGGTACGTTTGATAATAAGCTAGAGGAATGGACATATAAGGATATTGCCAAGAAACGTTTAATAAAAACAAGTACAAGTGAAAAAAGTTGGTTTGGTTTTGCTGATAAATATTGGCTTACAGCCATTATACCTGAGAAACCTGACAAAATAAACGTTAGCATCAAACATATAAATGTTAATAACATTGATAAATTTCAAGTAGATTTTGTCAAGCCTTACAAGAGCATATTTCCTGGTACAAGTGTTTCTAATGTAAATTATTTTTTTGCTGGAGCAAAAAAATTGAATCTATTAGATTATTATAAAAGTGCTCTCAATATACCTTTGTTTGACAAAGCTGTAGATTTTGGTGTCCTTTACTTCGTAACCAAGCCAGTATTTTTACTGCTTGAATATTTTAACTTAATCTTAAAAAATTTTGGCTTAGCAATATTGGTGCTAACCTTAGTAATAAAACTTTTGATGCTTCCTTTGTCTAACAGGTCATATGTTTCAATGTTTAAAATAAGAAGTCTGCAGCCTGAAGTGAATCGCATAAAAGAATTATATAAAAACGATAGTTTAAAGCAGCATAAAGAGGTAGTTGCACTGTTCAAAAAAAACAACGTTAACCCAATGTCAAGCATTCTTCCTATAATAGTACAAATACCAGTATTTTTTGCTCTGTACAAAGTATTATTTGTTACCATAGAGATGAGGCATGCTCCTTTTTATTTATGGATCAAGGACCTTTCAGCTCCTGATCCGACAAACATCTTCACACTATTCGGATTGTTTAATTACAATTTTCCTGTTTCTATAGGAATTTTACCAGTAATTTTAGGCATTACTATGGTAGTTCAGCAAAAAATCAGTGAAAAAGATCAGAATAATAAAGATGACATTCAAGTAAATATCGTGAGGTTTTTACCTTATATCTCCATCTTTATTTTTTCTTCTTTTCCTACAGGCTTAGTAATATATTGGATATTTAGCAACATTATAACTTTAATTCAACAATCTTTAATGAAATTCTTCTTAACGAGAAAAGTGGGTGTAAATATTGAAAATACTAATAGTTAATTCAGTTTATTATGATAAAATAGCAGATTTTTTGCTTAAAGGTACGACTGATAAGTTGAAAGATGGTAATACTAGTTATGACCTAGTTAAGGTTCTTGGTGTATTTGAAATGCCGGCTGCAATTCTTTTTGCGGTCAAAAATAGGCATATTAATATGAAGGTTATTTAGTTTTTGGATACGTAATTTGTGATGAAACTGATTATTATCAATACCTTTGTAAAGGAGAAATCGGAGGATGAAATGGAGTTATTATTATGTATTATGCAGTACCTTTTGGCATGGGCATAATTACTGTTGATAGCAAAGATAAAGCTTTAGTAAGAACTGGTAAAAACAAAAAGAATATAGGTGATTATGCAACCTTGACTGTTTTGTATATGATAGATTTATACAAAAAGTTAAGCTAATGGAGGAAAGGCTTGTAGAAAGAAAGTGGTGTATGAAGAGAAGTACAGCGAGATTTTTTACTATACAAATTGCTTACTCAAATATTTTTATAGACTACGACAAAAGTACCTTTAAGCTAGAAAACTGTGAGCTTAGGAGCTATGTAAATAAGTTAGTAGATATATTTGAATGTAAAGAGTTTGATTATCAATTTTTAGAAGAGCTATCATATAAAGTTATAAGAAACAGTGAAGAGTATGATAAAATAATAGAACTTTATTTACACCCAAGCTGGTCTATTGCGCGGTTGAATCTCATAAGCTTATCTATTTTGCGTGTTGCAATATGTGAGTTAACTAATTGTGATACGCCGGCTCCAGTTGTTATTAATGAATATACTAATATCGCATCTGATTTGCTTAATAAATCAAGCGAAATTGGTTTCATTAATGGATTATTAGATAAAGCGAAAGATGCAGTTAAGCTAAATAAGTGTTCTTAATAATTCTCTTAACGGTATTAGCATGGAAGAATAAAAGAAGTTAGTGAAAAAGGTCTTTTATCTTCTTTAAGATCTATGGTAGACTGACAAAGATTATTAACTATAGTATAATAAATGATAAAAGACGAAAAGTCGAAAACAATTTTTGAGGTAGAAGGAATAGTGACTGTCTTATTACCTGCGGCAGAATTTAGAGTAAAGTTAGATAATGAACATGAAATCATCTGTCATGTGTCAGGAAGAGTAAGAAGAAGCAAAATACGCATTGTTATCGGAGATAGGGTGCTAGTTGAAATGAGTATTTACGATAGGAATGCAAAGAAAGGTCGGATAATTAGAAGGCTTAAAGGTATAAGTGAAAGAACTATCTCTAAATAGTCTTATTCTTGCCTCATCATCAGAAGGGCGAATAGCTTTACTAAAACAAATAAATATTAAACCAGGCTTAATTTTGTCAGCAGATATAGACAAAACTCCTTCGAAGAAAGAACTTCCAAGAGATTATTCAATCCGCATGGCAAAAAGTAAAGCTGAAAAGATACAAAGTTTAAATCCAAGTTATTTTGTGCTTGGTGTTGATACGGTTGTTGCCTGTGGCAGGAGAATATTGCTCAAAGCCGAAAACGTTGAACAAGCAGAAAAATACATTCGTTTATTGTCGGGAAGAAGACACAGAGTATATACCAGTGTGTGTTTATTAACCCCTAATCGATTTAAACAGCATATTAGAACTGTAGTTACAATAGTGAAATTTAAACGTCTCAGTGTACAAGAAATTAAATTTTATTTAGCATCAGAAGAGTGGAAAAATAAAGTAGGAGGGTGCAATATACAAGGCCTTGCTGAAATGTTCGTATTGTTTTTACGTGGCTCATACTCTTCTGTTATAGGGCTACCATTACATGAAACTTATTGTTTACTAAGTAATTATTTTAACCTCAACTTATATTGATACACTTTTATCTTTTTCTTGTTGCTGCTTGAGACGTTTAATCCAAGGCAATCTGGTTTACAATTCTATGCATAATCACTACTATCAGCATTTTCTACTATACGTTTTACCACTGTGATTTTTATATCTTTTCCACGTTCTCCTGATAATTTGCCTTTCTTTTGAAGACTTAACCTTTCTTTCTTCCTCAAGCTTGTTAGTTAAATATTCATGGTCTACTTGAGATTATACATGATTGATTATTGTGGATTGGAAATGAATAGCTTGGATTTACTTTGTCAGCATTTCTTCTTTTTTCCTTCTATTTTTTAAATGCTTTACTTATTTTTTGAAGATTCTTCTCTTTTTTCTCAAATTCTTTATTTCTTTTATAAGAACTTTTCTATAATTGAGCTTTATTATTTTGCCTAATATCTACATTTTCCTCGGTAGTAACGAAGATATCGATTCTACTACTATCGCTATAGAAGGCACACTATGTGCGTGCGCTTTTCTACACCTAAATCATTTCTACTGTTTGGTGTTGAAGCAGAAATATTAATAGTTGATCTGCCGTTTTTTATATTTGTTAAACTGTCATTTTGTCGCTTTTTTTGATTGATGCTTTCCTATTACTAACATCAACATGCCGTAAATCATTTTTTATTAAAATTTTTAATATTTTGCCATAAACCTTTCCTTTCTCCTAATTTTCGGAGCTCAGGTGTTAAATTTTTTTGCTTATTTCTTTATTCACCTCTGAGTGAACTAGTTCTTAGGTAGCTATGGTAGAGGAGTTTCTTTTTTCTGAGAGTTTTTTCCGTCACTTAAATCATTTTCACTAATAGACTGTAATCTAGTGGTCTGAAAACCTAAACCTTCAGTCTCGAGCAGCTTGAACAATACTAACACAGTTATTATTTATATTATTTCTATAAAAGCTTTAGATGATTGTCTACTGTCTTGTTTTATTTCATTTTGCTTTTCTTCATCTTTCTTGAATTGTATTTTATGTAAGAATAAACCACCTATTTTTAGATCTCTGTTTACCTTTGACTGCTACCTTTTAGTTCTTAGCTAGTATAATTATTACGGTAATTAGTTAAGTTTTTATAAAAGGATTGTGCTGCTTAGGTGGTGACTGCTGCATTTTAGTTATGCTTGTAATTTTAAATATCTGTTACTCATAGTAAATATTTCTGGGTTTCTGGAAGTTAGTTTGAGTATAGTAAGTATGTTAATAAACAATAAAGCAGCAATCGAAATATCAGCAATATCCCAAAGTAATTGAACTCTATTTATTGCACCAACCGGAATAATCACAGTAAAAATTACAATCCAGATTTTAATATATTTATCATTCATAGATACGTAGCGTATTGTTTGTTTTGAACAAAAAAACCAAGTAAAAATAGTAGTAAAAGCGAAACAAAACATTATGACCATGATTAAATAATCAATATAAGGCCAACTCATAGCTCTTTTAAAAGCAAATATACACATATTAGTACTCTCTAAATCAGTGACCCAAGAATCTGTAACAAGTAGTACCATTGCTGTAACAAACACTATAAATGCAACTATAAAAGGTGATATTATTGTAATCAGACTCTGTTCAATGATAAATTTATTGCTATTTTTTTTAGGAACAATTGAAGAATGTACAGTACCTTCAAGGCCAAGTCCTATATCTGTTGCAAAAATACCACGTAAAGTTCCTACTCGAATAATGGTTAACACTTCCAAAATTAAGCCTAGAGATAAACCAGAGTTGAAACTACTAGTTGTAAGGAAACTGCTTGTTATTAGTTTCAAAGAAGGGAGAATATTTTTGCTAAACTTAAATAATATAATACCACAAAGTGTGAGATAACTTACCGTCATTATCGGTATCATAGCCGATATAAAAATTTTGATTTTTTTTAAGTTAAAAGCTGCAACAGCAAAAAATATTATAGCTATTATGACCCCACCAACAACCATAGGAACATCTATTATGCTAAGCGGTATTGATAGAGAATTTACTTGAACAAGGTTACCAACAGTTATGGAAGTCATTATCATAATGGCTAGGAACATAGCTGTAGCTTTCTTAGAGTTAAATGCATCAGCCACACAAGATATAGGACCACCTATAAACTTTCCATTTTTTTTCTTTCTGGTCTTCATACTCAGATAACAAGTAACATATTTTATTACAGAAGTGATGACAATAATTATTGTCATCCATAAAATGGAGCCAGGTCCACCGGTTTTTAGAGCAACGGCAGTTCCTGAAATATTTCCTACTCCTAAATTTCCCCCTAAAGTTGTAAATAGGGCAGCTATAGAAGAAAACTTATTTTCTCTTCTTTTGATTCCAATGAGTGAAAGCGCGTATGGTAATCTAAATATTTGTAACCATTTTAGTCTAACCGATAAGTAAATACTGGTAATTAATATCAGTAATATTGTCAGCATTAATAAAACAAATTTTATTGTATCCATCTACAGGCTGAAAATAAGTGTTTTGAGTTGAGTATACAAACAAAAGTTAAAAACACCTAAAGCTATTTCTGTAAGAGTTCATGCAATTAACAAGCTTGTTTCTATCATCTTATGGCTTCTTTAGTATAAGCTAGACAACCCAGCGTGCTAGGGTGACGAGGAAGGAACGTTAGAATGATATCAATAGAGGTGCCTATTGTTTTTTTAAGGATTTAGGCTTTAATTAGCAAAATGAAAAATAAGACCAGCCTCTATACCATGTGTAGTCAATAATCCACTACCTGTACTTATATCTTCTTGTTTTTCAACTCCTATTAATGAAGCTTCTTTAACATTATCATCAAGTGTCGATTTTACTCCTGAGGTACCTGGCTTTACTTCTCCTAATAAATCTACTTTTAGCTTGTAGCCTTTGCCAAAGGTACCAAAATGTCTATATCCAACACGCATATTTACATCTTTGCTTATGCGATAATCAAGACCAGCTTTTAATTGATATGCAGGTCCTATTAATGTTTTCCCGAACATCTTCATTCTTGTTAAACCGGTTCCAGCTCCAATATAAGGGGAAAAGGAAAAACTGTTACTTTTTAAGTGATAGCAAGTATTTACCATTACAGATACATTTTCAATTTGGTCACTATCAGCTTTAGCAGCATACATATAAGTTTTTCTGTTTGCACCTTCTCCAATTCCTTTGAAGTATAATATACTCGTCCAGCTACCTTTTTGGCTAAAATTGCCTGCCTTTACAGAAGAATATATTCCTTCTAATTCAGTTCTATAGCTACTGTTACCTAATTTTCCTTCATAACCGAATGCTATACCTCCAGCAAAGGGTGGATTGTAGTCTTTTTTATACTCACTTAGTTTTTTATCTTTAATCTTATTGGAAATATACATCTTGTTTATAGTTATGTGTTTTCTAGGGTTATTCTCTATTTTTTTCACTTTCAGTAAACCTATGTTATTAAAAAATTGACCGTGGTATCTACTACTAAAGTAAAACCCTTCTGTTTTACTTGCAAAAGACTGTTGCGGTAACAATAAAGCAAATACTGTAACCGCTAATGTTTTTTTGTTACTCATTATTATTTCTCTATTTAAAATAGTTAATTTAATACTAATTAATTAAAAATAGCTTAATGTAGAAAACTTAATATAACTTATTTTTTGAGTCAGAAAATAGGTAAAGTTGGTTTTACTTCTCATTGTTTTTTAGCTTATCGCTAATATTTTCATCTTCAAACTCATCCTCTTCGTCATCAAACCTGTCATAATCTTTTTCTTCTTCAAATTCATCATCGAATTCATCGTCATCTTCTTCATCTTCAAACTTACCGTCAACATCTTCATTATAGATATCTTCATCTTCAAATTTATCGTTGATATTTGATTTATCGTATGCTGCATCCTTAGTTTGAGCTTCAATAGGGTAATCAACAATGTTAGGCTTCTCTTCAACAGCATTACTTTCTTCGTTATTGACTCTACCGTTGCTAGTAGTAGAAAAGACTTTATTTGGGTCATATGGTTCCTGTGTAGGTACACGGGTTGGCTTAAGTAGTTTTCTTCTGAAGGTACTATCATTATAGTATAAAATTTTCTTTGATTTAATTGGATAAGTCGATTCTATCAAGATTATTTGCTCATCACGCGGCAACATAATAATCTCTTGAGGCAACAGCAATGCTCTCTGTGTTTCAGAGATATGTAACGACCTTGAAGCGGGGTTCAAATCTAAAAATTTAGGTTTATTTAATGATTCCTGTTGTACAGTTTTGTTTCCTATAAGCTGCGATATTAAATTAGCCGTTTCAATGTTATTGGCTGCAAAAGTTATTCTATAAGTTGAGTTTGATAAAAAAGAGTTCATTCCTGCTTCTTCGTATATTCCTTTGAGTTGTTCAGTATCTTGAACAATTAAGAATAATCTAACTCTATACCCACGAAAATATGCAATACCAGTTTGAAACTGCTCCATTTTTCCAAGTGTTGGAAACTCATCCATTAAAAATAATACGCCATAAGGCTCGTCATCCAAAGGTAATTTTCTACACAAGAACTCAGTTGCTTGCTGATAGAAAACTTGCATTAAAGGTCTTAACCTATTTAAGTTATCTGGAGTTAAACCAACGTAAACTGTAACTTTCTCCTTTTTAAAATCTAAAATATTAAAATCACTCGTTGTAGTTGCAGTATCAATTAGAGGGTTTGCCCATAATTCGAGCGATGAGTTCATTGTTGAAACAACACCTGATCTTTCTTTGTCAGCTTTTTGCAAAAAGGCTGCAATATTCATATACGCTACAGGATGTATCATTTTACCCATCGTATCTAAAACAACAGCAAGATTATAAACTACGTCATCACTACGCATTGTACGTACAACTTCGCCAAAAGATTTCACCTTCTCTGGTGTAGCAAGTAAGTATAATACTACTCCAACAAATAAGCTTCTTGCTTCATTTTGCCAAAAATCTTGCTCAGGCATGATTAAGTTTGCTATTTTTTGCACGTCATCGACCATTTGTCCAGGTTTTTCGCTAATCCACTCTAATGGGTTATAACAGTGGCTAATTCCATCTGGCTGTGCTGGATTCCATACATATACTTTTTGTCCTTGTCGTTCTCGCCAACCGCTTGTTATTTCATAGTTCTCTAATTTTATGTCGTGTACAATTACCGAATCAGTCCAGAATAATAAATTAGGAATTACAAAACCAACACCTTTACCAGAACCTGTAGGTGCAAACAACAATGTGTGTTGATATCCGTCAGCAATAAAGTAGCCTCTTTTATCTTTACCAAGCAATAATCCTTTCTTGCTTCTTAACCCTGCCTTTCGTATGTCTTTCTCTGATGCCCACTTTGAATCTCCGTGGAGCGATTCTTTCTTTTTAAATGGACGCCATTCAATTATCCTCTCTCTTAGATTCCACAAAACAGTTATTAAAACAATGATAGGTAGTACGGAAGATGCAATTAATTTAATTGTGAGTTCAGAGCTATATAACTCTGGATGATGCCAACAATATTGTATGTGATCAAAAATTGTTGGCCAGAGAGCTTGAGGAAAAGGAGTTAAACTAGGGTTAACTGCTTTAAAATCTACACCATCTGGACCATCAACAAATAGATGGAACAATATTCCAGATAAATAGAAGCAAAACTCCAGTATACTGAAAACTACAACACCTCCTATCAAAATGTTGCGTAGATGGTTTCCACTATGACTCATAAACTACTTTCTTTTATTCATATAAATTTATAAGTTTTTATTTAAAGATCTAGTAAATAATATTTCAGAAATACTTCTTCTTCCCCCGTTGGTTCTTTTTAGTTGAATGATAATATCAATTACATTCTTAATGTATGGCATGATTTGATCTGGAGACATACCGAGGTTTGCTTGCATAACCATCAATTTTATTTGCTCAAGGGCCATCGTTGGACTATCAGCATGAATGGTTGATATTGACCCTGGATGACCAGTGTTTATTGCTCTAAGGAAACTAAAAGCTTCTATTCCACGTAGCTCGCCAACTATTATTCTATCTGGCCTTAAACGTAAACACGCTTCTATCAAATCTTGAGTAGTTACTTTTGCCCTGCCTTGCCCTCCTTTGGAGGCAATTAGATGTACTCTATTGAGATGATCATTCAAAATGATTTCCCTTGCATCTTCAACGGTAATGATTCTTTCTTTAGCTGGAATAGCACGCAAAGTAGCATTAGTGAAAGTAGTTTTACCAGTAGAAGTTCCACCACTAATTATGATATTTTTCTTATTTACTACAGCGTACTCTAAAAACTCTTTTATTTTCTTTTGCTTTAATAACAAATCCAGGTGAAGATCTACTGGATTATCAGTTACTTCTATAGTAGTTTCAGAAAAAGCTCCCATCTTCTCATAATCGTCTAATACCAATTGCATGGTGGAAGGTTTACGAATTGACATGATCGCTTTATCATGCTCACATGCTGGAGGAAATACTATCTGTATACGGTAACCATTTGGCAATGTTGCTGAAAGCAGTGGTTCTTCCTCACTCAGTTTTTGTTCTGTAGCTTGAGCGATTAATCTGCCAAGAGATTTTAAATGGTCAAGATCAAATACTTCTAATTTTTCACACCTCATTTCACCACGATTTTCAATCCATACTTCCTTTGGCTTATTTATTGATATTTCATTTACACCTTCTTCCTTAAAAAGGCCTTGTAAAGGTTCTAAATATGTGTCAAGTGCAGCATAGTTCATCTTATTAATTTAAATATTGCCTGTGGAGAAAATACTATATCTTGGTTAACAAATACTTTCAACGCAGTGCCTTGATCAACATAAATAGTTGTTTTTTTATCTGTATATTTGTTAACTATATCTCGCATATCTCTAGAAAAATCGTTGATTGATTTTCCAATTGCTTCTTCATAAACAGACTTGTTTTCTTGCTTTTGTAGTAATAGCTTTATATCTTCTAAATTAACTTCATCAACTTTATTACTGTCAATCGAATTTAACCCTAAGTCTTTTACTACTTGCTTAAATATCTCAACCAGACTTTGCTCGTTAGATGCATTCTTAATTTTCCTAATAGCTCCAATCTTAAGTTTCCACTCATCATTTTTTGCCTTCTCTTCATCTTGCTGGGAACTGCTCTTTCTGCCAATAATATCCCTAAGAGGAGAGATATCTATTTCAGTTGCAGTGATAGATCTCACTAGATTCATGACAGTAAATACATTAATAAGATTGGAAGCTTTTTGTGCTATAACAGCTGAACCAATTGAGACGCCTGCGAGTAATATTGAAGAAAATAATGCGCTTGCTATTTTGTTATCAATTATGCCAGTGATTCCCGCTCTACCAAGTTTATCGGTACCAAGTGATGAAATAGTAATATCTATTCCATGAGGAAGAATAATTCTATTCCAATTTATATTTATGCTGGCTCTTGCCACATCTGAATCGAACGAATAACTGCCTATTAATCTCGAACCTTTAGGTATTAAAACTGTATCACCAGCTTCTGCATAAACATCATCACTAACTACAGCACGCAACACACCTTGCAGATCAGAATCTATTGCAGTCTCAAGGATAGCATCAATAATTTTACCTTGAGTAATCATAAATTCTGGTTTTCCTACTTTGTTAGCTGTGCTTAATTGCGCTGAAGTGTTGGATAAAGTAGCATTGGCAGCCTTCTTCTCTTTTCCACTATCTAAAACTGCTAACATTTGTGTATTACGTCTATCTTTAGGATAACCACTGTTTCCTATTGTGGGCAATGAAGTAGGTAAATTGCTACTACTAATACTGCTGTAAGGGAAGTTTTGTTTCGGCAGGACAGGTATATTTGACAGATGAGCTTCTTTTGGTTTTTCTTCTTCTCTTTTTACTACTTTTTCTTTTTTAATCTGCCTTACTTCTGGTATAACTTGTGGGGTAGAAAGAGGAGGTAAAGACGGCAAATCAGTTATTAACCTTTCATGAAAAGTCGTATCATCTGGAACTTTTTCCAATTTTTCTTTTAACTCTTGAACATTTTGCTTTATTTCTTCTTTTTTAATGACTTCTACACTCTCTTTATTAGAAGAAGGATTAAAATAGAGGTAATACACTCCACTAACTAGAAATACTAAAATAATAATCACTAATATTCTATGGCTTTGATTAGAGCCAACTGTTACTACTTTGCTCTCTATTTCTGACTCATTGTCCGAATTATTATGTATCTCTTTGTTCATATTATATGTACCAAAGCTAAAGTGATCTATTTATAATTTCGATCTCATCATCTTCGTAGCGTATGAATAGCTTCCTATGCACCCCTTTTATTATAACATAACCATCAAATAACAGTCTTTTACAAGGCAATTTAGCTTTGTTTTCCTCTACAAAAACCTGAGGTATTTTGTTACCATCCTTAAATTTAAAATAGGTTAAATAGCCGTCATCAAACAACTCTATTGGTATTAGATCAGTTTTAACACCTTCATTGATATACGTATAATTGTACTTTGTGGCATTTTCCTGTACTACATCTTCAAGATTATCTACAACATATTGCATTTGAGTAGGAGTAGATATTTCATCTAAATCAACGTCAAACTCATCTTCTTCTTGAGGATAATAAAAACGTACTACATAAGATATATCTTTTTCAGTAGAATAATCATAGCTTGTTTTTTCAGTATTAGTATCTGGGTGTTTATCATAATTCGGTCTTGAGATTAAATCAAAAATATAATCCCTTTTTTTTGTAGTTGTAATAATCATATTAGTACGACCACTAACTTCAAATGGCATAATAAGTAATTTATTATCATAAGGACTAATTTTCCAACTAGATGCATCACCAACGGCGATATTTTTGACTTTCTCTCCTTCTGCAAACTGTATATAAGAATAGTAACCTTGACTGAAAACAACTGTAAATACTTCGTTAGGACTATACACAAAAGTTTTTATTCTGCTGTCTACAGAAATAGGCGTACTATAATTGACTGATGCATTTAAATTATTACTTATCAGTAAAGCTAAAGCTAATAATGTTCTATACATATTCATCATCTACTCTATAAGAAGTAACCTGAAATCCTAACGGGTTAACATACCTTTGCTGATCATTCATTTCAAGTGACGCATATCTATATGACATAATAGCTATTTTATTTTTTCTTATAGAGTTTCCATCTTTTTGTGTAAATTCCACAGTGAACCTCACCTGAAAGGTATTATCATGTAATTTCTGAATTGAGCGAATCTTAAACTCATTTTTAATAAAGTCTGAATATAAACTAAAAAGATCATCCATATTCTGTAGTTTTGTATAATTTTTAAACTCATTATATACGCTGGGTGAGGAAAATAATCTTACCTTTGTGTAGTAGTTATAATTATAGTTATATGGGTCAAAAATTTCTCTTGACTTTATATACTCTGCAATAAAATGATTATTTAGTACTTCATCTGCAGAATATTGTTTTACCGTAACAGGATCAACCCATTGCACTATTCCTGATTTTTTTTCAATTTCTATAACGAATGGCTCAATAGTACTACTAGTGCTAATTTTGAATATAGCTAATATGCTTATAAAAATTGCTACCGATAATATTAATGTAAATAGAAGTAGAGTATTTCTCTGAGCAACAACTATGCTATAACGATTCGAATTCCAATTTATATCTTTATCCAACAACTTATTATTTTTTTCTTGCTTAAAAAACTTTAGCATCTTAATTGTCTAAAATCTTGACTTATATTAATGAACCCAATAAATTAACGAAGTAGTTAAAACTAAAAAACTCTTAATCTATGACCTAGCTTACTAAATTTTGTCTCCATATATGAATCATTATATTTATTACGTTCCATAATAAGTGGTAGACACTTTGTAACCTCTATGCCACTACTTTTCAACTCTAATAACTTCTTATCGTTATTTGTAAGTAATTGGATTTTTTTGATGCTTAATTTCTCAAGTATTTTAGCTGCAACAGTAAAGTTTCTTTCATCATCTTCAAAACCCAGTATTCTATTCGCATCTACAGTGTCAAGGTTATATTTTCTCTGCATAGCATACGCTTTCAACTTATTAGTTAAACCAATACCTCTTCCATCTTGCATCAAGTATAATATAATTCCGCCCACAGAGTCAGACATTATCTGGATTGCTTGATGTAACTGGCTTCCACAATCACATGATAAGCTGTCTAACAAGTCACCTGTGTAGCATGAAGAATGAATTCTCACTAATGGTTCACCTTCTTTATTTGGATTGCCAATAATAATTGCATAATGTTCTTTTCCGCGATTTTTAGTTCTGTAAGATATGATATTCGCCTTTTTGGTTTGCCTCAAAAATAGAGATGTTTTGCATACTTCATATATATCATAATCTTGTTGGTAATGATTTACGAATGATGTATACAATGCAATAACATCATTCTTCTCACACCAATATTGCATTTCATTCTCATCTTTAAAAGTCATATCAACCACCAACGCATATGGCAATAACTCTGAAAACTTAAGCAAAGTGGTAGCATATTTATCTATTGTTTTTGAGCATTGTAACCTCTTTGTATAATCTTCTATCGAACAATTTATTAAATGGAGCAGTTCATTAAAGTTGCTTACTTGCAAGCGTTTGTTACCACTTTCTCCATTCTTTAATGTATGCCGCATCTTGCTTGAAGTTAAAGTGATATACAGATTTTCTGATATAAGCTTATGTTGATTAAATAAATCTCTCTCCAAAGTTTCAGCAGCAGTAAACAATAGATAATCATTTTTATTATATATTAAAATTGGTAAGCCACGCTTGATTTCGCTAATGGCTCTTTCTACCTTATTTTTACCTTGATTTTCTATAAACATCTTACCTATATAAACAATAATAAGAAAACTGGTGCGGACGAGAAGACTTGAACTTCCAAGGCCTTATAAGCCACAGCGACCTCAACACTGCGTGTCTACCAATTCCACCACGACCGCACTTCATTCTAGTTTTTATATAATTATTTTAAATTACTTAATCACTTTAAGATTTTTTATCTGAAGTGTCAATCTGATACTAGGATAATTTAAAAATTGTCTATACGATTAAGTAGCGGATTTTATGATTATAAACTTTACCTATTTAAGGTGATTACATTGCTAACTTTTAACTTAGGTTTTTATATAAATGAATATAGCTAATATTTTTGTTTTTTTGACTTTACTCCTTATAACCAATTTCTATTCTGTTTACGCACAAATATTGTATACTTGGTCTCAAGTTATTCCAGGAAACAAATTAAGTGTACGTGCAATTATAGGTAATAATATATGTCCAATTGCTTATATTGATGGTGAGAAAGTAGAAATGCTAAATCGCAGCTCAATTAACAGTGGCAATCACACCGAAACGGTTTGTGAACTGATAATAAAGGCAAGTGCTAAAAACATTAGTATTGATAATACACAAATTCCCACACTACCAGAAAAGATTAGTAAAATTGCTTTTATTGGTGACACGGGCTGTAGAACAAGTGCATTATTTCAGCAGGAATGCAATTCGGAAGATAGCTGGCCTTTAAAAAAAAATTTAGATTCTATTGCTCTCCATAAACCAGATCTAACTATTCATGTTGGCGACTATCATTACAGAAAAACAAAATGTAGAAAGGCAAAAAAGTGTGGTAATGTTTATGGATATAATAAAGAAGTTTGGTACGCTGATTGGTTTAATCCTGCAAAGGATATTTTATCGCAATCTTCCTTTCTTTTTGTTAGAGGAAATCATGAAGATTGTAATGGAGCTTATGAGGGATGGTTTAGGTATCTAGATCCATATCCCATTTCATCTGAAAAGTGTGTAGATTGCATTCCTAGCTGGTCTTTAGATGCTGGACCGATTAGATTCTTCGTCTTTGACTCTTCTTCTGGTAAGGATGTTTTTTCAAATCAAAAGATGACTGATACTTTTAAAAAACAATTTAATAAATTAGTGCAAGATAATTCTGATAAGCCTACGTGGTTTTTAACTCACAAACCGCTTTGGAGATCCCCAAAGAAAGAATTTCTAACATTAAAGAGCCATGGCAATCTTACACAAATTGAAGCTTTTGGAGATAAATTTCCCAGTAACGTAACTACTATAGTCTCTGGACACATTCATATAGCTCAGATATTATTAATGGACAGTGTTCCAGATCAGATCATAATCGGGAACGGTGGTGCATTACTACATGCTCAAGATCAGAAGCCGGTTTACCGAAATGTAGAGTTTAGTTATCCAAAT
This sequence comes from Wolbachia endosymbiont of Onchocerca volvulus str. Cameroon, assembly GCF_000530755.1. Classification (NCBI taxonomy): domain Bacteria; kingdom Pseudomonadati; phylum Pseudomonadota; class Alphaproteobacteria; order Rickettsiales; family Anaplasmataceae; genus Wolbachia; species Wolbachia endosymbiont of Onchocerca volvulus. The sequence continues at coordinate 298,130 of NZ_HG810405.1, forward strand.
AATAAAAGTTATTTAGCATATGAAGTTAGAAACTTTTTTGGCTTCGGTTTTGCAATATTAGACTTAGATGATCACGAATTTACTTTCTATAATCAAGATAATAAAAAAATGCATTCTGTAAAATTGACGGAAGACTTTAAGCTTATGGTATATTAAAGCTATCATTTAGCTTAATATGGCTCTCTTTTATGTTTAATAATAAAAATATTAATTATTTTTCTTATTGCTTTAATGTATACAGTATTAAGATCTGCTAATTATGAATTAGCCAGTAAAGAAAGTGTTAGAAATGGAAGGTCTTTTTGTGGTGTAAAGGATATGAAATAAGCGTAGAAAAAATGTGACTAGGAAGTTAATATGGGATTAGGTAAATATGTTCTATCTCAAGTCTACCTTTGAGGCATATAGAAGCTATCTTATAATAGGTCTTTTTTTCAGAAAAAACTTTCCATTTAATAAAATTAGTGTGGTCTTTATATTTTTATGTTAATTAATAGGCTTGAGGTTTTTATTAAACAGTTTTTAATATAGTCCTTACTTTAAAGTATAAACCTATTGATTTTCGAGTTAGATCTAAAACTAATCCTCTGCTATTTAACATTATTTTTTGCTAGAGTAAACCCTTGAATTTCACTATTTTTATTGATTACCATATGCAGTTTGGAACTGTAAACCAGTAATGTAAGTGCTTTTGCTTAACTTTGTAATTTCAGCAAAAACTTTATTTTTTGGGACTCTTTTTCTATAGCTTATTGTGCAATTAGGTATCGAATTAATATAGGATATACGTATTTCTTACTATGCTCGCATAGCCATTGTAGCAAAATCGAATATAATCGGCTTTAGCTCAATAAACCTACATATGAAGGAATATTAGAAAGTCTGACTTATGCAATACCTTTAAAGTAATAGTTGATAAAACAATTTGAAATTTTCGTATCTAATTTCAATATAGTAGAATTGTTATTATAATTTCGGAATACATTATTTTAGTACTCTTGTATTTCCCTTGTCATTGGATAATAGCCTACTTGTGAAACTTTCATCTATTATTTCGCAATTATTATCTATAAGACAACTCTATTATATTTTACTTATTGAGTAATCTTCTGCTATAGCTATGCTTGGAAGTTACCCTGTTTTTCTTCTTTTCTCTATTCCCTTTCTAGTTCATAGTTATAGCTAACTTATTTGAAATATTAAGTAAAAAAAAGATTAATAAACAGAAGAAGCAATAAAAACAGATATAATTACCTACTTTTAAAATGATAATCGTATATCTATTCCAAATAAACGTTGTCCACAATGAAAAGGTTTCTAGTATAATAGTAAATACTTTAACTTTACATTAGCATACTGCGGTAACTGTTTTCTAAATCTTTCAGATCTACTTTTAAGGTATCTTTTATATTTAGAATCTTTTCCTCTGTCACTTTGCCGATGCATGAGAAAACTATACCTCTAAATAATTCTTCAAACTTTTGTTGATTTTGCGGTGATATAGTAACTAAAATTCTACTTTGTGATTCAGAAAACATTATTATCTTGTTTATTATGTTCCTATTTTGCGTTTCTCCAATTGGTACTAGTGAAAGATCAATTTCAGCACCTAGGTCTCCTGCAATCAGCGATTTTACCAGAGCAATAATTAGCCCTCCTAAGTTTGATGTGATCGCGGAGACAATCATATCATTTTTTATTGCAAGATTATAACGCTGATACAACTTCTTAGCGCTCTTTGCATCAACCTTTGGTACCCTATTATCGCCTATTCCACTGTATAATTGATATTCAGATCTACCAAGCTCGTCGTAGGTTGTGCCAAGCACATATATCAAGTCCCCTGGCATTTTTACATCAAGCGATACCACGCTCTCGATATTTTCTACAACTCCAATTGCTGAGATGAGTAGTGAGGGTGGCGCAGAGATCATCACTTTCTTGCCATTTTCATCATATCCCTTGAAATCATTAAACATACTATCTTTCCCAGATATGAATGGAGTTTTAAATGCAGTTGCAAAGTTGTAACAAGCTTCTGCAGCTCTCTTTAGCTGCCATAGTCTTTTTGGATTATAAGCATCACACCAACAAAAATTGTCTAGCAACGCTAGATGATTTATATTTCCTCCTGCAGCCACACAGCCGCGTATGGCAGTGTCGATTGCACATGCTGCCATATGATAAGTATCAATTTCTCCGTAGCTAGAGCCAAACCCTTGCGATTTTACAACTCCTTTATTTGAAGAAAGGATTGGCCTTGAAACAATAACTTCGCTACACACTCTTCCCTTTCCTTGCAGTGGTTTTAACACAGATGAACCTTGAACTTCATGGTCGTATTGCACCACTATAAACTCTTTACTACATATATTTGGTCTGCTTAGCATTTCTTTTAGTTCAACTTCTAGAAAAGTAAGGTCTGTTGTCATTCTAGTGTATGATATGTGAGGGGTATTATCCCAGTGTTTAACTCTGGGATCCATTTTGTGCTTAAACTTACCATCATGTACACTTTGATACAAGAATTCAGGTTTAGTTTTTATAGACCATGGCTTTGTTTGTAAATAAATTTTAGGGTTGCCATCATGCAGAAACTTAGTTTCCATATCCATTATTACTATCCCTCCTGGATATTCGACAATAGCTTTGCCACTGTTGTTAAATTCTCCAATTACGCTGATTTCTACATCATGTTTTTTCATGATTTGCCTAAATGCAGGAAGGTTTTCTTTTGGTACTGCTAAAGTCATTCTCTCTTGTGATTCTGATATCCATATTTCCCATGGAGCCATATCATGGCTTTTAAGTAAAACCTTGCTTAAATCAACTTTAAATCCATCTCTTCCCATTTCACCAATGGATGATGATAGGCCACCTGCTCCATTATCTGTTATTGCATTATAAAGACCAAGACCTCTTGTTTCCATTACGGCATTTGATAATTTTTTTTGCGTAATAGGATCACCAATTTGTACAACTGTTAAAGAACTGCTCCTTGATAGTGCCTCTGAAGAAAACGTTGCACCATGAATTCCATCTCTTCCAACTTTTCCACCGATAATTACGATTTTATCACCATTTTTAGGTTTCTTAATATGTGAAGGTACATTATTTATACTACGCGGGATAATTCCAACACTTCCAACAAAGACTAATGGTTTGCCACAAAACCTATCGTCGAAGTATACTGATCCAAGTTGTGTTGGAATTCCAGAGGAATTGCCAGCAACATTAACACCATGAATGACTTCTTTCATTATATATTTTGGCCGTAAAATCTCATCGATACGTTCTTTATCCCTATAAAATCTGTCTTTTATTTCTTTAGCAAAGCAAAAATAATAGGTATTCATTATAGGTTCTGCGCCCTTGCCAAAACCTATTATATCGCGATTAACTCCAAGTACTCCAGTCATTGCTCCTCCAAACGGATCAAGAGCTGAAGGGCTATTGTGGGTTTCAACTTTATCTACAATTAAGTAATCTTCATCGAAGATTATTCCTCCTGCGTTATCAGAGAAAACTGATACGCATATTTTAGAATCTATCTCATGTGTTGCACGCTTAATATAATATGTGTATAGACCATCTTTTATTTTGTCAATAGGAGAACAAAAGATATTGTGCTTACAATGTTCAGACCAAGTTTGTGCAAGGGACTCAAGTTCAATGTCGTATGGATTTCTGCCAAGTTTTTTGAAGTGATTTCTTATAGTTTTCATTGCCATGAGAGAAAGCCCTAAAGGGCCATTACCATCGATTCCATCTCTGCTGATCTTCTTAAGTTCTTGGTTACTTACGTTTAAATCGATAGGTTTAGCTCGATTTCTATCTGCAGTTGTTTCCTTTTCTGTTATTATATGGCTTTGTGCTGGAACGATACTATAGTGAATGTGTGATCTGCCGTAATACTTCCAATGACAATTGCCGTTTTCCTTATAAATAAGTTTACAATACTCAGTGATAGGGTTAAATTCTTGTTTTATATCGTCTTTAGTTGGTGCGCTTCCTTTACCTAAAATTAACTTAGAGCTTCTTGCATTGATGTAAATATCTTCATAAAGATGGCCTTTACTTATTAAATATTCTCTAACGATTTGTTTTACTGTATTACCTACATTATCGTTCATGCCAGGTAGGAAGCTTATCTCTAAACCCCACTTGGCTTGCGGTTTTATAAAATCGTATCTAACCTCTTCAAGATCTTCATTGCAGAGGTAATAACGGTAGTCTTGTATAACTCTATTGTAAAATAACTCACAAATTTCTTTATACAGCTTTGGTGGTAACTCTTTACTTATGCAGATTGAGTAAATATCGACTAGCCACCTGTGGTTAACCTGCTTACATTTATTTAGGACTTCTACTCTGATATTTACCATACAATATTATGAATAAGTTTTAATACATAATAACATAATAAGCTTCAAACACATTTGTATTTTACTATACAATAAGCATCTTATTAGTCGATATCTTTTGTGGGGAAAATTTTTACTATTAATACATGTGAAACTTTCTTTGATGTGCTGATTCAGCATATATTTTTTGAATATGAAAGAGAAAAAATTCCTGAAATAAAGATCATACTTCCTTGTAAAAGAGATGTTATAGCGTTGCTGAGTGCATTCAAGAGCTACAGCGCTAGAAAATGCATAATTCTACCGGAGGTAGTTTCACTAGAAAACATTGATGAAGAAGATTTAATATTAAATCTTGATAAAATCAGAGTTATCAAGCCGACAAAAATGACGCTATTGTTGATTCAATTCATACTGGAGTGGAATAAAAAAAATAATGATAACTTTCCCATTGAATTGGCTTGTAGCCTACCATTATTGCTTGATAAAATTCAAGGTACCAAGACAAAGGACTATTATCAGTTTGGTAGGTACTCAAAAAAAATAGAGAGTTTCATAAATTTGCTTGGTGAAACTTGGAGTAGAACTCTAAGAACTCTAGGAGTAATAGATATATCAAAACATAAGAGTGATTATATAGCAAATATGGTTACTTCTTTGCAAAGAGATCAACATATAATCTTTGTCGGAATTGGAAAGGGTAAAATCTACAAGTTATTAATCAAAGCTATATATGACCTGCCATTTGGAAAAATAATCTTACCTAACCTAAACTTTAAAATTAAAGAGAAAGATTGGGAGTCACTCAGCAAAAGACATTATCAATATAGTGTAAAAGACCTGTTGGATTACTTAAATGTAGATAGAAAAGATGTGAGTTTTCTAGATGAAACTTACATTGCTGTTGTTCCAGGACGTGAAGCTGGAATCTGTGATCAAGGAACTGTAGAATATTTAGATTATATCTTTGATACAACTGCTGATCTTAGTAAAGTTAGTAGTGGGTGCATTAAAAATATTGAAGTTATCGCTTGTGCTTCTAGAGAAGAAGAAGCACAAGTGATATTATTAATTATAGAGAATGAAGGTTATGAAAATGTTTCTTTGGTCGTTCTTGACAAATTACTTGCAACCCGTATGGCTTGTTTATCAAAACCTACATCAGAAAATAACTCTTACATAATGCTTTTGCTTTACAGCATCGAGATTTTAACCTCAAATTGGAATAGTGTGGCATTGCTTGCACTTCTCAAACATGAGCTAGTGACTTTTGGCTACTCTAAGGAAGAATATGCTCAGATTTTATCTGAATTTGAAATAGAGGTATTACGTAGTTTTAATACCAACGGTCTAAGTGATATTATAAATGTTATCAATACCCATGAAAAGCTAAAATATAAAAAGGATATATTACTTATTATCAATAATTTAAAGATTATATACGAAATATTAACTAATGTTATAAATTACTCAATTTATGATATAGTAACAGCTCATTTACAGTGTATTCATATGCTTTCTAATGTAAATCTTTTAAAGATGGATAATGAAATAGGTGATTTTATTTGTGATTTTTCGAATGCATGTGAGGGTGTGAAAGTTAAATGTTCTTTGGAAATATACAAGCAAATTCTAACTTTCTTCCTGAAGAAGGAGTTTTTTTCTGTAGCAAGTGACTTAAATAGATTCAGTTTATATTACAATAGAGTTGTAATACTTGCTGGATTTTATGATATGCCGAGTTTTCAAAATCCATTTTTGAATACTCTGATAAGAGAAAAATTTGGTCTTCCTTCTGTACAAGAGGAACAGGGGTATTTTTTATATACCCTGCGTAATTTATTTGGTGCAAGCAAAGTTTATATTATAAGCTTGCTGAGCGACAGGAAGCCAACTATATTAAGTCGTTTGGAAGTTCTGTCACAAAAACCAAAATATCCTTATCGTGATTGGCTAAGAATATTAAATACACCTGAATGCATTGTTCCATGTACCCAGCCTACACCCAAGCCTCAAGCTAAAGTTAGAGAAGAAAAAATGCAAGTGATGTCTTCTAGTGCAGTAGAAAAACTGATTCGTAACCCTTACTCATTTTATGTTGAATATATACTGAATCTTAGACAGCTAAGAGAGTTAAATTTTAAGCCGTCAATACTAGAATTTGGTACTATGGTGCATAATATTCTTGAGAGGTATTTATGTGATAAGAAGCCACTTATGAGCATTGCAGGCGAGATATTCTCAACTAGTCAGTTTAATTTCTCAAGTATGTGGTGGGTAAAGCTGCAGAGAGTAATTCAATCTTTCGTTAAATTTGATAAGGCTAGAAACAATCATATTAAGTTAGAAAAAAGCTTCTCTTATCCAATACCTCATATTCCAGCACATACCGGTAGTCATGTTACTTGGATGACAAAAGGAATTTCACTGATAGCAAGATGTGATCGAGTTGAATACCTACCAAATGGACAAGTGGCGATTATAGACTATAAACTTGGTTCACCACCTTCCAACAAGGAAGTTATGTCAGGGTTTTTTCCACAATTAATTTTACAAGCCTTAGCGGTCGAATACACAACCAAAAAAGAAATTTCAGAACTTGCTTATTGGAAGCTTGATTATGATAAAATAAAAATTATTCGTTTGAAAGATTATAGACTAAAAATGCAGGAATTTCAAGATAATTTACCAGGTTTTTTGTCTAGTTATTTAAGGGAGAGTACTCCTTTTATTGCTTCTCCATATTTCGATAAGTTTCTAAGATTTAATAATTATAAACAGTTAGAAAGAGTAGAAGAGTGGTTTTAAAATTAGTAAATAGTATTATAAAAGTAACCAATGCTAGAGTGGGCTTATTATACTGCAGCGTTAACATATAGCAGTGTGTTGGTAGGTTTTTATGTTATTTTCACTTTGAAATTTTTGAAAATGATATAAAAGCAAAACAATATTTTTGATTACATTAAATTAAAAACTGGGTTTCAGAATGTCTGCTAATTTTGTAATGCCGTTATAAAATGAAATGAGATACAAGTTGACTAAGTAAGAATTTTACCTTTAGGGTCACATTTTTACTTTAGTCCTTGAGCGAGTTGCTAAAGTAATATTTTGTGTTAAATTATCCTGGCTAAGTGAAAGTTATAGTCTCGAAAATATATAAAGAGGCATTTAAAGGACATGGTTATCAGAGAGTATAGATGTAGAAGAGATTAAGAAGGCACATTACAAATTTATACTGGAGTAGTATCATGATAGAATAGTTTTAGCTACAAGGTGAAAAGAGAGTGTAAAGTAACGGAAAAGACTAAGGAAATAGAGGAAACAACAGTAGTATATTGAGTACTAACAGATAAGATTAAGGAAAAATTTATTAGTCAACGGCTTAATGATAATTAAGTTAATAATTTAACTCAGTTTTATAAAAACTTTAATAGAAAACTCTATGAAAAGCGCTATGGTTCACATTTAAGTGAAGGAAAGGTTGACTGTTTAAGGCTCTTGAAAAATAGAGATCTAGCCAAAATAAAAGCTTTGTTAGAAAAAGTTCAAGATATCAATAAATAAACTAAAATTTATAATATATATACTGGCACTTAATATTGGATTTCTTGTGAAGAATTTTTCTAATAACCTGAACTTGGTTAGGTAAAGTTTCTTAAAGGAGTTTTATTTAAGTATAGTATTAATATAATTCAACACCGGTTCATGATTGTTAGTATCAGACCATGATTGTAACTTACATACATAAATGTAATATTATGGGTAACAGTAGGACTATCTTGCGTGTCGTATGTCATGAACTAGGCATAATCTTAATGTAAAAAAATATAGAGTAAATCATAATACATTTGATAACTAAAATTTACATTACTGTATTGCACTCTAAAGGAAAACAATGTTGTTAAGTTACTATTGAGTATGGAATTAAAACCGATGTAAAAATTCTGCTAAAGAAAAGCTAATTATTGATGGTATTGTAAAATACAAGTTAAGTACAATGAAAATCTCTTACTGCATGTACCTAGTAGGCAAAAAAACAGATTGTCACAGTCTATTACTTTTAGTAATTATATAGAAATTGATCACAATATTGAAATTACAGAATTCCTATTGAAGGAAGGTGCTAGCCATGAATTTTATAGTTAAGTAGAAAAAAAAAAGAATTATATATTGGTATATTATATTTGACTGAGTAAAAAGGGAAAATGAGCTTATAAAATATTTCCTTGAATACAAAGAAAATGTAAATAACGATAATTTACATCGTGTCTAGCTACTCATAATAGATGGTACAAAACATGACCCTCCACAGAAAGCAATTTTCAAGAATTTCCTTAAGAGAATTGGCAGTCACATAGGTTTAACCTATTGTTCGGTATTATAGCGATACACTAGTTGTAATAGAAATTATACTGAAATTGTTGCTATTGAAACAATTACACTTATTGTGTTATTAGAAGTTGCTAGTGTTAAGGTAAATAGTATATATAGTATAAGATATCTTGCTAATGTAGTGATAAATCAATGTCGTAGTAATTAGTAATGTATATTTTAGTGTAGCCCTACTCTAGGGTATATCAATCATGAAAGCAAATTAAACACTTTGTAAGTTTGCTCAAAGCTCTGGCTGTAGGTGTTTCTCTTAATTTTACCATTTTAAGATTTTATATAAAATCAGGTCTCTTATATAACCTATTTTTGTGTTAAAATTTGTTTATGCCCCTTCTAAGTACTTTACGGTTCTGTTTCTCTTACAAATTCTTTATCATAATCTAACAAGATTTAGTGTTTTCCAGAGTACGTTAAAATTGCTGTAAAAAACTTAGTATTGAAAAGAATAAAATGCTTGTGCTTTACCTACGCTAAAGTAAAATTAGACTTTACTCAATAATTTTTATGCTTGATAGAATGCATGAAGAGTGTGGGGTATTTGGTACAAGCTCCAACAAAAATGCTGCTTTTGACTCCATAATAGGCCTTCATGCTTTGCAGCATAGAGGTCAGGAATCTTTTGGTGTAACGACAAGTAGCAATGGTAAGTTACATTCTTATCGCTTTCAAGGTCAGGTTAGTAGTGTACTTGATAAAATAGGTGAAATAAAAAAATCCCTGCCTGGAGATTATGCAATAGGCCATGTTCGGTATTCAACAAGTGGCAGTAAGTCTGGGGCACAACCTATGCTTGGCAAAAGTAGTAAATTTGGAGATTTTGCTATAGCGCATAACGGTAATTTGATTAAAGTTTCTTCAATACGCGAACAGCTAATCAAACAAGGATGCGTTTTTCAATCAGATATTGATACAGAAGTAGTAGTGCGTTTAGTAGAAGTCAATACTAGGAGTAGCTTCTTAGAGAGTTTTATATACGCATTAAAACAAATACAAGGTGCTTATTCCTTTGTTGCAATTAACCAAGAAGTGGTTATTGGAGTGCGCGATCCAGCAGGAATTAGGCCTCTTGTTTCAGGAAAACTAAACGGTTCTTATGTGCTTGCATCTGAGACTTGTGCTTTTGATATAGTAAACGCTGAATTTGTCAGAGAAATAGAACCAGGTGAGTTAGTCACTCTTGACCGGAATGGTAACTTAGCTTCAGCATTTCCTTTCTCACAGCAAAAATCAAGTTTTTGTATTTTTGAATACGTTTACTTTTCACGATCAGACAGCGTCATGGAGAATAAGTCTATATATAATGTAAGAAAAGAAATAGGAAGAACTCTTGCAGAGGAAAGTCCACCAAAAAACAATGTGGATATGATTGTACCAATACCTGATTCTGGAACACCTGTAGCTATTGGATATTCAAGGCATTCAGCTTTACCAATGGAACTGGGAATAATTCGCAATCACTATATAGGAAGAACTTTTATACAACCAACCGCTGAAGTACGTAAAGTTAAAATAAAATTGAAATTTAATGCTAATAAGCGCATCTTAAAAGGTAAAAATATAGTTTTAATAGATGATAGTATAGTACGTGGTAGCACGCTCAGAAGTATAATAGTTATGCTAAAAGATGCAGGAGTAAGAGAAATTCACCTAAAAATTTCAAGCCCACCAATTAAGTACTCTTGTTTTTATGGAATCGATACACCAGAGCGTAAGGATTTAATTGCTGCAAACCAATCTATAAAAGAAATGGAGGCAGATATAGGAGTGAATAGCTTAACCTTTTTGAGCATTGATGGTCTATATCAAGCTGTTAAGGAAGAAAAGCGCAATAACATAATGTCTCAATACTGTGATGCTTGTTTCACTGGTGATTACCCAATTGGTAGGTAATTTAGTTAGTAAAAGAATATAATTTTGAAAGATGTTTTTACGAGTCAACAATTTTTATGAATAAAAAATAGTATTAAGGTAACTACTATCTTCTCAGCAACCTATATCAGGCTACATTTCACTTTTGTATAAAATACCATAAATTCCTTTATCTTAATGAACTAACTACATTAAGCTTTTGATATGCTTTGTTGATTTTATTTTTGCTCTAGGGTTTAGTTAGCTCCAATATTCTTACACCTTATTTGTAGATATATTACTACCAGTTTCATTCTTAGTAAAACTTATTTTATTTCTTTTCATCAGGGAGAGAAAAATACAATGACGTTAAGTAAGGTAAATTTAATTACTATAAATGTTGAGAAAAGAAAAAAGATGAACGACATGTATACTTTTTTATTATTTTATGATTAAATAGTAACAATTATAATCCTATGGTAAGTAATATGTTCATTCAAATCAAAGAAACACCAAACCTAAATACGCTAAAATTTCTTCCTGGGTTTATGATTTTAAACGAAGGAGAAACGGTGGATTTTTCAAGTGCAAATGAGACAAAAAATTCTAAATTAGCAGCAAATCTTTTCCGAATAGAACATGTGATAAGAGTATTTTTTGGTCATGATTTTATTTCAGTAACAAAATCTGATGATATTAATTGGAATACATTAAAAGTAGAAGTTTTAACTACAATTATGGATCACTTTGCGTCTAGTGGAAAAGCTCTAGATAGAGAAGGGACGAATGATAATGACATACTAGAAGAAGAATTTTTTGATAAAAGTGACACAGAAATTGTAAGTAGGATAAGAGAGTTAATGGAAAGTTATATCAAACCTGCAGTTGTTCAAGATGGTGGCGATATCAAATTTCGTGGTTACAAAAACGGAATAGTTTATGTTGAGCTGCAAGGAGCATGCTCTGGATGTCCGAGTGCTACAATTACTCTTAAGCAGGGGATACAAAACATGTTGTGCTACCACATACCGGAAATTTTAGGCATAGATACTATACTATGACTACTCAACCAGTTAGAGGAACAAAAGATCTACTGTTTGATGAATGGTATAAATTTAAATATATAGAACAAACAGCAAACAGGATTTCAAATTTATATGGTTTTTTGCCTGCTCAAACTCCGATATTTGAATATACAGAAGTCTTCACAAGGACTTTAGGTAATAGTTCAGATATCATTAATAAAGAGATGTATACCTTTAATGATAAAGGAGGAAAGAGCATAACTTTGCGTCCTGAGTTTACTGCTGCAGTTGTTAGGTTATTGATTGAAAAAAAACTGCAAACGCCGATAAAATTGTTTTCAACAGGACCTGCATTCCGATATGAGAGACCACAAAAGGGAAGGCAAAGACAGTTTCACCAAATAAATTTTGAAGTTTTTGGTATAGAAGACCCGAAAACTGATGTTGAATTGATATCACTTGCTCAACATCTGTTAACTGAATTTGGTCTTGATAAGAATTTAAGGCTAGAAATTAATTCTTTAGGTAGTAGTGAAACAATGCCAAAATATAGAGAAGCTTTGGTATCATATTTTAAAAAGTTTCAAAATGACTTATCAGAAGATAGCCAAAATAGATTGATTAAAAACCCACTCAGAATATTAGATTCTAAGGATAAGAAAGATAAAGAAATAATCTCTGATGCACCTAAAATCAGTGATCATTATACAAAAGGGTCCTTATATTTTTTTGATCAAATATTAAATGGATTAACAATTCTTAATATACCTTACACCGTAAACAGTAAATTAGTTCGGGGATTAGATTATTATTGCCATACAGTGTTTGAATTTGTCACAGAAGATTTGGGTGGCCAAGGAACAGTATTTGCAGGTGGAAGGTATGATAATCTGATGTCTTCAGTAGGTGAAAAATACACTCCAGCAATAGGATTTGCTGGAGGTATTGAGCGCATAATGGAATTAATTAGTTACTCTATAAAAGAGGAGAGACCTACTTATCTAGTCCCTATTGGCGGGGAAGCTGAAAAATATGCTTTAATACTTGCAAATAAATTGCGCAGGAGTGGTTTATACGTAATCCATGAATATAGTGGAACGCTTAAGAGTCGTATGAGAAAAGCAAGTCAAGCAAATGCTAAAGCTGCAGTTATTTTCGGTAATGAAGAATTGAGTAGTAAAACTTTAAAAATTAAAGATATGGATACAGGTGAAGAAAAGATAGTTACTTGTGATGATATAATAGGAAACGTTTATCAAGCTTTGTTTACATAAGTTGAATAAATATAATTTATTTCGTGCGGCACGAACCATGCATTTTTTGATATGCCTTTTGAAAACCAAGTAGAGAATAAGTATCATCAACAGTTATTGCCTTTATTTTTCCACTAACTACCATCGATAATCCTTGCTTCATTTTGAGGATTAGATCCTGGTCTGTTTTTGTATGCTCCGCCCACGCAAAATTTCCCTGTATTATGGGCAACATATATTCAACTTTTCTATCGACGTCAAGAATTACAGGCTCTTTGTCATACTGCAAGCCAGAAGTGACGCTCACCTCATCTGCTCTTTTACTGACGTAACTAACCATCACATATGGCTTGCGAGCAGTTGTATAATGTTCGCTTTTTTTCTTAGGATAAGATATAATGTAACACACTTTTTCTCCATCTTCTAATGCAGTGTACACAAACCAATCTTTATACTTTTCCTTTAACTGCACACTATTAACTGATGCAAGAGCGCTTGTTGAGAAAAATATCAAAAACATGAAAAAACTAAACATATAAGTTAAGCTTTAAACTTTCTGATTGTATATATTGCTTTACCTTACTCATTGCTTGTTCAGCTAGCTGTCTTATCCTTTCCCTTGAAACATTATACTTTTTACCAAGTTCATCTAGAGTTTGAGTGTTTTCAGACAAATATCTGCTAATAAAGATGTCTCTTGATCTTTCGTTAAGGTTTGCTAATGCATTGTTTAGAATTGTTTCTTTTAGTTCTTTTTCTTCATGATTCTGATAAGTTACTTCTTGACTAACAGAATTACAAGGAATCATATCTTGCAGCTCTTTTTTAGAACCATCACCTACTTTTAGGCAACTATTTAGTGACTGATCCTTATAAGCTAAACGGTAACTCATCTGTATAACATCCCCTTCAGATACAGCAAGTTCATTAGATATTGCTTTTATTTCTTCATTGCTTAAGGTCTCTCTGTTTGTATATTGTAAAATTCTTTTCTTTATTTTACGCAAACTAAAAAATAACTTTCTTTGTGCTTGCGTTGTGCCTATTTTTATAAACGACCAAGACTTCAATATAAAGTCTTTTATTGAAGCTTCAATCCACCATACCGCATAAGTTGAAAAGCGGAACCCTAAATTAGGATTAAACTTTTTTACTGCATGCATTAAACCTATATTTCCTTCCATGATCAAGTCCATCAGTAGTAGCCCATAATTTTTGAACTTCATTGCAATTTTTACTACTAAGTTTAAATGACTAGTAATTAGCTTATGAGCAGAAGAAATATTCTTGTATTGGTGCCAGTTTTTTGCTAATCGCGTTTCTTCTTCTTGGGAAAGTATAGGAAATTTTTGTACCTCAGCAATATATTGCATTAGACTAGCGCTACCGTTAATACATAAATTCAATGCTTGGATTAACATAACAACATAAACTAAAACTCTATATAGTATAGATGATTTTTAGCAAAAATTCAAGTTTTTATTTTAAAAAAAATGTAACTTATTGCTTTGCGCCTGATTGGAAACTTTGTAGACTTCAATATTAGTTATTAGTTATGCTATACAAACTGAAGTATAGTATATATAGTAAATACTGTTGTTCCAGTGTCCAAAAACACTGGATTTCACGTTTCTTTTTTCTAAGTCCCAGCACTAGCTACTTGAACAACAAAACCGGGACAAAAAGAAGAGTTACAAAATAGGCTAGAAGTTAAACATCAATCCAGCTTCTGCGCCAACAGTGCTGTAAAGAACTTTGATTCCATCTTTGGTAGGTTGCTGACCACTTTCGACAACTGGTTTATCAAACTTAGCACCATAAGAACCAAAGTAGCGAGCTCCAGCAAAAAGTTTGACTTCTGGAGTTACATCATAACTGACACCAGCTTTTGCTTGGTAAGCAAAACCAAATCCATATTCCTTATCACCTGTAACTTTTATTGCTAGAGGATTGCTGAGATATGCTGCACCAACACCAATGCCAACATATGGAATAACAGGCATATCTTCAATTACTACATCATAATATACGTTAACTAATCCTGAAAGTGCATTGAGATTATCTGCAATTGCTGGAGCAGGAGCTGTTTCAAATGTATCCCTGCTTAGCTGTGAGTAAAGACCTTCAATATCAACCCTGATATCGTCCATTTTATAACCGAAAGCACTACCACCAGCCATAAAAGAAGCTTTATAAAGGTCAGTAGTGACATTAGTATCTGCATTCTTCTTTTTAGCACCTGTAACGCCATCAATCTCTGTTTTAAAAGGTAAAAACTCACTGTTGTACTGCAAGCGAATATAGCAACTAGTTTCTTCATCAGCTATTGGACCAACAGGATTTGAAAAAGCAGCGTTTGATAAACTTAGCAACGTTACTAAAGCGGTTGCTGAAAAAAACTTTTTATAATGCATAGTTACCCTCGTCAAAAAAAAATTAAAATTTCACTTTAGCAATTTTAATAAAAGCTAAAGTTAAGTCAAGTACTAACTTAATAACACAAAATGCTTGCCATTTAAACTAATTTTTGGAGGAAAGTAAAGATTTAGTTAATGAAAATGAAATTATGTAACTTTTTATCCTAAGTATTCTCTTTTGACTCTTTGCATTATTTTTTACTGCTGTAGCACCACTTACTTTTGTATGATAATGTGATAGGTGCATTATATAAAAACGATGGTAACACTAGAAATATCAGAGACTTAATCAGTAATACGAAAAAACTTTAAAAAGGAAGCTTAAATCCAGAGGGTAGACCAATCATACTTGCAAGATCAGAGGTTGCATTCGTCATCTCTGCTTCTGCTTTTTTAATGGCATCGTTGAACGCTGCTACTACTAAGTCTTCTACTATGTCTTTCTCCTCATTTCTTATAAATTCTAAGTCTATATTTATTTTCTTAGCTTTATAGCTACCTATTTTTACAACTTCTACTAACACAGAAACTTTGCCACCACCAGAAATACCTTGAAATTCTTTCCCAACGTATTTTTCTTGAGCTTCTATAAGTTTCTTTTGCATTTCTTGTGCTTGCTTCATTATTTGACTGAAATCCACAATTTACTCCTTACTCTCTATATTAACTATCTTTGCACCCTTAAACGTATCAAGTATACCTTTGACTGTAGGTACATGATTTAAGTTACTTATCTCTCTATTTATATAACCTACATCAACTGTAACTAACCATTGTTGTTGAGTTACCTGATCTAAGTAATTTTTTAAATCATTACAAAAGTTACTATCTAATTGAGATACAGCCTTTAATCTTAAATATCCAGGCTTGCAATCTACTAATTGTAAATTGTTACATAGTTGTTTGTAAAGATAAACTTGGTTATCTTGTCGTAATAGTTGCAGAATTTTATCAAAATCATAATTTTCTTGTTGTGTATTTCCTATATTATAGATATCTCTTTGTCGTGTATTCTGCGCAAGAATTTTTTTGATCACTTGTTCAGGAGAAGGCAAATCAGAGAGATAACAAAGGCTGATTAGCATCATTTCAGCGGCAATATCATTACATGACGAAACTTTTATAGCTTGAATTCCCTTGAGCAACACCTTCCATAATCTCGAGAAAAATATTAGAGATTTTCTTGCACTTAAGTCTTTTATCCTATCTTTTCCATGTTCTAGCAATGAACTGTCGACCTCTTTTGTAATCAAAAAACGGCATATTAATTGGATTGTTTGCAACAGATTTTCGAAGATACTAAGTGGATTTGCTGTCTTTGCTGCCTTGTCAAACACCAATAAAGCCTTCCGTAAATCGCTATCTAATACTGCTTCCATTAAATCAAATACAATGCCTTCATCTACTAAACCAAGTATTTCTGTTACATCCTCAGTAGATATTGGACCATTTTTGCTATATAACATCGCTTGATTCATCAGAAATAAGGCGTTACGCATTGAATTGCTACAATGGTGTGCAATTAACTCTAATGCTCTATTTTCAATTAAATAATTCTCTTTTTGTGCAATGTCATTCAAGCGTCCTACTATTTTAGTAGCAGGTATTTTATACAAATCAAACCTTTGACAACGTGCAATAATAGTTATTGGCATCTTTTTTATTTCTGTAGTTGCTAAAATAAATTTTACACTAGATGGTGGCTCTTCTAAGGTTTTAAGTAATGCATTAAATGCACTGCCCGATAACATGTGTACTTCATCTATAATATATATTTTGAATTTGGAACTTATGGGTAAGTAACAAATATTTTCTAATATCACTTTAATATCTTCAATGCTAGTATGACTTGCTGCATCAATTTCAATCACGTCTGAATGATTTGAGTTTTTTATTGCTAAACAATTTTCACATAATCCACAAGGTTCAAAAGTTGGTCCTAAAGAACAATTTAAACATAAGGCTATGATTCTTGCTGTTGTAGTTTTACCAACTCCACTACTGCCAGAGAGTAGTATAGATTGTGGGATTTTGTTAAGAGTAAAGGCGTTTTTTAATATACGTACTAATACGTCTTGACCTATCAAGTCTTTGAAGCTGTCAGGACGATATTTTAATGCTATATTCATAGCCTTTAACTAAACCAAAAACAATGAAATAGGTATGCAACCCAAAAAAGATCCTGATATGGCTGCTTCATTCCTGATCTGACCAAGTTACAGAGTTTTTGCCTGCATACCTTGTAAAATATTATACTTTTTTTTTTTATTTGGCAAGCTATATTCTATATTAGCCCTATAGTTTAATGTGTTAAATTTTTTACAGTTCTACTTTAAGGTAAATAAAAGGTTAGTTTGTTATGCAGGTCACCATAGGATTATTAATCCAATATCTATCTATGTCATTTCAGTGCTTATTTATATCATCTAAGTATGTGATAGCGGAACTGCACTGGAATAGTGAAGAGAAGAGAGGCAGCAAAATGGGGAGTTTATGATTTTATATTATTTTCCTCTTTGCCCATTTTCACGAAAAGTTAGAGCACTACTCAAAGAAAAAAAGTTAAGTTGTGATTTAATATATGAAAATCCATGGGAAAAACGTAATGAATTTATGAAGATTAACCCAACTGGACAAGTACCAGTCCTTATAGACAATAATTTTACCATAGCAGACAGCAATGCCATTTGTGAATACCTAGAAGAAACTTATAACAGCAGTATTAAACTGTTGGATTTTTCTGCTGCTATTAAGTCTAAAATACGAGCTTTAATTAGCTGGTTTGACAATAAATTTTATAATGAGGTTACTAAGTACATCATAAATGAGAAAGTGATAACTAACCGTAGTCCTGACTCTAGGTTTCTTCATGCAGCTAAGCACAACCTATCTTGTCATATAGAATATATTGAACACTTAATTAGCAAAAATGTTTGGCTTGCAACTAATAAGTTCACTTTAGCCGATATTACTTTAGCGTCACATATTTCTGTGATGGATTATGTAAATAGTTTTCCATGGGAAAAAAGTAAAATTTTAAAAGAATGGTACTCTATTGTTAAATCGAGACCTTGTTTTCGTGGCATGTTATTAGAGAGAGTTCTTGGATTAACTCCTCCTAAACATTATGCAGATCTTGATTTCTAACTTACGTCAGCTTTAAAGCTACAGTCATTCCTTCATCAGTTGGAATTAACACAGAGTAATACTTTTTTTCGTCTGACAGACGATAATTAAATTCTCTCATAGCATACCATGATTTTTCTGATACTTTTTTTGGAGGTAATTTCAAAAATACCGTGTTAAACAATAGAGTATTATCAGCAACGATTAGTCCATCTTGTTTAATATGTAGCTCTGCCCAATCTAAGTATTTAGGATAATCACTCTTGTTAGCATCGATAAATATCATATCAAATGGTGCTTGTGTTGATAACTCGTTCAATTTTTCCGATGCGCTGCCTTCTATTAAAGTAATTTTATTATTCAGATTAAAAGCACTAAAATTTTTTCTTGCTATACTTGAGTGTTTGTGGTTATTCTCTACCGTGTATACATGGCCGTGCTCAGGCATAGCTTTTGCCATACAAATCGATGAGTAACCGTATAACGTGCCGATTTCAACGATACTTCTTACTTTGTGAATTTTTATAAATAAACTAAGTAACTTTCCTTCTTCAGCGCTAATTTGAATATGTTTCTTATTTTTAAGTATACAATGCTCCTCTATTTTTTTGCATTCCTTTACAAATAAGTCTCTTATGTATGATGATTTAGTGCTGGAGTTATTACGTGTCATATTTCGTACTAAAAATTTGACTTACGTAAAATACATATACAACTTGAGATAGTAAAACATTTACCTTAAGTTACTATTTTACAGCGTAAAATTTTAAGTGACAAAAATTATTATATATAATATTATAATTAACTAGTATAACAGTTGGTCAATTGTTGTACACTAGAATTGAAGGGGCTGCTTACACGCATTTCTCTTTTATTAAAAGATAATTTTTATATCAATTAGAGGGGTATATGTCTTATAATATTGCTGGTGAAGTTGAATCGTTAAATAAAAAATCCAATAAAGACGAAGGGGTTGCATTACTGCATAACCCAGCTTATCGTGAGAAATATAGGGAACGTTTTGATGAAGCTCAGAAGAAAGTTATGGATATGGTTCAATTTTATGATGGAACTATAATGTTAATAGAAAATAAAATTGCTATGTATTACTATGCCTGGCACAGTAAAAAAAGAGAGTTTGAGCGCAAAAAACAGCAAGCAGTGATGAAAAGCGACAATACAGCATAGTAATCTTTTATGTGATAAGCTACAGTGGTATTGTTTCACTATGGCTTTTTCACATAGTCATCTATTATGTTAGCTAAGTACTCTAGTGTTTTATATCCTTCATGTTTAATTTTGTTATGTTCTACATATGATTTATCATTGTTAAGCTTGATAAAAAATATTGGAGTACCTGTGACGCCGAGTTTATTAATTGCTAGTGACTTATCGTTGATGACTTTATCCATTATTTTCCTATCATTGATGCATTGATTGAATGTGCTTTGCTTTAAATTACTTAGTGCAGCAACTTTTTGTAATACAGTTAAGTCACTTAAATTAGAGTAGTTCCATGAATCTATTAAATTAAAAACAGCTTTATTAAAGTTAAAATAGTCTTCTGTTCTTTCGTAACAATGGCTTAGCATTGCAGCTTTTAATCCCCTATAATCCATAGGGAAATGACGAAATATATATAACATTTTTCCTGTATCTATGTATTTCTTTTTAATTTTGGGGAAAACTTCTTTATGGAAAAGATAACAGTGATAGCAAGTAAGTGAAGCATATTCAATCATTAGAATTGGTGCCTTTGGATCTCCTAATAATTTATCGTCAGCTAAAGGTGATAGCAGCTCCTTTGGTGTTATCTCACTAGTTTTTTGAGTATACTGATTATCGGATAAGCCTTCCTTAACAACCGTATAAGAATTAATACTTATGAAAATTAATGCAAAAAACATCAGCCTAAAGATCATTGTAGTATAAATATTAACTAACTAAAAAACTATACGTTTACATAAATAATGTCAAGCTAACTTTTAGTTAGCAAGGCTTTTAACTCTATCTTTGAATGCAGCAATTATTTTGCTTTGTGTATATTTATATACTGAGTTTAACAAAGTTGAAAGTAAGCTAGAATTGAACTCAAATTCTATATAAAATTTCACCACGGTTTTATTTTCATCTATAAAAATAAATTTCCACTCGTTGTATAAACATTTAAATATTCCATTTGATGATACAGCTTTTACCCAACCTTCATTTGTTTTGCTTGGAGAAAGAAAAGTTACTTCTGATGTATAACTGCCTTTGATATGATGAAAAGCTGCTAATAAATCTACAACCATCTGGTTATGATTTTTTTTTTATGTAAAC
Source organism: Wolbachia endosymbiont of Onchocerca volvulus str. Cameroon (assembly GCF_000530755.1). Lineage (NCBI taxonomy): Bacteria > Pseudomonadati > Pseudomonadota > Alphaproteobacteria > Rickettsiales > Anaplasmataceae > Wolbachia > Wolbachia endosymbiont of Onchocerca volvulus. The sequence continues at coordinate 318,877 of NZ_HG810405.1, forward strand.
AGCTTTGCACCAGGGAATAAAATCAGGATACTTCTCAACATTGATTACAACCTGAAATATATTACTAGGTGAACAGAGAAAAATATCTTGTTCTTTGTGTTGGTAGAGCATAAATCTAACTGACTGAGTAGAATCCGTATCTATTGTCAGTCTTAGTAGATTCCTGAGACCTGAAGTTAAGGTGGGCATCACATATTAACTCTAATAAAATCAATAGAGGTAATTCCCTTGACTAAAAATTATCGCTCGGGAAACTTAACTCAACTAATAACATATAGAACAGATTCTCATGAAGTATAACTAGTTTTTATAAGTCGTGTCTATAGATATATTTATAATTACTAATAAAATTAACTATATCTAACCTTTGTTAAATTTTATGTCCTAAGTGTCATAATCAATAAATATATTTTGTAGATTTTACTAAAATTTTAATCATTATTATTTCCACTATCATTTCTTTAAGAGCTACATTAACTATGTAGATCATAAAATTTTTGTGTATTTTATAAAGCAACAGTGGTAGCATATTTATGGAGAGAAATAAAAAAATCGAGAATAAGTATATAAAAAACTTCAGGAGATCATTCGAAATAATGTTAACCCAAAAAAATATCCCAATTTGTTATGGGGAAACATTCGACTTTGATTACTTAAAAAAAGAGAAAGTTTTTTTATAGAATATGAAATGTATCTTACGAGTTTGTGCATTAAAATCTTGTATAAGTACATGAGTAATAGCGAGATGACTCTGATTAGCTGAGTAGTTGATGATAAAATTTGTTTGATTAGTAGAAGGTTTTCTTACAGCAACAAAGAATTTGTGAATACTGATTTTAAAGTTACTAAGGATGACAATTCCTTATTAATAATTGATGTGTAATAAATGGTATAAGTATTTCTATTAATCAACGCTAATTCAGTGAGAAAATTGATACACATGTTATAATAAGTGTTACAAGTGAATTAAAATGCAATAACAATCTATATGATATACATGCCTCATTGGCCCAAGCCGCTTGGTAGCAGAACAAGAGATTTTACTCTTGAGCACATAAAAAGTTTCCTAAATAAGTTAGGAAACCCTGAGAAAAAAATGCCTCCAGTAATTCATATAGCTGGAACTAATGGGAAAGGTTCAACATTATCCTTTATAAGGTACATGCTGCAAGCAGCAAGGTATAAGGTACATGCATACACTTCTCCGCATTTAGTAAATTTTAATGAAAGGATAGTTGTTGCAGGTAGTTATATTGACGACAATGAATTACATGATTTATTAGAAGAGTGTCGCAGTGTAATTGCAGATCAATCTATCACTTTGTTTGAAGCTATAACTATTGCAGCTTTTTTAGTCTTTTCTCGCCATGAAGCCGATATTACTTTAATTGAGGTAGGCATGGGTGGAAGACTAGATGCAACAAATGTTATAAATAATCCAATTTTAACGATCATTACTTCCATTGCACTTGATCATACAGAATACCTTGGTCCTACTTTAGAGATCATAGCAGGTGAAAAAGCTGGAATAATGAAACGTGATGTTCCTTGTGTAATAGCCCCACAGGAGAAATCGATAATGAATACGCTAGAACGTTGTGCAATAAACAGTAGATCACCTTTGTTTAGAGGTGGCCTTGAGTGGAGTTGTAAAAAACAGAATAGCAAAATGATTTTTCAATCAACTATTCAATCAGTAAAATTTCCTTTGCCATCTTTAAATGGTAACCATCAAATAATTAATGCAGGAAATGCTATTGCAGCATGTAGCATTTTGAGTGGAAAGTACGGGCTTAATATTGGGAAGGAGGATATTACTTTAGGGCTGCAACACACCTATTGGCCTGGACGACTAGAGCTTATAAGAGAAGGCAATTTAGTTTCTTTATTACCGAGAGATTGGCAATTATTTTTAGATGGTGCACACAATAACGATGGTGCAAGAGTATTAGCTGAGTGGATAAAAGATAATTTTGCTGAAGGTATCTATGTAATTTTCGGTATTACGCGTAATAGAAGTGTGGAAGAGTTTTTAGAATATTTAAAACCATATATTAAACTATTATGTGTGGTTTGTGTAAAATCTGAACCTAAAGCAGTAAGTACGGGTTTAATTAGAGGAAAAGCCAATAATATAGGAATAAATGCTATCGAATGTGAGTCAATTAGTGATGCTATATTAAATCACATACTAAAAGCTTCTGTTCAAAATATTAAAACCATATTAATTTGTGGTTCATTATTTTTGGCCAGAGATTTTGCTATGGAGAACTTCTATAATTTTATGTAAGCGATAATTTACAGCTTAGAAAATAAGCTCTATTTCTTATAGTAGATACTATTTGATAAATTTTTATCAGCTTTTACAAGTAAATTACTACCTTGAAACTGTTTCTCAATTAAATTTACAGCTGTCTTTTTGAGAATGTAATTAACTGCATCTCCTTAAAACAAGGTAAAACAACAACTAAAAGTGTGAATGACAATAAAAAGTAGCAACTTAGATACCTAAAGTGGAGCTGGTGAAATAAAAACCATTAATAGCTAAATTTAATCTCACATCATAAAACATTAAAGATGTAAAATTACTTTGCCTAAGGTAATTGAATTTTTTAGCCACTAGTTTTATCACTTTTCAAAAAATTTTTGCATTCTTGATCAAAGTTAACTAATAATAAAAGCCAATTAGCCTGGTTAAAATTTTTCTGTTTTAAACATAAATGCTCTTAATAATTGAATTCAAAACGAAACTTGCTGATGAGAAAGCAGAAAACTATACTGCTATGGGTAGATTATAATTAACACCATTGCTTATAAAAAATTTAGTAGATAAGGAGAATAACAGAATCCTTCCTAAAAGGAAGTAAGCAGAATACTTGGAGCAAGTATATAACTATTAATTGACTGCTGCTTATTAAAGGCATTTACTTTTGCTCTTTTGTTGTCTAGATGTTTTGTAATTCCTTGTAATCATGATTGAATAATTTACCACATAACTCTTTTACTAAAGTATTTTTTATCAGGATCGTTTTCCAACGGTTTTATTATGAATTCTTTAAGAATAAGATTATTTGATAAAGTAATCTTAAATTTCTGCTCTACTTCTTTATTGTTTTGATTTTTACCTGAATGATATTCCAACGATAATTTATGGTATTGTGTATTGAACTTTTCCTCAGTACTTCAATACTAAACAATATTAGAGTTTGCTATATTCTCCTTCTGAATATCAAACATCAAAAATAATTACTTTAAAGTGCGATATTTATTCTTACTTAAACTCTTTTTATATAAGATAGTCTATACTATAATACACTACACCCCAAGTTTACTAGTTATAAATTCATATTTCTAGATTAGTCAACTATTTTATTGATCTCTTTTTTTTCTAAGTGGTCTTTAAGAATTGTTCTTATCATAAATTTTTCCTATAAGAACTATATTTTTCTCTAGAGGAAAGTTATATTGTAGCCATGGACAATATAATCATAAAAAAATTTGGTGGGACTTCATTAACTGACTTAAATCGAGTTGCAAACTTAATAAAAAAAGATGTTGAGAAAGGTTGCAATGTAGTCGTTGTTGTTTCTGCTGTTGCAGGATTGACTGACCAAATGGTCTTTCAGGCTAGACAAATCTCAAATTTAAGCTGCAGAGGAGAACTATCAGAATATGATGTTCTACTTTCGGCAGGAGAGCAGATTTCTTGTGGTCTATTAGCAATCACTCTTCAATCTATTGGAGTGAACGCTAAATCTTGGCTTGCTTGGCAGTTACCAATCATGACTGATGATTTTCATTCTGAGTCTAAAATAAAAACAATAAAGATCGATCTTTTGAAAAGATCTTTTGCTGAAGGTTACACTGTTGCAATTATTGCTGGTTTTCAGGGCATACATGGTAATAGAATCACTACTTTTGGCAGAGGAGGCTCTGATATATCAGCAGTTGCCCTCGCAGTAGCTTTTAATGTTAAGGTTTGTGAGATTTTTACTGATATCGATGGAATATATACAGCTAATCCAAAAATTGTTCCAAAGGCACATAAGCTTAAGTTTGTTTCTTACGATGAAATGTTGGAGATGTCGTTATCTGGTGCTAAAATACTGCATAATCGTTCAGTACAGCTTGCAATGAAACATAATATTAAAATACAAGTGCTATCTACTTTTAAAAAGGTAGAAGGGACTGTGGTACTGCATGAAAAAGATGTGCTGGAGAGGTATACAATTACTGGAATAACTTGTAGTACTAATGAAGTCCTTGTGACTTTTGCTAATCTTGCAAGTACCTTACATATTTTAAAGGATATGGTAAGGACAAACATGAAAATTAATATGATACACGGGTCAGGTTTTGTGATTCCTGAGTTTGATATCGATTTAATGAAAAAATTACTGAGCAAAAATGAGAATCATGTTATAAACAGTAATATAGCTAGAATTTCAATAATTGGTATTGGTGTTATGTCTAATGCTGAAGTAATGCATCGTATACTCGAGGTCTTGAGCAAAAAAAACATAGAAGTACTTGCTATCACAGCATCTGAAATCAAGATCAGTATAATCATTCAGAGAGAATGTGCTGAAGCCCTAGTTAAAGATTTATATACTGAGTTGATGTGTAGCACTAAATAGTGATCTTATATATTAGCGACTTCCTTTGTTAAAAAACTCAGAAAAATGTTGTATAACCTTTTTAATAGAGACTTTAGTAAAACTTACGTAAGCTTTAAAAGCAAAATAACCTTTAACAAGGAAGTATTAGAATGTTTTAAATGGACTAGTTGAAATAAAAAAGAATCTATTAAAGAGCTAACAGAAAAATTGATATTAGGAGAAATTAAAAAATGTGAAAGATAGAATATTAATTGAGCGCACTGCTAAACTTCATATTTCAGGTGCAAAAAACAGTTGTTTTAATAGATACTAAATGAGATTAAAAGATATCAGATAGAACTCAAAAAGGTATAAGGTTAAGTCTCTAAAAAATGTTAGTGAAAAGGACTTACAAAGGCTCTCAAAAAAAATATAGAAAGAACATTTAGGTCAGAGAAAAATAAAATGTTGTAGAGCCGTTATTTTAGATCTCCCAGAGGCAATGTTTGACTTTTCTAGTTTTAGTAGCTGTAATATAAGGTTTTTCTATTTCTTAAGAAATAAATAACTTCAAATTCACTAACTTGACGTTGGTGTTTTAGTACTCAGATAACTGAAACGCTGGTGTACCTATACTTGATCTTACCCAGAAAAAGTAGAGAGAAAGTTTGCCTTTCGCTTCAAAAGCTAATCTGCCACGACTTCAACATGGCCATTTCTTTTTGTTGTCAGTTTTGTCTTTGTTTGCTTTTAATTAGTTTCTAAAGTCGGATTTATCAGCTGATCTTTGAATGATCCGGTATCTTGTAGATTTCTTTTTAGCTAGAATTTTAGTGACTTTAACATTGATTCTTCTGGCTCTTTGAGTAATTTTTAATCATTAAATAGTAAAAATGCGTTCAACTTGACAACCAGGTTTTACATTCATATTTTTTTAACGCTTGTCTTTTTGTTTATAGTTTAGCACAGTTTAGATATATCTAAATAATATAGTTTAACTTAATTCCACTTCAGTTAAATAATTTTAAAAAATATTTACGCCATTTTTTAAAATCTTGCCGTTAGGAGTTCATGTAGTAAAACCTACAAATGGCTTTTCATGACTAACTTTTGAATATATTAGCTTTAATGGCTAACTTATTAATCATTCAATATGATTTATTTTACACTTTTGAGTAGAACTGTTTTGTTATTTCTGAAGTCAAACTGCAATTGGCAGAAGCATTTGGCATAAATATCTGTAATTTTAATAAAATCTATACTATGAAGCTTGCACTTCTCCAATCTTTTTAGTTAGCTCATTAAAATAATCTCCATCGAACTTGTTACCGCTCTTCAGTAGTTTGCTATCTAATGCGAACCTTTTGATGATGCACCTCTTCAAAACTTTTGTAGAACATACTCTAATGTTTTTGCTTTCTGGGAATTTACTTTATCACTAACAGATGAAATTGTATCTAAATTGCAAAATTGTGTAAGATAACTTTTACCATTAAAAGCACAGTTATTTCCATTTTAGAAATAACCGCTTTCTCCTATAGTTTACTGAGTTTAAATATATTTTTTGTATGCTTAGCAAAATAGCCTGAAGTTATATACCAAATAACTCTGAAATTTTTTTCTGCATGAGCTAAATATCCTACTTGATTAATACAAAAACATTGACTCTCGCATTTTTGCTTGGAGTTATGCATAACAAATTTTACTTTCTAGTATTCTCTCAGTTGTTTTTATACATAATTTCTCATTTGTATGAAATTTATTTTTTAACTTTATTTACTATAATCTTAATATGACGTTTCCTTCCTGCGGATAGTTTAATGAATGACTGACTTTTGAAGTTTTCAGAATTTATCATATAGTTAATATCATTAATAGTATGGTCATTAATTTTGCATCCATTACCCTGTATTAAACGCTTTGCAGCACCTTTTGAAGGTTCAAGACTGGTGTTGTTCAGTAGATCTACTAAGGATATGCCATTTGCAACCTGTTCTTTTGTTATGGTATATTCAGAAAGTAGTGAACTGTTTCCATTTTCAAAGGCAGAGACTGAAGCATATTGTGCAAGTTCTGCTTCTTTTTCACCATGGCATATTTTTACAGCTTCCGTTGCCAAAACTTTTTTTGCTTCGTTTATTTCCTTACCCTTCAAAGATTCTAATTTTTTAATCTCATCAATTGGTATATCAGTGAGCAATCTCAAAAAACGTCCTATATCTTGATCATCAACATTGCGAAAATATTGCCAATAGTCATAAGGTTTTAGCATATTATCATCAAGCCATACTGCTCCACTTTTTGTTTTGCCCATTTTTACTCCTTGAGAATTTAGTAGAAGAGGAGTGGTAAGACCAAACAACTCAGGTAGGTTTAATTTTTTGCCAAGTTCAATTCCATTTACTATATTTCCCCACTGATCCGATCCCCCAATCTGCAGACGACAGTTGTATTTTTTATTCAATTCAACAAAATCATAGGCTTGCAGTAGCATGTAATTAAACTCTGAAAAACTTAGATTTTGCTCTTTATCAAGCCTAATTCTTATACTGTCAAAATTTAGCATACGATTTACAGAAAAATATGCTCCTATGTCACATAAAAAATCTATGTACTTTATGCTATCTAACCAATCTGCGTTATTTACGATCACTGCACCAGTCTTGCTGTCGTTAAAAGACACCATTTTTTCTAATATCTTTCTTATATCAGATGTATTTTGCTTAATGTTCTCTATGGGTAAGATGCTTCTCTTCTTGTCTTTAAAAGATGGATCGCCAATTTTTGTTGTGCCACCCCCAAGCAAAATTATCGGCTTATAACTAAATTTTTGTAAGTGACGCAGCATCATAACTTGAATTAGATGACCAACATGTAAACTAGGTGCTGTGCAATCAAACCCAATATATGCGACTATGTAATTATTCTGCGATAATAGTTGATCTAACCCTTCAATGTTTGTACATTGGTATAAATATCCTCTCTCTCGGATAAAATCTAAGAATTCTGATTTGTGCTCCATAATTTTCCTAGTGTACTATTCTTTATATGTGAACATTATTATTAGAGTCATTGATAATGGTGTCATCCCAATGTGTGATGCTAAAATCCAGTTTCTCATACAATTTTATCAAAAAAGTTATATAATATGTTCATCTATAACTAAGCTTTCTGTATCAAGGCGCTGAGGTGACAAACTCTCTTCTTGGGGAGTTAACCGTAAAGATACTATACTTATATAGTTGTACATTAACTACTTAGATGCTTACTCAATTAATTCCATAACTCTTCTATTTTATAGTATTCTCTTACTTCTGGCTTGAATATATGAACCATTATATCTTGAAAATTTACAACTACCCAATTACCTTTATTTATACCTTCTACGTCTATTTTATCATGTGGTTTGAGGCTTCTTATTATGTGCTCAGCTAATGCTTTAACGTGGTAGTTTGAGTTTCCAGATGCAATAATCATATATTTTGCAATAACAGTTTTATTTTGCACATTAAGAGTAGTTATATCATGACCTTTATTCTGACTTATGACACTTACAATTGTATTCTTTATTGATTCTGTATCACTGGATATACTATTATTCATTATATTATTTATCTACCTCAAAATTATATATTTACCTACGATAATACACTAAAATTCCTAAAAATGAACTATTTTGATGTAATAGTATATACAATACATATACTTTTATATATATTATAAAGGTAGTTTCTCTAACATTGTGTTTATTATAAGCTAGGCTCTTATTTAATTGGCTTTTCAGTAGTGATAAGCTTACTATAAAAGAACTGTGTAAGATTACTGATTCAGCGATATTATGTAATAACTCGTCTAATAACATTGAATTTGAGATTGCTAAATTACTAAGTGTTGAAGTTTCTGATAACTTATGGTAAATTTTTACAGCTGAAGAAGATATATTAGTGATACTGTTGAAATATCATATAAAACTAAAGTACTATATGTATTTGTAAATGAGCTGATAGATGCTGATTCCCCTATAGCCAGAAAATATACAGCTTGATGGTAAATTTAGGTAAAAATGGGTATAGAAATTTTTTCTGTAGTATTACATCGCAGTAATAAAGGACTAATAAAGTGTGTTGAACTAAAAGAGGAGTATAAGGTAAATAAAATCATTGGGTTCAGGTTTTGCTATAAAAATGATTAAAGAAAAAAGGTTATTTATGCCTGAAGGTTCACTTAAAATTGATAATTCGAATTTGAGTGCAAAGGAAGTTTTAAAAAGAATTGTTGAAAAATTTAATAATATAACTAAATTAGTTAAGATTATAATAAATTATTTAATAAAGCATACTCGTGATTAAGCAGAAAGATAGGTATCGTTCTTGTGTTGGTATAATGCTATTGAATAAACAAGGGCACGTTTTTGTCGGAAAACGCTTTAAAAGTGACTTTTACTGGCAGATGCCACAAGGAGGGATTAATGATGGTGAAGAGTTAGAGCAGGCAGCATTGCGTGAGTTGCTAGAAGAGGTTGGTACTGATAAAGTAAAGATTGTAGCTAAAAATAAGGGTTGGATATATTATAATTTGCCTGAGAAATTCATACCAATTTGTTGGGACAGAAGATATTTCGGTCAAAAGCAAAAATGGTTTTTAATGAAATTTTATGGAGAAGATAAGGATATTAATATTAACTATACTGATCATTCAGAGTTTAAAGAGTGGTATTGGCAAAATGTGGATGATTTAGTAGCCAATGTTATACCTTTTAAAAAAGAAGTTTATAAAACTGTAATAGAAGAGTTTTCTTTTCAAATAAAAATCCCTATTATTGAGTAACATTTATATGCACTCGTGATAATAGATTCTCATTGCCATTTGATTTATTTCCAAGATAATGAAATACCAAAAGTGATTTCAAGGGCAAAGCAAAGTGGTGTAAAAATTTTACATAACATATGTACCAGCATTGATGATATTCCTAAACTACTAAAAATTTCCTTATCCTATAATCAGATTTACTCCTCTGTTGGTGTACATCCGCTTGATGCTACTGTAGGGAACGGCGAATTTATACATGTTGATGAATTAGTTGAATTTACTAAGAATCAAAAGATAATTAGCATCGGTGAAACTGGGTTAGATTTTTATGAGCTTGATAATAAAAATAATCAGAGAAAAAGCTTTGCATCGCACATAGAGGCGGCAAGGATAACAGGGTTACCTTTAGTTATTCATACTAGAAATGCTGATTGTGAGATGATTGATATGTTAAAATCAGAAATGAAAATTGGTGCTTTTAGTGGAGTAGTGCACTGTTTTGCTTCCTCTAAGGAGCTTGCTTACCAAGCTATGGATTTGGGATTGTACATTTCATTTTCTGGAATTATTACTTTTAAAAGTGCTAATTCACTCAGAAAAATTGCACAAAATGTGCTACGTGGACTTGTTTTAGTTGAAACTGATGCTCCATATTTGTCACCTGAGCCTTATAGAGGGAAAAAAAATGAGCCAGCAATGATAAAATATATTATAAATTGTCTAGCGGAGTTATGGAATGAATCACCTAATAAAGTAGCAGAAATAACTACAAATAACTTTTCTAGGCTGTTTGTGAAACTTAACCCTGAGAAGAAAAATCTATAAATTATTGATCTGCTTACGAAGCTAAAGATTTCATCAGTTCTTTTATTGCATTCACAGATTTATTGAACATTTCTTGTTCATTACTGTTCATCTTAATTTCTAAGACTTTTTCGATCCCATTTTTTCCAATAATTATAGGAACACCAACAAATAAGCCTTCTGCACCATATTCACCATTAAGATAGGCAGCACATGGTAATATACGTCTTCTATCTTTTAGATATGATTCTAGCATGCATATAACTGAAGATGCAGCAGAGTAATACGCGGATCCAGACTTAAGTAAATCGACTATTTCTTTGCCGCCATTGCGAGTGCGTTTAACTATTTCATCAACTTTTTCCTGTGTAATGAGGCCCATATCGATAATTTGGGTAAGAGGAATACCAGCAACTGAAGCGCAATTGATTAGAGGTACCATAGTGTCACCATGTCCTCCAAGCACAAAAGCAGATACATCCTCAATGGAAATATCTAGTTCTCTTGCAAGAAAATAACAAAAACGGGCAGAATCAAGCACTCCTGCCATTCCGACAATCATATTAGTTGAAAGGCCAGAATACTTGTGCACCACTGAAACCATGGCATCCAAAGGGTTAGTAACCACTATTACAAACGCATTTGGAGAATATTTTTTAATGTTTTCACCAGCCTCTTTCATTACTTTAGCGTTAGGTTGGAGAAGATCATCTCTGTTCATTCCAGGTTTTCTTGCAACGCCAGCAGTTATTATAATCGCGTCGGAGTTTTTTATATCTTCGTACCTATTTGTACCGATAATGCTGACATTAAGCCTGTCAATAGGAGATGACTCTGCAATGTCTAGCGCTTTACCTTGTGGTACTCCATCACTAATATCAAATAGAACAACATTGCCAAGCTCTCTGAGTGCAATCATATGAGCAAGAGTTCCTCCAATATTTCCTGCACCGATCAGAGATATTTTTTTTCTTTGTGTTGCCATTTTCTATTCTTTTGTATCTGTTTTTGCGGCTTTGCCTTCCCAAGGAGATAAGCTATTAAGTATACGAAAATCTTGCGGTAAATCTATAGGATTATATACAACCTTTTTTGCTTCTATATCATACTTTACTTCTTCGTAACCAGTAAGAGGGAAATCTTTTAACATAGGGTGGCCTTTAAATCCATAATCCGTTAGAATCCTACGTAAATCAGGATGATCAGAGAATTCTACTCCATACATATCGAACACTTCACGCTCAAACCAAGAAGCTGTGCTAAATATCTGTGCTATACTTGGAGGAGTGTCACTCTCATCTAATTGAAGTTTTATATGTAACCTGATATTGTATACGACACTAAGTAAGTTATATATTAATTCAAAACGCTTTTCTCTGTCTGGATAGTCAACTCCGAAAATATCAATTAATAATTCAAATCTGCATTTTTCATCATCACGCAAGAAAAGCAAGTGATTCTCAATATCGTCTAAGGCTGAATATATTATAATAGTACCATCATCTTGTTGAATACATTTACATTTGGTCTTTTTTTGTATATATTTTGCAGTTTTATTCATTCTATATATTCTGGGTTCTTTTTATTTTGTTTTGTAGGCATAGCATTCCATATAGCAGCGCCTCAGCGGTTGGTGGGCATCCAGGAACGTATATATCAACTGGCACAATTTTATCACAACCACGAACCACTGAATAAGAGTAGTGATAATACCCACCACCATTTGCACAACTTCCCATAGAAACAACGTATTTTGGATCTGCCATTTGATCATATACTTTGCGCAATGCTGCTGCCATTTTATTGGTTAATGTTCCAGCAACAATCATAACGTCCGCTTGTCTTGGACTTGCACGAAACATTATGCCGTATCTATCAAGATCGTAACGGCTGGATGCAGTGTGCATCATTTCCACTGCACAGCATGCAAGACCAAATGTCATCGGCCATAATGAACCAGATCTTGCCCAATTAATTACATAATCTACTAAATTACCAAATTTAGTAATAAGAAATCCTTCTTTTTTATAAGAACTATAATAGTTATTAGATAAAATTTGACTTTTCATAAACTTACTCCCATTCTAATACACCTTTACACCACTCATAGATAAAGCCTACAGTAAGAATTGAAAGAAATATCATCATAGACCAAAATCCACAATAACTTATTTTGGATAGGGAAACAGCCCAGGGGAAAAGAAAGATAACTTCTAAATCAAATATTATAAATAATATTGAAACTAAGTAAAATTTGATGTTAAAAATTTTTCTTGTTCTTGATAAAGGATTGAAACCACACTCATATGTAGAAAGCTTTTCACTATCCGGATTGCTTACGGCAAGAAATATAGGTAATACACCTAAGGCAAGGGATACTACCATTGACACACAAATAAAAATTACTATAGTTAAATATTCACTCATTTAACAAAACATATAGAAAAAGCAACACTATAAATTTACATGCTTCCCTAGTCTCTTACCACCTAAAATATGTACATGAAAATGTGGCACAACTTGCTCTCCATTTTCACCGTAGTTAGTAACTAACCTGTATCCTGTTTTTTCTAAATTATATTTGTATGTTACCTTTCTTACAATTTTAAAGAACCATACTATCTCCTCTGCAGAAGCTTTTAGTATGAAGTCATCGTATGAAATATATTGATTTTTTGGTACGACTAAAATATGAACTGGTGCATCAGGATACTTATCATAAAATGCTAATACATCCTCATCTTCATACACTTTCTCGCAAGGTAACTCACCCCTTAATATTTTGGCAAAAATATTATTGCTATCATAACCTTTGTTGTTCATATTTTAAGAACGGCCTTTTCCCTCTTTTTCCTTATTAAATATAAAAGATGGTTCTCTTATCTTACTAGAAGAAACACCTTCAAGATTCGAAAGATTACTTTCAACTCTTTTAATTCCAAATTTTCTTGCTTGTTTTCCGATACTTTGTGGTAATTTTATAGGAAACATGCCTTCCTTCTTACCATAAGGAAAATTGTTAGGATCAGTGATATTAAAATCTATATTTGCAATAACTTCTAATGATTGTCGTGGTGACTTTTCTGTATAGCTTATAGCTTTTGATAACCATTTATTACTTTTTTGATATAACATTTCCCCAATACCATATAGTAATTTCTTGTCTGTGTGAGTTACAAACTCTCCACCAGCGACTCTTGCCATGCCTTTGAGAGTACGATCAGCTTCATCGTAGATTTTATCAATAACAAGCTGTTTTACTTCCCCTTGGCTCTTTTCCCTGTATTTAGAATTACTTCTAATACTACTGATGATTTCCTCAACATCGACTGTAATCATAATTCTATTGTTTTCTTTATCCATATGCACGCTTGAGTATCTACTGTTTATCTCTTCTATTTTATTTAGCTGTTTTTCAGTTAAACAGGATATATCTCCAATCAAAGTCCTTGAAGCAAGAAAAATTACTAAGCCTTTCCCTTGTTTTATTACTTGTACACCAAGGTTCTTACTAGCTTCCGTGGTTCCTATAGACGGTCTATATTTCTTTTCTTCTTTAGGTACATTTACACCAGCAGTTTTCTTTAATGAAACTTTAGCATCATGTTGCATTTCATTCATTGAGGCACTTGGCTTCTTCATAGGGTAAATAAGCACTTTAAGCGGAAGAATAGACATGTTTTTTATAATTTTTATTGCTTTTTTAACTAACTTGCTTACTTTATTCCAGATTGATTCTACCATATATACTCCTAAAGCATTTTTCACAACTAAATGTTATAACACACTTTAACTATAGATAAAAACACTTAAACTCCTATATTTAGAGTAAGGTGAAATTATAGGGATTGCAATCATTATTTATACACATGCTAAAAAATATTTAGCATCTTAGCTACTTTTATTGTTTAATTTACTTTTAACGTAAAATTATGTTCAAGTGGAATGCAAGCAATATTATCGATGCTACTAATGGAAGAGAGGAGAGTAGTTGTAATTGGATGCATAGCTCAAATATTTCAATAGATACAAGAAGTATAAAAAAAGGTGATATATTTATTGCTCTCAAGGGGAAAAATTTTGATGGACACGATTTTCTACATGATGCCTTTTTAAAAGGAGCAACAGTTGCAATAGTAAGCGAGAATAAATATAAGAATTTTCCTTTGATTATTGTGCAAGATACCTTTAAAGCTTTGCACGACATGGCATCGTATTACGTTAGAAACGTTCTTGCTAATGCTAAGATTATTGCGATTACAGGCAGTATTGGGAAAACTACTACAAAGGACATGTTACATATCGTTCTATCGCAATATGGAGTATCTTATGTAACAGAAGGTAATTTAAACAATAATATAGGACTACCCCTAACAGTTTTAAGAGCTCCAGAAAATTGCCAGTACTTAATTCTTGAAATGGCAATGAATAAAGTTGGTGAAATAAAGAAGTTATCGAAGATTAGTAATCCTGATATTGCAATTATTACTAATGTGGAACCTGCGCATGTTGAGAATTTTTCGTCGCTATTTGATATTGCTCAAGCAAAATTGGAAGTTCTGCATGGTATGAAAACTAAAGGCACTTTAGTTTTGAACAAAGATAATAAATATTATAATTATCTTTTATCACATGCTAATAGAAATATAGTAAGCTTCGGTAAAGATAAAAATGCTACAGTTTGTTTACTAGATATAATAGAAAATAATGAATCTTCTGTCTTCATTCCAGCGCCTAGATACTGGAATATAGGAAGTCCAATCGTAAACGAGCGTATCAGACGATTATGTAATAAATCAGAGTTGTGCGCTGGAAATCTAGATGTTCATGGATTAGTTTTAAAAATTAGACTGAATAACGATCAAATTATAAACTGTAATTTATGCTTGAGAGGTGAACATTTTGCGTATTCTGCATTGGCTGTTATAGCAGTTGTACAAGTCCTTGGACTTGATTTATCAAAATTACTACTTGCACTTGAGAATTTTAGTGTAACCAAAGGTAGAGGCAGTGTTCATAAAGCTAAATATAATGAAAAATATGTATATTTAATTGATGATTCCTATAACGCTAGTCCTACTTCAATGGAAGCTGCAATAAGAACTTTAGGTACATATTCTAATCAAAGGAAAGTGGCACTACTTGGTGATATGTTAGAGCTTGGTAGTGAAAGCGTAATGTTTCACAAAAATTTGCTTAAGTCTATTATAGAATATAGCGTGGATAAAGTTTATACGGTTGGCAAATTTATGTTAGAATTGGATAAGCTTCTACCAGGAAACATAAGAGGTATGCATTTCAATAGTTCTAATCACTTGAAAAGTGATTTAGCTAGTATTATTCAGGATAATGATGTAATTCTAATTAAAGGTTCGCGGGGAGTAGAAATGAATCTTGTAGTACAAGAATTTGTAATAGAATATTAGAAAAAACTGTTGTATTAATTCAAGGTTAGGCTGTTAGAAGTTTTAATTGTGATAAAACGTATAGTTACTTTCGGTAAAACAAGATGTATGGAAAAATATATCATAAAAGCTTGGTAGCGGTCAGGCATATAATAGGAATATTTATCCGTAGTCAGGGTCAGGGAAAACTGCTTACCTGAAACTGCGTAAAAATTTAGGCTAAACATCAACACCTAAAGGCAACTTTTTTTGATAAAAAATTAATTTCAGCAAGTATGAAAGAATATGACACAGCCACGAACTTAGTGAGTATTATATAAAACAAAAAAGCATGATTTTCTATAAATTTTTCTGCTATGGGATAAAGGATGATAAGTTTCGAAAACATAATAAAAACAGACTAGAAGATGAAAAAAAGCTATAATTTCAGCATTTCTAGAAGCAATAATAACTAAATTAAGTTTTAAATAAATTTTTGCAAAATTAGCTACTTATTGTAGTACATCTACCGTTAATTGCCAGTGAATTAAATTTTAACCGAGATATGTATGTATAATTGACTTTGCTGAGGTGGTATGTAATGTTATTAGCTTTAATAAGCAAGATAAAAAATCTATGATATAAGTTAACTGAAGATTTACTTCTTAAAAATTTATTCTTAATATTATTAATAGAAAATACTTATTAGTTAATGCATTTTTCCTGATGACGAAGCTAATAGCTTTCCTCTTGGAGAAGAAACTCATTTCTCTGTTGCTAAAACCTATAATCCGTGATGCAAGCCTTATGCTTACTTAGCATCAGGTAAAGGTTATGATAAATAGCTCAATTGGAAAGTTAACTGACCCTTGAAATAATAAAAACCATTCATTACTAATGGAAAATATAGTACAGAATACTTGGAGATCTATAGAAAGCATTGATGTAAAGAATGCGCCCAGTAGGATTTGAACCTACGACCCACAGCTTAGAAGGCTGTTGCTCTATCCAGCTGAGCTATGGGCGCACACTATATATAATAAGTAGCTTCTTAACATGTATGGAGTCAAGGTGTTTTGTGTAAACATGGCGTTTGAATAAGTTTCTAAAAGACCTTGTCACTATAATATGTGATATTAACTTTTTTAGAGTCTATTAATCAAGAATTGGTGACAGAATTTTAAAAATAAGTTATTTTTTATTTTTTAGTAAACGGAGCATGAGTATCAAAATTGCACCTTCTATACTTTCAGCAGACTTTGCAAAATTAGGAGAAGAGATAAAAAAAATCAACAGCTTAGGTGTAGATTATATCCATATAGACGTTATGGATGGAAATTTTGTTCCAAATATTACAATTGGTCCAAGTGTTATTTCTGCAATACGTAAATATACCAGTCTTCTTTTTGACGTGCACCTGATGATTAAATCTCCGAGTAAACATATTGAAAGCTTTATAAATGCTGGTGCTGATATTATTACTGTACATGCAGAAGCAGAGATACATCTTGAGAAACTGATAGGAAAAATAAAGTCATATAAAAATACAAATGGTAGAAAAAAAACAGTTCAAGTTGGAGTTTCAATCGTTCCTTCAACTCCTCCTAGTGTTCTTGAGTACATAATACATGAGCTGGATGTTGTGCTAGTTATGACAGTTAATCCTGGATTTGCTGGACAGAAATTTATTCATTCACAACTGAGCAAGATATCTACTGTAAAAAAAATGATACAAGAGCGTGATCTCAAAACGCAAATTTCAGTAGACGGTGGAGTGAGCCTCTTAAACGCAGCTGATATAGTAAAGGCAGGTGCAGATATCTTAGTTACTGGATCAGCAATATTTAAGACTGAAAATATGAGAAAGACTGTAAATGACTTTAAAAACCTGTTATTGTAGCATAGTTGCGGAAACCTTTATCTAACAGTAAACTAATTATTAATAAAATAATAGAAAGAATCACATTTTTAATAGAAGCTAGGTGAAGAGTCATCATTACCGAATTGCGTCCTGTTATTTCTATTACCAAATCCAGAACGAGAGCGGATAGGCCGTTTACGGTATCCAGATTTTTTGTTAAATGGAGTATTATAATAGCCTCTCTCATTTGAACCATTCTTTTTATCTTCATTATAAAGTTCGCCTTCAAAAAACTCACCTGTTTCTTGATCAACACGACGTCTTGACAATTTTGGACATCCACCTTTTTCAAAGTCAATTACCAATGCTCTAAAAATATCACCGTGTTTAAGTATATCTCCAATAGATTCTATATGTTGATTTGCCACTTCACTTATATGCATTTTACCTTTCCTTCCATTGAGAAGTTCGAGCTCTACAATAGACTTATCTATTTTTATGACTTTGGCATCAACTATGGCACCTTGCTCTAGTTCTGTTATTGAATTAATTAGCATGTTTTTTGCAATTTTAGCTTCATTGCTACTCATAGCAAACACAGAAACTTTGCCATCATCTCCTATTTCAACTTTTGCATTACTTTTTTCACACACATTTCGTATATTTTTTCCTTTAGCACCAATAGCTAAAGAAATTTTATCTTTATCTATATAAAATGATGTCATTCTTGGTGCATGACTTTTCACATCATCACTATGTTCTGAAATCACTGCATTCATTTTTTCTAAGATATGTAACCTTCCAGCTTTTGCTTGTTCTAGAGACTTTTCAATGATTTCGAAGCTTATACCAGAAACTTTCATGTCCATTTGCAGTGCCGTAATTCCTTCACTAGTTCCTGCTACTTTAAAATCCATGTCACCAAGACAATCTTCATCACCTAATATGTCAGAAAGTACTATATACTCGTTTCTGTCTTTAATGAGGCCCATAGCAATTCCAGCAACGTGAGCCTTTATTGGTACACCTGTATCCATCAAAGCAAGAGAAGTTCCACAAACTGTTGCCATGGAAGAAGAACCATCTGATTCCATAACTTCAGAGACTACTCTTATTGTATAAGGGAATTCAGATTTATCAGGTAAGACAGGATGAATTGCTTTCCAAGCAAGTTTACCATGACCGATTTCTCTCCTTCCTGGTGCACGTGTAGCAAAGGTCTCCCCAACAGCAAATGAAGGAAAATTGTAATGCAACATGAAATGTTCACGCCTATCACCTTCGATATCATCTATAATTTGTTCATCCTGTGTAGTACCAAGAGCAGTAACAACAAGCACCTGAGTGTTACCTCTTGTAAATAACGCAGAACCATGAGTTCTAGATAAAATATCAACTTCAACTTCTATTTGTCGTATTTCATCGTGTTTACGGCCATCTATTCTTGTTCCTTTCTTTTTAATTATCTCACGTACTAAAGATCTTTCAAAGCTTTTTATTGCATGCATAACCAGTCTCTCATCCTTTCCAGCTTCCTTTAAAGGACTTAATATATCACTTCTAAGCACCTCTAAAATTTGAGCTCGCTCTTGTTTTGCTGTTTGTGAATATGCTTTTTTAAAATCCTCACTATGCCTTTCAAGATCTTGTGTTATGTCTGATATATCAACAGAGGTGAACTTTTTGGGTTTACTATCAACTGTGTTAGCAAACTCCTTTATAAGCTTAATAACAGGTTGAAGGTGTTCGTGACCAAATTTGATTGCACTTAGAACATTTTCTTCAGAGAGCTCCTTTACTTCTGACTCGACCATTAAAATTGAACGTTCGTCACCAGATAAAAACAGATCTAAGTTGCTTATTTTCATCTCTTGGACAGACGGATTGAGTATATAGTTGTTATTTTCATCACAGCCAATCAAAGCTCCAGCTATAATAAAGTGAAAAGGAACACCAGAAATTGCAAGGGCTGCAACAGTACCAATCAATGCTGGTACTTCAGGAGGGTTAATGGTATCATAAGTTAACAAATTACACACTACACTGATTTCGTCATGAAAACCTTCTGGAAATAGTGGCCTTATACTTCTATCTACTACTCTTGAAATTAAAGTTTCTCTGTCAGATGGCTTACCTTCTCTTTTTAAAAAACCACCTGGGATTCTACCTATGGCATAGCTTTTTGCGATAAATTGTACGTTGAGAGGTAAAAAATCAATATTTTCTTCTTTCTTTTTGCGCACGACAGTTACTAGAATACAAGTATTACCATAATTCACAACTACTGAACTATCAGCTTGACGTGCTATTTTCCCTGTTTCCAAAGATAAGGTACGGTTACCCCACTCTATTGACTTTCTTATGATTTTAAACATACTGAATTCCTCAATTATTTTCTAATGCCTAACTTCTCTATCAACTCCTGGTAGGTTTTATCACCAAACTTGCGCTTTATATAATTTAAGTGCTTGCGTCTCCTACCTATTAATATAAGTAAACCACGCTTGGAGTGATGGTCATGCTTGTGCACTTTAAAATGTTCAGTCAAGTTACTGATCCTTTCGGTTAAGATTGCACATTGTACAAAAGACGAACCTGTATCATTTTCCTTGATTGAATATACATTTATTAAATTCCTTTTCTTTTCAGATGTTATTGACATCCAAACCTCATTTTAAATGTTAAAAAGACGAATAGGCTTTACATAACCATACGCAAAACTACAAATTGCAATAGGCATATTACCCATTACCACACAAAAGGTATCATAATTCTTTAACTTGAGCAAATTATTTAATACGATTACTTGACCTTTTCTAATTTTGCTTGCTTCTTCTGTAGAAATTTCAACCTTGAACATTGACTCTAGGATAGATCCGATAGGGATAACTTTATCTTTTTTGGTCAATTGTTCAATTATCACTGACTCAGCTTCTTTAAAATTACCTACCATAGTCCTTCTTAATTTTGTAATATGTCCAAAGCAATTTAATGCAATCCCAAGATCTCTTGCAATTGATCTTACATATACACCACTACCACACATCATAGAAAAATTAGCACTATTATTTGTAGTGTTAACAGAAATTAATTTCAGTTCATATATTTGCACTAAGCGAGGCCTTATATTTGCTTTTTGTCCGTTTCTCGCTAATTTATACGCCCTTGTTCCATTGATTTTTACTGCTGAAAATTGAGGAGGAGTCTGTGCTATCTTACCAACAAAGTTCTTGATAGCGCAATTTATTTGATCATATTTAGGTTCCATATTGCTGGTCTTAGTAATATCACCATCCGCATCGTCTGTAGTTCTTTGTTCACCCCACTTTACTGTGAAGTCATATACTTTTGAATCATAAAATAAATACGGTATAGTTTTTGTTGCCTCGCCAAGGGCAATTGGTAATACACCTGAAGCTAAAGGGTCAAGCGTTCCTAAATGACCAGCTTTTTTAATTCCAAATATCCTTTTAACTTGTGCTACTGCTTGCGCAGAGCTAATTCCTATTGGTTTATCAAGATTCAGCCAGCCATGTATCATACACTAATTGTACATGATTGAATCTCGGTCAGTAATAATAATAATAGTTTAGGAAGCAGATTTGGTTATCATTAAACTATTATAAATAAAGCTTGACTAACATGTGTCGTTAGTATAAAATTAACTTTTATTAACTTTAATTAGAGGGAGTTATTATGACTACAAAACCAAATGTATGGAAATGGAAAAACACTGTGTCTGTAACAAAAACAAGCATCGAAGGTGTAATTGTAGTTACATCTTTAGCAGCGGCAATAACAACAGTATTAGTTGCTACTAATGTAATTGCTGGACCTGCATTTTTAGCATCTGTTTCCAACCCTGTTGGAATTGCAGCTTTATTTATCATTACTGCATATTTTACTGTGAAAACTATTTCTTCGTATCAGCAAATGTATGCAATGGAGGGAGTTCAAGGTAAAGCTGGTAAAGATGGTAAGGATGCAAACTTTGCTGTTCTTATTGGCGATTCAGTAAAGAGTGGTGAAATTGTTGAAAAAAAGGTTCAAGAAACAGATGGTAGACACACTCAGCAGTTATTTCTGGTACTTCCAATTAATGACTATAAAGCATTAGCAGGAGATGATAAAAAAGCAGTTCATGTATTGTTAGCGGGTAAAAAGGTTGAAGTTGAACTTGCACATGTAGATCCTAAAGATGATGCTAGTGAGTATAAAGTGAAAGTAGCTAAGGTAGGTGGTAAAGATCAACTTGCTGATATGAAAACAGAGTTAGGTATGAGTAATTCTAATTTACTAAGAGTTGCAGTAAGTAATCAAGATCTGAAAGCTTTAAAAGCTAATGTATCAGCTAAGCTAGCAGATATTGCGGTAGAGGCAGCTATAGAAAAAGCTGGGAAAGTAGCTTAATTAAGGTCAGGAAGTGAAGAGGCAAAGGTGCTGTCTCTTCACTTCTTGTTTTAAAATAAAAACTCACAATAATTTACCTCAAATTTCAACTATGTCCTTATTAAAATCTATATCTAACATCCTTCTATGATATTACTCTGGTGCTCCTCTACGATGTAATCTCAATGCCCAGATACTTGGATTCAGGAAAGTTTACTGGCTTACAAGCAAGCTGATTTTGGTAAGTATAAAAGGTAGCTGATCTTATATTAAGATACAAAACATTTTTGATAATTATGAAAAGCTAGATTTCATTGTTACACGCTGGAATGACAACGTTTAGTGTAAAAGCAGATGTTTATGCATAAATTGCTTTAGCTATAAATATTTGAGAAGTTTACTAAATAAAAAAGGCAAGAACCTCTGTGAGGTGAATAGTTGTTTACTATCTAATTCTGCAATTTAGTGTTTTATGATGTTTTAACTGTTTTACAGTTTACATAAGTAAAATTTTTATTAAGACATAAGATGTATATAGTATAAAAACTAAACATAAAACGCAAATTGCGTGATATTTTATCATTTTAATCTTCATAGATTTAAGATAACTGGATGCTTTATTATTAGAGATGAAAGCTGGCAAAATTTATCAAGTAGTTTTTTTATTTCTATCAGTTACTTGTACATATTTAAGGTGTTCTTCTTGTAGATATCGTACCAACAATCTACTATTTTTTTTATGTCTTGTGGTTTATTTTGCGGACCTATGCTGATCCTAACTGAACAGTTTGCTTGCTCTTTTGTTGCTCCCATTGCAAGTAACACATAAGAAGGCTCAATTTTTCCAGAAGAGCATGCAGAGCCATTACTAACCGCAATGTTATTTAAATCAAAATGCATGAGCTGTACATCACTCTTCACTCCTGGCATATAAACGAAACTTGTATTTGGCAGTCTTTTAGAGTTTTTACCAAAGATTTTGATGCTGCTAACGAGATTCAATAACTTACTTTCTAATTGATCACGTAGTTTCTTAATTTCATTCATTTTTGATAGAAGATCTGGAACACTTTGTAATGCAGCAGAAAGACCTGCAATTGCAACAACGTTTTCTGTACCACCACGCAATCCTTTTTCTTGCCCACCACCTACTATTATAGGTTCTATCGTAAGGTTTTTATTAAATACTAGAACCCCACTACCTGCTATACCACCAAATTTATGAGCAGATAAAGTGAGTAAATCTACTCCTAAATTTTCCATGTTAACTTTAATTTTTCCAACACTTTGAGCAGCATCAGTGTGACAAATTGCTCCAAATTTATGAGCTATTTCAGCTATTTCCCTAATAGGTTGAACAACTCCAGTTTCATTATTAGCCATCATAACTGAAACTATTACTTTATTTCCCTTAAGTTTGCTTAGGATTTTTTCTAGCTCCAAAAGATCAATGATACCTTCTTGATTAACTGGTATTATGTGTGGGTTATGTGCAGAATTAAGAATTGAAGGATGCTCTATAGCTGAAACTACATACTGAAAGCCTGTTACTCCTCGCATGACGAGGTTGTTTGCTTCAGTTGCGCCAGATGTAAAAACTATTTCCTTGTCGCTTGAAACATCAATAATACCACACACGGCATCTCTTGCATCCTGAAGAATTTTTCTTGTTTCTTGTCCTTTTCTATGTAATGAAGAAGGATTCAGAATCTGTTTTGACAAGACTTCAAGTATGCTTTTTCTCACACCGTCACTAATCGGAGAAGTCGCATTATAGTCAGCATATATATAATTACTATTTTCTAAAAAAAATGAACTTAAAGGTTTATTTGTCACTGAATTGTAAAGACTTCTTTTATCATTAAAACTATACATATTTGCTTTAACATAACAAAAGCTTGTTGCAAAAATAGTAAGATTAATACATAATTAATATATTTATTAAATAGGTTTTTATTAGGAGTAAAAGTGGTAGAGGTTTTTTTGAATAATGCAACAAAAAAGATAGAAGGTGAGTATTACCAGAGCAAAAACGCTAATGCACCAGTTGTATTAATTTTACATCATCATCCCCAATATGGGGGAAATATGGATAATAAAATGATACATGGCATATATACATCTTTTATTGATAACAATTTTTCTGCATTGAAAATTAACTTTCGTGGTGTCGGAAAATCCACTGGAACTTTTGATAAGGGAATAGGAGAATTAACTGACGCTGCAGTAGCGATTGATTGGCTTCAAGAACATAATCCTAGCAATGTTCCAATCTGGGTTGCTGGGTTTTCTTTTGGAGCATGGGTAGCTATGCAGCTAACGATGCGCCGACCTGAAATAGTAGGTTTCATTGCTCTTTCTCTTCCAGCGACTAAATATGATTTCTCTTTTCTTTCCCCCTGTCCAGTTCCTGGACTCATAGTACAAAGCAGCAATGATACAATTTCAGAAGAAAGTGATGTAACGGAACTAACAAAAAGATTGATGAGCTCAGTAAAAAGTGACCATATGGAGTATCATGTAATAGATAATACTAATCATTTTTTAAGAGATAAAGAAGAGGAGGTGGTTCAAATCATAGATGATTATATAAAACTACGCTTAAATAGTGCGGCTATTTCTCTCCAAAAAGTAAGAAAAGAGGTAAAAATAAAAGAGTGTATCTAATCTTTACAAATGAGGAAAATAAGTGTAGTAATATAAGTAAGGAGATTCTGTTGTGTTTAGAAAATTGTTATTTCTTGTTTTAATTACATTGATGGTATCAGGTTGTCTCTTAAATAAGCCACGTAAGTTAAAAAGTCCGTGTATCAGGAGTAATGAGAATACTTCATGTGAGCTATATTCTGTTAACGATCATTGGCTAAGCAAATACAAAGCAAATAGATCGTAGTTCTATATTATATTTCCTTACAATTTTACTAAAGAGCCATTTTTTAGTTGTAAAATATGGTCTGCCCTTTCTGCAAGGAGATGGTTGTGTGTTACTATAAGCATAGAACTATTATTTTCCTTTATATGTGAACGTAGCAACAAAAACACGTTCAAAGAATTTGTTAGATCTAAATTCCCTGTTGGTTCATCTGCAAGTAAAAGCTTTGGAGAATTTACAATGCTTCTTGCAATTGCAATTCTTTGCCTTTCTCCACCAGAAATTTCAGATATCATACTATTCGCTTTATTCTCTAGGCTAAATTTTTCCAATATTGTTTGTGCACTTTTCATTGCTTTAGCTTTACTTTTTCCTGCAATAAGCTGAGGAAGCATAATATTTTCTAATACCGATAGTTCTTGCAGCAAATAATGAAATTGATAAACAAAGCTAAGAAAATTTCTTCTTATATGAGTTCTATATTTATCGCTGGCTTGTGTGCAATTTACTCCATCTATTGCCACTATACCTGAAGTTGGCTTATCTAGTAAACCTGCAATTTGCAATATAGTTGTTTTTCCTGATCCTGAACTGCCAATTAATGCAACTACTTGCCCTTTTGTAACCCTTAGGTTGATATTTTCTATGATAACAAAACTCTTTTTGAAGCTTTTACATATAGAAATTAGCTCTAGTACTATATCACTACTCATGTTTAAGGACCCAGCAGTTATTTAAATTCTGGTAGAGTAATTAAATTGAGAAACTACTGCCACAACCACATTTAGACTTAGCAAGAACATTGTTTACTTGAAAACCGGAACCACTTAGATTCTCAGTATAATCTATAACTGAGTTATTTAAAAACTTTGCTGAGCAATTATCAATCATTAATATAGGTTTTCCATTTTTATCATTAACTACTATGTCTTTGCTTTTTCCACTAAACTTAAAGCGTTCTTTATGGTCTTCGCTATCCTCATAATTATCATTATCATCGTCATCATCATCAAACTCATCGTTATAATCATCATCGTCATTACCTAAAGGTAGATTTTTGTTTATTTGATCCATAAGAAAATTGTACTTGAAGCCAGAACACCCACCACCTGAAATTGCAACTCGTAAAACAGAGTTTTTATCTTTTTCTTGTTCTATAAGAGAGTAAATTTTCCTTAATGCACTATCAGTTAAGTTAATATTGTAATTTATTGACATAATCATTACCACTTATTATTAATAGCTTATTATAGTAGAAATTTTACATGTCAAACAATAATTTTCTGTTAAGTTATGCATGTCTTCCACACAAGACAAGGGGGAGGTATTTCAAAGAATTGGAAGATGAAAATCGCAGTTGCTTTCAGCGTGACAGGGATCGCATTATACACTCTAATGCACTTAGGAAATTAGGTTACAAAACACAAGTTTTTATTAATTATGGAAACGACTATTATCGCACACGACTTACTCATAGCCTTGAAGTTGCACAAGTTGCGAGATCTATTGCACGTAGGCTCGGTTTAGACGAAGATATTACTGAGTGCATAGCACTTGCACATGATCTTGGTCATCCCCCATTTGCTCACACAGGTGAAAATGCTCTAAAAAAATCAGTTCAAAATTTGAATCTTGATAATGAAAAATATGAATTTGACCATAATGTTCAAGCTATAAGGATTTTGACTCATCTTGAAAAAAAACATGCTGACTTTGATGGTATGAACCTAAGCTGGGAGGTAATTGAAGGAGTTGCAAAACATAATGGTCCTCTGCTTGGTCAGAATGCAGTATTTCGTACAAATAATCAACTATTGTTAGAATATAATGAAAAATATGATTTAAAACTCGAAAAATTTTCAAGTATCGAAGCACAAGTTGCCTCAATTGCCGATGACATCGCATACAGTGTTCATGACCTTGATGATGCATTGAGAGGAAATTTGGTAACCGTAGGAGATCTGCTTGATATTCCTTTAATTGGGAAAATATTTAAAGATATAAAAAGTAAATATTCAGAGTTATCTCAAAATAAGTTGATACATGAGTCACTCAGTAAAGCTATAGGAATTATGATAAGTGACGTTGTTTTTTGGACTAAAAAAAACATTAAGGATTGTAAAATAGAAAGTGTAGAAGACGCGAGAAGTTTAAATAAGATGTTAGTTATATTCTCACCAGAAGTTGCAAACGCTATAGAAGAAATAAAAAAATTTAATATAGAAAAAATATATAAAAGCTATAAACTTAATAGAACGATGAATAAAGCAAAACGTATAGTACAAGAGCTTTTTCAATGTTTTTATGATAATCCGGAACTATTGCCTATAGAGTGGGGTAGGCTCGCTTATGAATTTGAGCGTTCAGTAGTAATATGTGACTATATCTCTGGTATGACAGATAGATTTGCCATACATGAACACAGAAGAATTTTTGACACCTCATACGAAATGACCTCTTTTTAATGGCAGATGACTATTTTATATTGATAGCACTGAAGCTTATGCAAAGCGAAAGATTTGGGTATAACGATTACTTTCTTAGCAATCAATACTGGTTGTTATTATTGCTACCGCTAAAGATGCAAGTGCAACTATACCTTCAATACTAATTTTTGTTATGTATACTGTGTTTCTCCACTTCTATATATGTTTTTATTTATAATAACCTTTAATAGACCTCTTTTTAATTGAGTTTAATAATAAATTAAACATGATAGATGTTAGCATACATAATCAAGCTATTTTTTTTGCAAATATAATTTCTAGCATAGATCTGTTTTCTAAACTGCTAATAACTATAAACAGCTGGCTGAATTTTAATAAACCAATAACCATGCAAGTAGGCTGAGAGAATTTTGAAATCATGGCTATACCACAATTGTGCGAGCAACTATATTTTTTGCAACTAACTTTCAGCTATTTATAGCTAAGAAATCTACTAAATTGGAAAAAATAAAAAAATATTAGTTAATATCTATTTGAAAGTGTTAGCATTTTTTATATTTTTAAACGTTTAATAGTCGCAATTTAGCTAATTTAAATATCTTTCTAAAATTTTTAGCTTTTAATATTAAAGATTTAATAAATGGAGAATGAAGATGAGAGGAATCCCATAATAGCTAGTTATTCTTCTGGTTTTATGAGCTGATGTTTTATACTTTCTTGAACGCTTTCATTGTTCAATTTGCACAGATTGAAGATAATTAAATACCTTTATTATCATAATAAAGAAGTTGGTAGAATTTGTTAAATGGTCTTCAGTCTTATTTCTATGATTGAAAAAGTATGGATGTCTGTTAGTTACTTAGATACTGAATTATTATAAAATTTGACATTCATTGCTGATGACTAGAATATTAGCAGAGTAAAATTACTTAAGAAAGTATGTATACGTATGACGTAGTGGTAGTAGGTGGTGGTCATGCTGGGTGTGAAGCAGCTGCGGCTGCAGTTCGCCTTGGTGCAAATACACTACTCATAACCCATAAAATTTCAACTATAGGAGAAATGTCCTGCAATCCAGCGATTGGAGGAATTGCAAAAGGTGTTGTAGTTAGAGAGATTGATGCTCTTGATGGAATAATGGGAAGAGCAATCGATCAAGCAAGCATACACTCAGTTATTTTAAACGGTAGCAGAGGTGCAGCAGTGTGGGGACCACGTGCACAGGCAGATCGAAAACTATACAAGAGAGCAATACAGGAAATTATTCTAAATTACAACAATTTGACAGTAAAAGAAGAGTCGGTTGACGATTTTCTTATTGAAAATGATAGCAATGGAGAGTCGTATATTAAGGCCGTTGTAACAAGCTTAGGCGAGCGTATATTGACAAGTAGAGTTGTTTTAACTACAGGAACTTTTCTGCAAGGTGTGATTCATATAGGTGAACAGACAATTCCTTCAGGAAGAATGGGGGATAAGTCTTCAATAGAACTTGCAAATACATTAAAAAAATATAATTTTGGATTAGGTAGATTACGTACCGGAACTCCACCAAGACTTGATCGTAATACTATAAACTGCTCAATATTGCAAGAACAAGTAGGTGATAATCCACCTACGCCGTTTTCTTATCTTACAGAAAGAACTACCCACCCTCAAGTTTCATGTTTTATTACTTATACTAATGAAAATACACACAGAATAATTCGAGAGAATCTGCACAGATCAGCTTCTTCATACTTGAATGACATTGTTGCACCAAGATATTGCCCATCGATTGAAGCTAAAGTTAAAAAGTTTGCAGAAAAAAATAGTCACCAAATATTTCTAGAACCGGAAGGACTTGACGATAATACTATATATCCGAATGGAATTTCAAATTCATTGCCTATTGAAGTACAGTACAAAATGATAAGGAGTATCAAAGGACTTGAAAATGCAGAGATATTAAAACCTGGATATGCAATTGAGTATAATTATATTGATCCACGAGAGTTGTTTCATACTCTAGAAACTAAAAAAATTAAAGGGCTATATTTTGCCGGTCAAATTAATGGAACTACTGGATATGAAGAAGCAGCAGGACAGGGAATTGTTGCTGGAACTAATGCAGCACTTTCTGCAGCTGGAAAGAAAGGAGGATTTGTTCTTCATCGCACAGACTCGTATATCGGTGTAATGATAGATGATTTAGTTACTAAAGGTGTAATAGAACCTTATAGGTTATTCACCTCACGTGCAGAATATAGACTAGCGATCAGATCAGACAATGCAGACAGAAGATTAACACAAAAGGGTTATGATATTTCCCTTGTATCGCATGAGAGATACTCTGTTTTACAAAGTAAACTTAAGTCTATTAAGCAACTTAAGAAAAATTTAGAGAGCTTAACAATTACTCCTGAGCAACTTAGGTTTTATGGTATAAAAACATCTTATGATGGAATGAGAAAAACAGCACTAGATCTACTTAGCTACCCCAATATCAACTGGAATAAATTACAAGAGATATGGTTGGAATTGGGTAGTGTTATGCACTGGAATGATACCATAATAAATGATGTAAATGAGAATGAGATACGTGAGGCAGTTACAATTGAAGCAAAGTACAAACCTTATTTGATAAGACAAGAAGCAGATATGAAGTTTTTACGAGAGGAAACTAATACTCAAATTCCAATTAGCTTCGATTATTCACAAGTTCAAGGTCTATCAAGCGAAGTAATAGAAAAATTGCAGGCAATAAAACCAGCAACAATTGGCATTGCAAAGCAAATACAAGGCATTACTCCAGCAGCAATAGTTAGCATATTGGTGTATTTGAGAAATAAGAAAATGAAAATAGCTGCTACTAATTCTGTGTAAGGTATTCTATGTTAAAAATCGAGGAATTTCGTTCTTTTATGCGTAAAGTAAATGTAGATGTATTTATGCTGCACACTAAAGATGAATATTTAAATGAACATTCAGATGAC
Source organism: Wolbachia endosymbiont of Onchocerca volvulus str. Cameroon (assembly GCF_000530755.1). Lineage (NCBI taxonomy): Bacteria > Pseudomonadati > Pseudomonadota > Alphaproteobacteria > Rickettsiales > Anaplasmataceae > Wolbachia > Wolbachia endosymbiont of Onchocerca volvulus. The sequence goes on from NZ_HG810405.1 coordinate 349,016, forward strand.
TTAATCAAATTATGTGGTTTTACAGGGACAAATGGACTGCTCATTGTTACAAAAGACAACAAGTGCCCGTTTTTTACAGATGGACGTTATATCATACAAGCCCATAACCAGCTCGATCGAGATACTTTTCAAGTATATAATATGCAAGAAGAGAATCCGTGTGAATGGGTGAAAGCAAATTTAACATTGACCACTTCATTAGGTTATTACTCGCAGCATTTTACTGTAAAAGAGATAAGGAGATACGAAAATATTTGTAGATTAGTATCAGTATCCTATTCAATTAAAAAAGAAAGTAATCATAAAGAACAAACTATAGTTTCATATGCAGTTGAGTACTCAGGTGAAAGTAGTAAGAGTAAATGTGAAAAAGTGACTAAAAGTATAAATAAAGAAATTGAAGCGGTTCTCCTAACTGATCCAAATTCAATTTCATGGTTATTAAATCTAAGAAATGAAAATGCTAAGTATACTCCATGTGTATTAGGCCGTGTTATACTATATAAAAATGGTAATGTTGATTTATTTGTTCAAGACAAAGAATATTCAACTATACAGGCAAATTTAGATAACCATATAAGTGTTTTTGATATTAGCAAGCTAGAGAGTTCACTGTGCAAACTAAATTCGGTAATGATAGATCCAAGCATAACTCCAATGAGTATTATGGCTATAATACAAAGTAAGCTGGTAGTTGAAAGAGATGATCCTTGTTTAATTTACAAAGCAGTGAAAAATCAAACTGAAATAGCTGGAGCTATAAATGCGCATATTCGGGATGGAATAGCAGTAACAAATTTTCTATATTGGCTTGAAAGTAGTATTAATAAGCCTCTTATAAATTCAAATATTATCCAGGTAACTGATACTGAGACTCAGAAAAAAAACGCAGATTCCAGCATCATGCGCTGGAATGACATAAAAAAGGATCCTGATTTTTTGCTTGAACAACCATTATATGGTGGATCTAGTGTGATCACCGAACTTAGTGCTGAAGAGAAACTCTTAGAATATAGAAAAGAACAGGATTTATTTAAGCAATTAAGCTTTCCAACAATTTCCGCATTTAATGAAAATGGAGCAGTAATTCATTACCGTTCAAGCAGTAAGACGAATAAAATAATTCAGAAAGATGGATTGTACTTGATTGATTCTGGTGGCCAATACCTTAATGGTACAACTGATATTACAAGAACTGTAGCAATTGGAAGGCCAACTAACGAACAAATAACTCATTATACAATAGTATTGAAAGCTCATATTGCTATAGCAAGTGTAGTCTTTCCTTCTAATACTACTGGTGGGGAGCTAGATATATTGGCACGCACTCATTTATGGAAATTTGGAATAGATTACATGCATAGTACAGGACATGGAGTAGGAAATTATTTGTCAGTCCATGAAGGACCACAAGCAATATCAAAAGGGAATAAGGTAAAACTTATGCCAGGAATGATACTTTCCAATGAACCTGGTTATTATATTCCAGGAAAATACGGAATAAGGATTGAGAATCTGATGTATATTGACAGACAAGAAAATGGCTTCTTAAACTTTAAGCAACTTACTTCTGTTCCATACGATAGAAAGCTAATAAATATACACATGCTTACTAAAAATGAAATTAATTGGATAAATAGCTATCATCAGTTTGCTTATGAAAACTTAGAAAACGATATCAACAATAAGGAATGGTTAGAGAAAACATGTGCCCCTTTATAAATAAAGGGAAAGCTTTTTACTCTTTAAATGAGTATTAATACAGGTGTAAAAGAGGTATTATATATTGTTTTTAAATTAAAAACAATATATAATAAAAAGTACGTATTTCCAGGTAGGTGTAATTATGATAGATAAAGTTCAGGAAGATGAGTTTATGAAACAGTACATGGATACTTGTAAAGAACAAATAGAAAAATTAGCTAAGGATCCTGAGTTACTTAATCAAACCTTAAAACCATTTATGCAAATGTCTCAGCAGCTTATGGCTAGTAGTATGTTAGATGGATCTATGCCTAATAATATAGTATCTAATTTGAGTAGTATGGATATTACTAAGGTGCTTGCTCAGATGAAGGAAATGATTGATTACATAAAAAGCAACTACAAGGGACTCATGAAAGAAGATAGTTCGCAGATTCAAGAGCTTGATGAATCCAGTAGAAAACTGAGAGGCTTAGTTAGAAAGCTGATAGAAAGAATTGAAAGCAATAAATAGTAGAGTTAGAGTTGTCAGTAGCGTAGTAAAACAGAACCCCAGGTCAGACCTGCACCTATTGCAATTAGTAGTCCAAGGCTCCCTGGTTTTATTTTCGATTTTTGTATTGCATGATCAAGTGCTAGTGGAATTGATGCTGCTGAGGTGTTTGCGTGTTGATCAACCGTATTAATCACTTTTTCTATAGGCAAATCTAACTTCTTCACTACTGCTTCAACAATACGAATGTTTGCTTGATGAGGAGTTAACCAATCAATATCAGTAATCTCTAAATTATTGAATTTCAGTGCTTTCTTTACTGAAGCTGTTAATTTATCTACTGCATGTTTGAATATTTCTCTTCCTTTCATGCATATTTTTCCAGGATTACCGGTTGAGGATACTCCTCCATTCGTGCACAATATATCTATATTGCCATCAGAGTATAGGTTAGTTGATACTATGCCACCATTTATGGATTTCTTTACTGCTTCACTACAATGCACTGATTTCATTATTATTGCGCCGGCGCCATCACCAAATAGTACACAAGTTGATCTATCTTTCCAATCAACAATTCTAGACATTATTTCAGCACCTATAACTAGTGCATATTTAATGCTATTATTGGCTTTAATAAGCGAGTCAGCGACTGTAATTGCATATATAAAACCAGAGCATGCGGCTTGTACATCAAAAGCAAACGCATTCCTACATTTTAATCTGCTTTGCACAATAGTTGCACAGCTAGGAAGAGTTTTGTCAGGTGTTGTTGTTGCTACTATGATTAAATTAATTTCATTTACTAAAATTTTAGCTTTTTCTATAGCATTTCTTGCTGCATTAACAGCTAAATCTGATGTTAATTCTTCTTTATCTGCTATATGTCTTTGAGTTATTCCTGTTCTCTGTCTAATCCATTCATCACTTGTTTCAACTATCGATGCAACATCATTGTTACTCAATATTTTTTTTGGTAAGTAAGATCCAGTGCTTAATATGAAACTTTTATTCAATATGACCTACCTCACTAACTATCTTTTGGTTTAAGTTTTCACTAATAGCACTTACTGCAAATTTTATAGCGTGGGCAAAAGAAACAGCATCGGAATTTCCATGGCTCTTGATGACTACGCCATTGAGCCCTAAAAACATAGCTCCACTTCTAACTTTGGGATTAAAACGCGTTAATACCTTACTAAGTTTGGATTTCAATAATACACCAATAAGCACTTTTGTTGTCCACGAGTTGAATATTTCTTGCTTTATTAAATTAATAAAAGCACTAGCGGTTGCCTCAGCTGTTTTAAGCATTACATTGCCAACAAAACCATCAGCGACAATCACATCAATACTGCCATCTAAAAATTCACTTGCCTCTATATATCCCTTAAAATTAATATTTGAGGTATTTTTGAGCAATTCAAAAGCTCCTCTTATTGAGTCAGTACCTTTAATTTCTTCTGTACCAATATTTAATAAAGCAACTTCAGGATTGTCAACTTTTAATGCTATTTTTGCGAATGTACTCCCCATCAACGCAAATTGAAATAATGAGTCAGCATTACAATCAACATTTGCACCAAGATCAAGTAGTACAAAGCTTTTTGCCTTAGTTGGACAGACAGTCACAATAGCAGGACGATAGATATTTGGCAGTATTCCTAGAATAAACCTAGAAATAGCCATTAATGCTCCAGTGTTGCCTGAAGATACTGCCCCAGAAGCCTTACCTTTTCTTACTGCTTCAATGGCTGCTTTCATGCTCGAATCTTTACGATGCCTCAGTGCAAAGGATGGTTTATCATTCGCAAGAACACTGTCAGAACAATGGATCAACTCAGAATTATTACTTACCTTCTTATATTTTAAAAGTAAAGGAGATACTTCTTTTTGGTCTCCATAAATACGAAAAAAAATTTTAACTCCTGGGTCAATAAGGTTATCCAAAAAAAAACTAGCACCTTGAATTACTGAGAGAGGTGCAAAATCACCTCCCATAGCGTCAAGTGCGACAACTATGTTATGGTTAACAGTAGGTAACATATCATGATACATGATAGCTATTCTTTCTGTTGTTTGATGAAAACACGTTTTCCTTTATAACTGCCATCAATTGCTATATTGTGAGGTAACATAAATTCCCCAGTTGTTGTGCATACCGCAATATTCTTAAGCTTAATGGCATGGTGAGAACGATGCATATTACGCCTTGATTTTGACTTTTTTTTCTTTGGTACTGCCAAAACTTTTCTCCATTCTACTATAAAAATTTAATCTATTAGTAACATATTTTTTACAGGAAGTAAACAGTGATAGTAAAATAAGTAAGGTTTGCCATGCAATTAATTCCTGTAAGTTTTAAACTGAAACATTTCAGTTAAAATATATTGAATTTAGAAGATACTTTACTATATAATAAAATTAATGAAAATTTTAGTAAAACTAATTTTATGCTAAGGTAAGTGCGGAAGTGATTTTTCCAATATAAATATGGTGTTAGAATGATTTGTAGGTACCTTACTGACTTTCTATTAATGCTTGGTAGTGTGTGGTATTTATATTTTTCAGTCTTTGTATCACTGCCATATATTAAGGTAACATAGCAACAAAGTAGATCATAGAAGCAGGCTTTTTCTCTTTACCGATTCTTCTTGGACTCACAGGAATTTTTATGGGAGTAGTAATAGCTTTGTGCAAAAAAATTCTGAGCTGTTCATTAATTAGTCCAGTTTTAATTAATCTAATAATGCTGGAAAGGCTGTACTATCAATTATAGCAGAAACTGGTACGATTGTATATTACTGAATAAATGGATGTACTTATAACTTTAAGTATTAACTTCTTCAAATATTTAACCGTACCGAGAATTTTAATATCAGTTATAGTATTCCATATACTTATAACAATGCAGATTTAATAGGAATACTTAGAAGATATCACTGCAGTTTTCAAATTTAGCCACAAGAATATAATATATAAGTAAAATGTGTAGGCCCAATTCTTTAATATGTAAGATTTTATTACCGGGGGTAGTATCTAGTAGAGGAAATTGCTTTTGCTGCTATAATTTCTGTTTTAAGTTGCTATTACGGTTCCTCTTATAGAGGAGGTATACAAATGATGGAAAGTAAGTTATTTGCTATAACATTTTTGATTATTTTAGCAGCAAACTGCTTAATTACTTTGATACATGCATAGCCTTATAATATCAAACTTAAGCTTATCTTTACTAAAAGATCTAAATCTCAATATATTAAAATAGGAATTACTGGTTATACTTGGTAGCTCAGGAAGTAACAAATCTGTATTAATAAAAATAACCATTAGCTTGCTGATGTCAGATTCATTATTTATTGAAATAAATAGTAAAGACTAAAATAAACTTAGAGTATCTTTCAAGGTTTCACTTTACTTAACTGCTTTACAGTTTAGAAAAGTAATATTTTTTAACTATAAAAGTTACTTTAGTATTGGCAAAAAAGAGGTAAAGCAATTATTAATTGAGAAATTGAATGATGTTTTTTAGAATGGACCAATTTCATATTAGATATAGAAAATGAGATAGTGATAGAACTATCAGAAAATTCTGATTCCTATTATTGCAACTGCACATGGTATTTACAAGTATATTTAAAGATATCCTATAAAACTATATGAGGGAAATATCAATTTTTACGGGACTGTTCAAGAAATAAAAAACACTAAAAGTGGATATATATAAAGAAACTTATTTGCTATGTGTGTACAAAATGAAAAATCTCTATTTTTATTGCTTACTTTCGAGGCATATAATTCTCATCATGCTTTGCAAATACTGTGTCTGCTAAAAAGGTTCCATTGTCGAACATTTTACCTTGCACAACAACACCACTTTTTTCTGAAAACATTGGTGGAAGTACCCCTTGATATTTTATTAAAACACTTTTATTAAAATCTGTCACTTGGAAGATTACTTCATTCTCGTTGTGTATTACACTATTCTCAACAACCATTCCACCGATACGAATTAACTTTTGATTGTTTGGTAAAACTATCGCTTCACTTACTGTATAAAAAAATGAGATATTTTCTTTGAGTGCTATTAAGATAAGAAAAACTACGCAGTTTAAAAAGAAGGAGATTCCTGAAGCTATAAGTAATCGCTTATGTTTTCTCTTCATTATTATTTTTAAGGCCCTCCAAAGTTTCTTTACTCTTAATATAGCAAGAAATAGTAAAAATTAACTCCCCAGCAATCAATACAAAACTAATAAGGTAAGCAAAAATTACATACGTATTCATAGTGTATTACCAATAAACAATTGACCTGCGTCGAAATAAAGTAAACCTCCATCTTTTTGTTGTAGTGCCAACTTACCGTTTTTATCTATACCAATAAAAATTCCCTCATACAACTTGCCAGCTAATTTTACGCTGATTTGCTTGTTCATTTTGAATGCTTTTTTTAACCACATGTTTCTTATAGCACAAAACCCGTCAAATATCCACTGCTTTCTTAACTCATTAAAATTTATTATCAATTCTTTTAATAGATCTATGTTAGATGAAGACTCACCGTAACTGCTAATGCATGTTGTCCATGAAAACGGTGCATGATTAATGTTAATTCCAATTCCTATAACTAGCCAATTTGAATTGGATTTTTTTTCAAGTAATATCCCGCTTATTTTTCTACCATCTACCAGAATGTCATTTGGCCATTTATATTGAATGTTACCGTCATCTATAGATGATGATAACGTGTTGCCAACAGCAAGAGCAGTAACAAAAGTCAATTCTGTCAATTTACTTAAACTTTCTCTGTTATTCCAACGTGTAATGTTGTAATTCATTATTGGAATGATACTAGTGTGATTATATAAAAAATCTATGATTAAACTTACATAAAAATTACCCTTTGGAGAAATCCAGCTTTTTCCAGTGCGTCCTCTACCATCTGTTTGCTTGTCGGCAATAATAACAGATTCGTTTGATATCCCTTTATCAATTAAGTCCAATGCTTTTCCATTGGTACTAGAGACTTCTTTATAATGATAAATATGAAAACCTTCAAATGTTTTAGGGAACACTTCATAATCCTTTAGTTACTAAATGAATTAACGAGTATAAATTTTCTATGTACATAAAAAGAACAATATTGATCAAGGAAGAAGCTGAAGTGATGATTAATAGACCCTTAGGATAAGTAATCTTACTGTTACTAGCTTTATCAAAATACATAGCTTTTATAATATTTAGGTAATAGTAACATGATATAATACTTGCTACTACAAGGATCAAAGACAAACTGATAAAACCTGAGCTTATTAAACTTCTAAATATAAAAAGTTTAGCTAAAAAACCTGCGAGTGGTGGTATTCCCGCCATTGAAAGTAATAGTACAGAAAGATGAAAAGCCAAAATTGGGTGTTTTTTTCCAACACCAGCTAAATTAGCAACATTGCAATTGTCGTCGTCAATTTGTATAAAACACGAGAATAACCCTATACTTGTAATGATATATATCATTAAATACATCAAGGAACTATCTATTCCTGTCCGTGTAAAGGTAGAAAGTGAAACAATCATGAAACCAACATGACCAATTGAACTGTAAGCAAGCAGCCTTTTTAGGTTTTTTTGGCGCAAAGCCCCGAAAGTGGAGATAAGCACAGATAATGTTGAAAAGCATAAGAGAATAGGTTGAACATAATTTTTTACATTTGCCAACTCTTCATTCATTAATCGAATTAAAAATGTTATAAGTGCAGCCTTTGGAGCGGTAGAAAAAAACATAGTTACTATAGTGGGTGCACCTTGATATACATCTGGAGCCCACATATGAAAAGGAACAATGGCAAGTTTGAAACACAAACCAATGAGAATAAAGACTAACCCAAAAACTATTCCGTAAGTTACCTGATGGTTTTGTACAAATAAACTTAACTGAAAAAAATCGATTTTTCCTGTATATCCATAAAGTAGTGACATGCCATATAGCATAATGCAAGAAGATAGTGCACTAAGTGTAAAATATTTTGCTCCTGCTTCAGATGAATATGCTGAATTTTTATTAAAGCTTGTAAGAACATATAGAGATATACTCATCAGCTCAAAAGCTAAATAAAAAGAAATTAAACTATTTGTTGAAACTAAAGTTATCATGCTGAATAGAGCAAAAAGAATCAGTACTGAAAACTCATATTTGTAGTTGTATTTTGATAAATCCAGTAGCAAAAGTACTAAAATTCCTATAATAAGGATTAACCCTTGGGCTGATCTAGTATATAAATTAAGTTTTAATAACGAATTAAAGGAAAAAACTTCACTGTTTTCTATTGAAAGAATTAAAATTATTAAAGTTGCCACTGTACAACTAAGTGCTAGTAAGTTAATAATGCGGCGGCTAGACACAATTCCAAGTAGCAGCAACACCAGTGAGGAGATAATAGAAAAAGTTTCTGGTAATACCTGTATGTAATTCATGGAATATTATATTTGATTAATAAACTTGCCATACATGGCTTCAAATAATTTAGTGCAAAAGTTGGGTAAAATCCGAGCAAAACAATAAATACTGCAAGTAAAATTAGAATAGAAAATTCTATGCTATCTAGACGGTTATTTAACAATTTGGAACAGCTACTTCCCCATATTATCCGTTTGCATAAATTCAACATATAAACTGCGCTTAAAATAGTGCTAAGTGCAATAAGTCCTGTAAAAAACTTTATTTTTTTAAACATTCCAATCATAACCAAAAACTCACCTATAAATCCAGATGTTCCAGGTAGTCCTATTGAAGCCATTGAAAATAAAATGAACATAAAGCCAAATTTTGGCATTGTGTTTACTATGCCAAAATACTTTGCAATTTTTAGTGTTCCAGTTCTAGTATGTAGCATTCCTACGCATAAAAATAAAGCAGCAGAAATAAGACCATGGCTAATCATCTGGAATATAGCACCAAGTATACCCTCTTCGCAAAATGAAAAGAGACCAGCAGTAACAATTCCCATATGCGCTATAGAAGAATAAGCTATTAACTTTTTTATATCGTCTTGAGCAAACGCAACTAGTGAGGTATAGATTCCTGTAATAATGCTGAGTATAACAACGAAATTTGAAAAATATAAACTTGCCTGGGGAAGCATTGGAATAGAGAATCTTAAAAATCCGTATCCTCCCATTTTAATAAGCAAACCAGCTAAAACCACAGATCCAGAAGTTGGCGATTGCACATGCGCGTCAGGAAGCCAAGTATGAAATGGGAACATTGGTACTTTTATTGCAAAAGAAATAAAAAATGCGATCCATAACAATGATTGCACTCTAAAATCAAGGCTTGGCATTAACGTGATCAGTTTCTGTATGTCGTACGTTTCAAAAACGCTATAAATATATACTAACCCAAGCAGAAACAATAATGAACCGGTAAGTGTATATAGGAACAATTTAAACGTTGCATATATTCTGTATTTCCCTCCCCAAATGCCAATAATAAAGAACATTGGTACTAAAACAGCCTCAAAGAATACATAAAAACTTATAGCATTTAGTGAAATAAAAAAACCGATTATAAAACTTTCAAGCAGTAAAAACAATGCCATATATGGCTTTAGAGTTTTATAACTTATTTTGCAATTGTAGAGTATACAGGTACCAAACAAGAAAGTTGTGAGTAGAAGGAAAAATAACGATATACCATCTACCCCTATTCCAACATTTCTAATCGGATAGCTAACAAACTGAAAACCAGCATTGGTATAATTGTATTTTATACAAGCCACAATGCTAAGCAAAAATGGAAGAGCAACAAAAAATAAGGCAAGGAACCTTAGGTATATAGATTTATGACGAATCTTTATTAAAGATAAAATTAATGCTCCCATTAGTGGAAGTGAGAATATACTAAGTAATAACACTTTCTATTTAATTCCAATAATATATAAAGCACTGATTATTAAAGCAATGAACATAATGAATGCATAATCGAATATGTAGCCAGTTTGTAATTTTATAGAATTTTTCGAACATTCACTAACTAATTTTATAACACCGTTTGGTCCGAATGAATCAATGATCTTGACATCAAATTTGTATAGAAGTTCAGATATAAACCTCGTTGGTACAACTATAAAAAGTTCGTATATCTCATCAAAGTACCATTTATTCTGCAGAAATTTAAGTAAAAATTCACTTTTAATTTGTTTAATTGTTTGATAATAATAAGTCAAGTACGCAAATGCTATCCCACTCAGGCTTATTAAAATTGGTAGTAGTTTTATAAAGAAATCATGAACTTCATGCTCATCAGCAACCACTAAGCTTGACCTCCAAAATACATTATTAGTTATGTTTAAAATATTTACTCCCCATATTCCAGAAAACGCCGATCCAAAAGTAAGTATTGATAACGGTATAAGCATAACTACTGGTGCTTCATGTATGTCAATTTTACTTTGCTTTCGGCTATGAAATACCAGAAGTAATACTCTCCAAGAGTAAAGCGCTGTAAAGAATGCAACAACTAAACTTATTATAAAAGCAAAGCTGTCTGTATCATAAGCATGCTTAATTATCAAATCCTTTGAATAAAAACCTGCAAATGGAAATATTCCAGAAAGCGCAAGAGAGCCAATCCACATAGAAGTGTAGGTATAGGGAATTTTCTTCCAGCAATTTTCCATTTTTTGAATGTTCTGTTCATGATGCATTGCGTAAATCACATTACCTGCGCTAAGGAATAGCAAAGCTTTCAAAAAAGCGTGTGTCATCAAATGAAAAACAGCAATATTGTAAGCAGAAAGGCCACACGCTATGAACATATAACCAAGTTGACTACAGGTTGAATAAGCAATTACTTTCTTTATATCATTTTGAGTGATTGCAACGGTAGCTGCAAAAAAAGCAGTAAGTTCACCAACAATAACTATTAATTCTCTTGCTACTTTTGATAGTTCAAACAGTGGAGAACATTTTGCTACTAAGAATACACCTGCTGTTACCATTGTTGCCGCATGAATAAGCGCAGAGACAGGAGTTGGCCCTTCCATTGCATCTGGTAACCAAACATGTAGGCCGAGCTGAGCAGATTTTCCCATACAGCCAATAAAAAGCAGTACACATATTACATCGATTATTTTTAGTTCACAGCAGAATGCCCTAATGTTCCTTGTACCAAGAAGATGAGCTGTATCAAAAATTTCAGTGAATCTCAAAGAATGAAATGTGTAATAAATTAGAAAAACTCCAATTAATAGTACAAAGTCTCCTACTCTATTTGTAACAAATGCTTTGAGTGCCGCATTATTCGCAGAGTATTTTTGAAACCAAAACCCTATAAGCAAATAAGAGCATAAACCAACTCCTTCCCAACCAAAGAAAAGCTGCACGAAATTGTCACTTACAACTAACATAATCATACAAAATGTAAATAACGACAAATAAGAGAAAAACCTTGATTTTCCTTTATCGTGTTTCATATAACCGATAGAGTAGAGGTGAACTACTAGAGAAACAGTGGTAACAACAACCAGCATTAAAGATGAAAGAGCATCCATATTAATTGCCCAATTCACTTTTAATTTACTTAATGAAAGTAGAGGAAATAAACTTAAGTGGTAATTTTCAGAGAAAGCAAGAAAAACATACCAAGATAAAACTGCAGACATTCCGACTCCTACAGTTGTAATTAACTGACTGAAAATATCCTTTTTAAAAAGGGCTGCAAACAATGAAGCAAAAAGTGGCAAAAACACTATTAATTTTAATATATTCGTCATATTTTTATTCCTTCATTAAGTTTACCTGCTCAACATCTATGTTGCCGTGATTTCTATGGTATACAACTAATATTGCAAGTCCTATTCCTGACTCAGCTGCTGCAACAGTTAATACAAACATGACAAAAATTTGCCCGATTATGTTATTCATAAAAGCAGAAAAAGCAACTAGATTGATGTTAATTGCTAGTAATAATATTTCTATTGATAATAATATGTTGATTATGCTCTTGCGGTTGATAAAAATACCACACACTCCAATAGTGAATAAAATAGCAGCAACTACCAAGAAATGATTTAATCCTATTTCCATTTCACTCCTTTTCCAAATTTAGCCTTAACTAATCTTACAGATGAGGATTGTGTTAATTGTTTTAACACATTTTGTCTTTTAATTCCTTTTTTCTTATCTTGCGAGGCAAGAGCAATTGTGCCTACAATTGCGGTGAGTAGCAGAATGCCAGAAAGATGAAAGGCGTACATGTAATCAGTATACAGCAAATCACCGATAGCTTTCATATTATTCATGCTATAGTTTATACCATTGTTTATATTTAACGCTGAGTTGAGAATTATAAAACTGATAACCAGAAAAAATACAACAGATAATATGGTACTAAGGACTAAATGTTTCGTGAAACCCTGACGCAGTTTTATATAGTCAATATCGAGCATCATAACTACAAAGAGAAATAACACTGCAACTGCGCCTATATATACTATTAGTAGTATCATAGCAATAAACTCAGCTCCAAGAAGGATAAAAAGAACTGTAGAGTTAACAAAGGTGAAAATTAAAAATAACACTGCATGAACAGGATTCCTTACACTGATCACATAAATAGCAGATAGAATGCTGAGGATTGCAAAAAGATAAAAGAAAAAAGCCATTGGTACTTTAATTGCAACAATAGTCACTAATTTAAAGTAACTATTATTATGAAGTCAATAAACTTCTCACATGGCATAAAGTTATTTCGTTTAACTTTTCAATTTTGGCAGATTAAAACGGTAAAAAGTTTATATTTAATGTATGACTGTTTAGTTTTTTATACTATGTTTGCTTTTATGTTTTTATAAATTCTCTTAGATTCTAAGCTTTTATCTATATAAGCTGAAGTATACTTATTTATAAAGTACTCAAGACATTATCTAACGCTAAATTTTAAAATAGAGAATAAGATGATTAGCTTGTGGGTTTTCTTTGTTTTTTTCTCTGCTTAGTAAGTTTCTTTTAATATTAGAGTTAGGGGCTAGAGGTCAGTTGTATTTCAAATACGGTTGAATTGTATATTGAAGGCTAAAAAAAAACGCTCTAAGTTTCTTCCTATTTTTTCTATTTAATAAATTTTTTAAATATTAATAACTAGAGTAGTACTAACAGCTTTTGCTTAGCTATTTATTAATGCTATAACGGCATAACATAAGAAAATTTAGCTACTAGCATAACACAAGATCAGCTGTTTTTTTATGCTTACCAAATCAAATCAGTTTACTTGTGAGCAAATGACCTTTTGGATACCTTCAGTAATTTAACTAGCTGTTAACCTAATGTTTGGTTTTTTGTGATACAGAACAACTTTGGAATATTAAAAAAATTGTGTTATTTTTTCAAATTCCTTACCATGATATTATTATCCATATCTTAAGCTACTGCTCGATATGCTGGAATTTTTTTTAATAACACTTGATAGTGCTATAATGAACATTTAAAATACACACCACATTTTAAATATGGCGTGTATTTTCGCCAATTAGAAGGAAAACCTTATACCAGTAAGGAAAAGCATTCCCTGATTAGACGCAGCGGTAAGCTTCTCTTTGTATCCTTTGTCATCAGTCATAAAATAATGAACAACTGCATAAGGGACAAACTTACTTTTACTGCAAGTAGAGGAGAGATCATATTGAACGCCAAGTGCAATATCATGAAGCTTATTTCCATCACCTGCTTTACTACCAAAGTAAGTCAAGCTTGTGTAGAAGTTCTCATACTGATAACCAGTACCCGTAGTCCAATACATGGTGCTTTTATCATTTCTTTCAAATTTAGTCTCTGACTCTTCCATTTTTTCTCTATTGTTACCAATAGTACTTTCAATCTCAATTTTCTGATAGTTGCCATTAATTAATTTTTTAATATTCTTTGGTTGGTCAGATTTGCCTAAGTATGCAAAAGATGTAGCAAATTTTATATCCCTATCCTCATTAATTTTATAGTCAGCACTTACACCTAAATTAACGCCTATCAGATTATTGTATTCTACATATTCATTATAAAAGAGTTGATTTTCATTTAGTTGTCTCGGTAGCCCATATTCACCAGTCATAGAAGTTTTGATTTTTACATTATATTTATTGAAATCATATTCATACGATACACCAGCACTTACTATATGCTCATAATCTGGACCGATATGTTTCTTATTCTCTATAACAAATAAACTACTATCATAGCGAGGTGAATAGCCAATGCCGAGTTTTGCACCCATATAACTTGGCGAGTAATAAGCAACTCTAAACGGCAGTGTAGTCATAACATCTTTATGGTATTTTCCTGCCATATAGAAAGAGAAAGTTTCACTTCCACTTGAAAAACTTTCAGTATGAAGACGTGGTGTCACATAAAATGGAAAATTTTTGTTAATCCCTTCTAAGTTTACTTTTCTAAACCAATTGCTATCTGCAGCTCCGTCAACGGTTGCAATTCTCGTTGCGTCAAGCCTCATCAAAGCTTCAGGACCAAACTGATAACCAAGTTTCAAGTCACCATATTTTGAATTCAAAAATAAGTGTGCACTTCTACCTCTTACCACATTAACACCTTGTGAAGCTCCTTTGCCTTCAGTAAGTGGAACTTGGAGTTGCACGTCAGCACCATAAAGAAGTCCTAAATCCTCATTTTTATTTTCTGCTTTTAAGTGCAACATTGCATCTGTAATCATACCTGTATCATTGCTATAATCACCGATATTTTCTGTCTGCCCAAATATTGGATGCAACCCTGTTGTCTGATTGTTAGGATTAGTATAGCAATTTATCATATTGTTATAACACTTATAATCTTCACCACTTGGTCCTGTTTTGCCATAGCCTTGAGCATCAACAGCACCACCGAAAGTTATTTTCAAACCACTTTTCCCTCGGTTGGTATTGATAATATCAACGTCACCGATTGAGACTACAGGATTTGCATTACCTTTTTCTCCTGTATGCTGATTAATAACTTTTATATTATCTTTTGTAACTTTTGCTTCGATTTTAGTCTTCTTAGTTTTAGAGCTTTCTAAGTTGGAATTCTCAACATTTAGAACCTTTGCTTTTTTCTCATTTACTAGCTTTTCCTTTTCTTTCTTTTTTTTAGCTGCTAGCTTCAGTTCCTCACTCTTCTTAAGCTCTTCAGCTTCTTTTCTTGGATCAGCATTACATATCCGGTCCATTTTCTCTTTTAGTTTTTTATTTGATGTTTTCATAACTTCCATTCTTGCAGAAGTTGTTGTACCCTCTTGCTTTTTTACTTCCTTCATATTTTCATTAGAAAAGTCAGCAGCAAAACTGCTGAAAGAATATAAAGCTAATAAAGAAGCTAGAGCAGTTTTAGTGTAGGTAGATTTTTTCATGAAAGTGCCCCCAAAAAATTTCAAAATCATTATTCTAAATGTAAAATAGTATAAAAGTGTTGAAAATTCAACTCAAAGCAACCTTATAGCTGAAACAAAAGTAAAATGCAACATCTTTAAGAGCAACTTTTTTTAATATGCTAACGTATGTGTTAATCAAAACTCAATGTGGAGGTTAAGTATTCTTTGCTTGTTATCTGTATTATAATCTAGCTGTCTACCTTGTGAAGTGAGACTTTTCATGATAGAATAATAGATTAAGAATGAAAAACTCTTATAAAATACTTTAATAAGTATTAAAATAATTATTGATAATAACATAGGTTCATAGTCAGTAGGTAAAGTTACTTAGATAAATCCAGATATTTTATATAGATTTTAAGCCTTCTATGAAATTAGTTTAATATTGCAAACACCAGTATAAGTTATGCAAGCTCCAAAATCAGGTAATACTGAACAAATCAAGCTCCATCTCATTAGATACCGGTAAATGCAAGATGAAAAATGTGGCAATGAATTTGAGATTATTGAAGGTTATGTATTTATAAATACTTATAACTTAAATCAAATCATCCTTTACTTGTCTAGATTATTTATTGTAATAACAATCCGATATCTTCTAGCATAGGATACAAAATTAGAGCCAAGTTTATTGAAGAGGGATCATAATAGTATTATTCATTTTATTATGGTGGTGAAAAGTGTGCTAATTTTGTTTTTGTGAAAGATAGGAACATAATAGCCATAGCTTATTTCTGTACTCTATTATAAAAAGTTTTAATTATATAATATCGATATAGGTGCATTTTTGCTATTCAGAACTTTCATCTGATTACAGAAGAATTCATTGTAATTTCTATAACTCACTTATAGATTTGCGGTCTAATTTCTTCATAATATTTTTAAATCTTATGCTGAAGAATAAGGGTCAAAAATTAAAGATTTTAAAATTAATCTTGCAGGTTATAGTATAGGAAGAGTGTTACTAAAATAGCTATTTTATATCTTAATGAAACCGAAGATGCTAAAAGATGCTTGTGTTGTAATTTTTGTCGATTTGGTGGTTTTCGACTTCACTACTAGTGAATTTCATAATAACGTTCTTTTCGAGAACGAACTATTAGGTGGTAACTCAACACAGACAAGATCCAGTGCTAGTAGAGTAAATACTTGGTTCGTTTGATCACGCTTATGTAAAGTGTATAATTAAGAAATTAACCTAAAATTAGAAGAATATTCTGCTTATAAGATAAATAATGCCATTATAGGGATATTAAGATAATGCACGAAGTTGATTTTTAATCAAATAAATAGTGTGCCGTTTCTCTATTTACTAACCTCTGAGAATGCTAGGTGAAATCAACTGTGCGGCTTTGGGTAGTGCTTAATTATGCTATTAATTTAGTTGAATATGATTTTGATTAATCAAATTTCTCTGAAAAAGTAAAAGGTAAGCACAAAAATTCTTTTCAAACTAGACAAGCAGAAGATAAACTTAAAAGTCTTGTTCAAAAGGTAAGTAGGAGTTGAGTCACATAGAAGTTACCTGCTATGATGAGGCTAAGTAATTAACATTTAAATATATGATTAAAATAACTCTTCAGGGGATGACATGGAGGGTTAAGTTTTTGTATCCTATGAAGGAAGGTAAAGCTTATTGTTTGCTTCTGTTGTGTATATGTTTAGCATAAGTTAGAAAATTACACTATCTACCGTTCCAAGTTGAATAGGTATAAGTTTTTTTGTGGAATTTAGGGCACTGGAGGGAAAATTTTGTTTAGGTTCTCTATGGAAAAATCTATATAGCATTACTAATACTATAAGTGCTATATTATTATGCATTACAATATGCTCTCTGAAAATGTACATGCTGTTCCATCAACATAACCTGAATGTTTAAGATCACATTCATATCAAAGTTTTTCATGGAGATCTCTCTCTATCTAAAAATCTATGGTTGTAAAAGTTACTATTTTACAGTGTATTTCTCAATCCTAATCAGCAGCCTGCGATAATTTGTTTAGTGTCACTATGAACAAAAAAAGTGAAAGGTTATACGCACTTTTATTAGCTCTTTTTATTAATTGTTTAAGCAAGAATCCAATATCTCTATTATTTGTGGATTAGGGTGTTCAATTTTTACCTTTAGTTCCTCTATTCAAAGCATCAAAGCACTTTAATTAAACAAACGTATGAAATCTTCTAGGGTTTATAAACTCGATATAATAAATCCACTTGGCACAGAGAGAGCTGCATGCCTTATATATCACAACTTTTTAAGTTATCCATAATAAGATGAGTTATCATTTAGTGATCATAGCAAGTTTCCTTATACCTAATGAACGATTTTTCTTGTTGGTTAAGTAATAAGCTCTATAAATTTACTGTAAAAATAATATGCCGTTATATAATATGTTTTAAGAACTTTAATAAAGTGCCTAAGTCAATTTGAATTTAACACTTGCTTTATTCTGATAAGTTAATCGTTGCTGCCTTCAAAGTTAGTTAGATTAAGTACCATATAGTACATTCTTTATTTTTAATAATGAGGGGCTATGCTTCAGGCAATTTTCTGTTTAATGTTTTTGACCTAATTGATTGGCTAACTCACCATACAGAAAGCCAAACTCTTAAACTCTTTTACGACACACTCTTAAGCTTTTTCTGTGTGACAATCACCATATAAATAATGTGAAAAACATTGATGCTAAATCTATGTTAATTACTATAAGATCCTGGTCTGTTTTACACTAAGACCCATAGCTTTAGGTAGATACCTTAAGCAATTAAAATTGTTTGATCTAACTTCCTCCAACATATTCTTTTATATAGTTACAAAGTTATCTGGTACTGCATATTAATTTTTCTCTTTATTTTATACAAATTAATCAAATAGTGTGAATACAATATCCATACGACTAAAAAAAATGTTGCATAAAACATAGACATCACAACTAATGGCAACAGTAAGGAACCTTCTATTGCTATTCCACCACTTCTAAAAATGCTTGTTGGCTGATGAAGAGTAGCCCACAAGTTCACAGAAAATTTTACTACAGGAATATTTATAGTACTAAAGATGGCAAATACTGCTGCTGATTTTTCAGCTCTTTCTTCATTATCAAAAACACTCCATAGTGAAAGGTACCCAATATATAGAAAAAATAAGATTAACATTGAAGTAAGCCTTGCATCCCATACCCACCAAGTACCCCAGGTTCCTTTTCCCCAGATACTACCTGTGATTAAACATATTGCAGAAAAGACTGTTCCTGCAGGAGCAGCAGCATGTGCTAAAACACTAGCAATGCTATTATTCCATACTAAAGAGATAAAACTTAGCAATGCAACGAGTCCATATATTCCAAGAGAAAGCCATGCAGAAGGTACATGAAGGTACATAATTCGCACAATTTCTCCTTGTTTATAATCCTCTGGAGAGAAGATTAAAGCTAAAAATGCTCCAACTAAAAAACACGTGAAACACATAACCTCAAGCCAAGGTAGAGCTTTCTTAGAGAAATAAGAAAAATTTGTAGGCTTTAATAAAAACACTTGTTTCAATAATAATTATATTAAAAATTTATCAATTGGTTTAAGCTTTATCAACAAGATAGTTTTCCTCTATTTATGTAAACTAATAAATTAACGTAATTTTAGTAGCAAGTTGTTTAAATCTGTACTATTATTTAGTATAATACCTATATAAATCATGGCTCTTAAAAAGAAGCTTAATCTATATTTAGTATCAGATTCAAGTGGTGAAACTGTTATATCAGTTGCAAAATCAGCTTTAAAGCACTTTCGTTCTGTAGAAACTATTGAATATGTTTGGTCTTTTGTGAAAAAAGAAGAACAAATCGATAAAATTTTGAAAGGAGTCAATAAGAAAAATGATGAATGCCATTTCGTTATATGCACTATTACTGATGATAAACTAAGAAAATATTTAAAAGATTATTGTATAAAATTATCAATTCCTTATAGAGCAATACTGTCACATATTATTAGAGAAATTTCCTCATATCTTGAAATTGAAAAAGACGAGAAACTTGATTTACATACTGAGATAAATAACGAGTATTTTCAGCGTATTGAAGTAATAAACTACACTATTAACCATGATGATGGGCAAAATATTCAAGACATCAATAAAGCAGACATAATTTTGGTTGGAGTTTCGCGTACATCAAAATCTCCTACTAGCATATATTTAGCTTATCGAGGTTATAGGGTTGCAAATATTCCTTTTGTTAGTGAGGTGCCTTTTCATGTCGATTTAACAAAATTAGAGAATAAGCTGACAATAGGGTTAACAATAGACGTAAATAGGCTAGTAGAAATACGTAAAAATAGACTTACTTCAATCAATAACGAAGGTAATAATATATATGCTGATCCTAAAAAAGTAGAAAAGGAAATTAAAAAAGCAGAGGAACTTTTCAAACAAAATAACTGGCTAATTATTGATGTTACACAAAAGTCAATTGAAGAAGTGTCAGCAACAATCATACAGCATTTTAATAAAATGCGAGGAATTTATTAATTGACTAATTTCTTGTAGGAATCCACAATGTAAGGTAAGCTATTTTAGTTCTTGTTATAGATATGAAAGTTAAAGGCTCACTAAAATCTTATCGCAGCAGGGATAAAAACTGTAAAGTTGTGAGAAGAGGTAGTAAAGTTTACATTATAAATAAAGTAAAGCCAAGATGCAAAGCTCGCCAGGGTTCTTAAATATGCTGCTTTGAAACAAGGTGGTAATTTACAATAACTACAAGTATAATGGGACAGCTATGTATGTTCTAATGTGAATGCCTACTGTGAAATAAAGTGGCTAAATTGCAGCAGATGTATTTATTTTTTTGTTCATCTTCTTTTGTTACACGTTTTTTAGTTTATTATATGTAATAAGCACGGTAGTTATCTCTAGAAAAAAAAGAAAAAGTTGCTGTGTTTAGATACAGTTTTGCTTATTTCTTCTTTTCACTATATTTCAGCATTAGTGCAATTATAGGTAAATATGGCTTATTAGTATTAATGGACTTTTTAAAAAAATACAATAAGCTTTTGCTTAAGAATATTTCTTTTAAAAAGGAAAAGTTAAGTAATGAAGTGTTCTGCTTATATAAAAAAGCTCGAGTTTGGATTCACTTAATGAACAGGTAAAAAATACTTTAGGTTATGTGATCTCTAATGTGAGCTCTAAAGATCTAATGGTTATGCTTGGTGATACGAAGTAGCAAAGAAGTTCTACCTTTAATGAAAGAAAAAAAGCCGCTATAATCTAAATAAAAACATTATAAATGAGGTGAGAGTGAAAGATATTTTATTGGTGCTTTTAATACAAAGTATGTTTGGATTGTCATTGTTTGCGGCTGATCCTATTCTGATTAATTGTATTAAAACGCCAGAAATTTATAATCTTGACCCACAGCCGAGAAACTTTAATTTTTCAAATAACTTGAGAAGGAAACCTGGTTCTCCAGTTAGTGCAACAGGAGAATTAATAAATATAGTGGGTAGAATTACTGATATAAACTGTCTACCAATACAAAATGCTGTGGTTTCTATATGGCATGCAAATTCATACGGCATGAGTCATTATGATGAAGATATAGAGGAAGATAAACTTGATCTGAATTTTGCTGAGTCAGGAAAATTTATAGTAAATAACCTTGGCTATTATAGTTTTATTACGGTAGCACCTGGTAAATCTGGCGATAGAGCTCCACATGTTAACTTTTTGGTTCAGCATCCAGATTTTCCAGAATTCACAACTCAAATGTTTTTTGCTGACTATTATTGCAATAATTATGTTGATTCTGTCCTTAGTGATTTTATTGATAGTGGACTTGCGAACCTTTTGATAGCATCATTTGTTTATAATGACCAAGCCATTAAAACTTACACGTTTAATATTACTTTAGGTGGATATAATAGGTTTTCTGGTAAGAGATAAGACTTGTATTTTTCAGTCATTTTGGTAAATATTATTCTGGTTGTATAGAGTTATAAATAATGAAGATAATAATTTCTAGAATTCCACCTGATTTAAAAACAATAGTTACAGGTTTATTTGAAGGTAACGAAGTTGTGAATAGTAACTATAGTGTTTTGCAAGAAAAGTGGATTATAGACAATATAAAACAATTTAGTGACTTCAATGGAGACTTTGGTGAGTTTTTCTCCGTTACTTCATTAGAGGGGAAAAATATCATAATTATTGGGCTTGGTAAGAGGAGTGAATGGGATGAAAATAAAGAATTAAATATTGGTGGCAAGATATATTGTGAATTAAGCAGGTTAAGAATTAAGCAAGCGGTGATTTCAATTGAAGGTAATGCAGCAAATATCGCATACGGTGCGCTTTTACGTAGCTTTAAGTTTGATAAGTATAGAACTAAAAAGGATGAGAAAATTACAGAAGTAGAAAAGATCATAGTGTTAGTAAAAAATGAGCAATTAAGTAGTGCTGAAAAAACGTTTGAATGTTTAAGACAAGAAGGTAGAGGTATATTTCTTGCGCGTTCTTTTATCACTGAGCCACCTAACGTTTTATATCCAGAGTTTTATGCTGACCGTATAAAAGCTGAACTTACTAAGCTTGGCCTTGAGGTTGAAGTACTTGGTAAAAAGCAGATAGAAGAGAAAAAAATGAAAGCATTGCTTGGAGTAGCACAAGGAAGTAGTAAAGAGCCAAAATTAGTAGTGATAAAATGGAATGGAGCTTTAGAACAAAAACCGATAGCTTTCGTGGGTAAAGGTATAACGTTTGATACTGGTGGAATATCACTTAAATCTTCACGCGGTATGGAGTTAATGAAATATGATATGGCAGGTTCTGCTGCTGTAGTTGGGGTAATGTGTGCTCTAGCAGGGCGAAAAGCAAAAGTAAATGCAATTGGTGTAGTTGCACTTGCAGAGAATTCAATAGGTGGTAATGCCCAAAGACCAAGTGATATAGTTACCTCAATGTCTGGTCAGACAATAGAAGTGTTAAATACTGATGCAGAAGGAAGGCTCATGCTTGCGGATGCTTTATGGTATACGCAAGACAGGTTTTCGCCAAAGTTCATGATTGACATTGCAACTTTGACTGGTGCTATAGTAGTCGCACTTGGGAATAACGAGTATGCTGGTCTTTTTTCCAATAATGATGAATTAGCAAATTATCTTATTAATGCAGGAAATGAAGTAAATGAGAAACTATGGCGTTTTCCTATGAACGAGACTTATAATAAAATTATTGATTCACCGATTGCTGATATGCAAAACATAGCCCCTGTAGGTTCTGGTGGGGATAGTATAATAGCTGCGCAGTTTTTGCAGCGTTTTGTGAACGAAACTTGCTGGGCACATCTAGACATTGCAGGAACTGCTTGGCATGAAAAAGGCACTGACATTTCTCCAAGAGGAGCAGTAGGTTTTGGTGTAAGGTTGCTCAATAAATTGGTTGAGAAGTACTACGAAATGAGTAATTAACACCTTGGGTACTGGAAATTTAGTCTTCCTAAATTTCCAGTATGATTTTTTTCATTGGTATCGTTTTTTAGTGAAGTGGCAAAATAAAGTAGATAAGGTGACCTAAAAAGCTACTTATATAATAGCCTATCATATACCAATTTTTTAGAATTTCTATTGCTAATCTATGACTAATTATTCATGGAGTTAAAAAAATCAGCATTACTTTTTGTTAAAAGTAGTTTGTCACGCAAGAACTCCATTGCTTCAACTGATCCCATAGGATTAAGTATCCTACGCAGCACCCATATTTTATTTAATATAGCTTTATCAATTAATAGCTCTTCCTTCCTAGTTCCAGATTTTGTAATATCGATAGCTGGGAATATTCTCTTATCTGCAAGTTTTCTATCGAGTATAATTTCAGCGTTACCTGTACCTTTAAACTCTTCGAAAATAACTTCATCCATTTTTGAGCCAGTTTCTATAAGAGCGGTAGCAATGATCGTTAAAGAACCGCCATTTTCAATATTGCGAGCTGCTCCAAAAAAGCGCTTCGGCCTTTGCAGCGCGTTTGAGTCTACACCACCAGTAAGAACCTTACCGGATGAAGGAATAACTGCATTATAGGCTCGTGCAAGGCGAGTTATGGAATCAAGCAAAATTACAACATTCTTTTTATGTTCAACCATTCTTTTGGCTTTTTCTATTACTATTTCAGCGAGTTGTACATGCCGGTAGGCAGGTTCATCAAATGTGGAGCTCACTACCTCACCTTTTACAGAGCGTATCATATCTGTCACTTCCTCAGGTCTTTCATCTATAAGTAACACTATCAATTCTATCTCAGGATGATTTGTAGCTATAGAATGAGCCATTTGCTGAAGCAATATTGTTTTTCCTGTACGAGGTGGAGCAACTATTAACGCCCTTTGTCCTTTTCCAAGGGGTGCAACTATGTCAACAGCACGCATATTTATATTTTTTTTATTATCTTCACTAATGTTGTTTTCAAGAATTAAACTCTCTTCAGGGTAAAGGGGAAGCAAATTATCAAAATGGACATACTTTCTTAGTTCATTTATCTCAGTAGAGTTTATGCTTTGAACCTTAGTTAAAGTAAAATATCTTTCTTTATCTCCAGGTGGCCTTATTTCTCCGCATACCATATCTCCAGTACGCAAGTTGAACTTTTTTATTTGTCCATTAGAAATATAAATATCATCAGTACTTGTAGCATAATTTGCACTTGCTGAGCGCAAAAAGCCGAAACCATCAGGTAATATTTCTACTACCCCGCTTCCTGTAGTAACTCCTCCTTCTTCGCTCATTTTTTTCATTAAACTGAATATCATCTCTTGCTTCAGCATTCTGCCATTACTTTTACCATTAGTTGAGATTTTTCTTTCTTCAGCTAGACCCAATAGTTCTTCTGCTGTTTTTTTTCTTAATTCACTCAAATCTAGCGTTTTTCTGTTTTCTTTTACACCTCCGTTTGTTGTTTGCTTTGCCATATCATTGTTAGGAATTTGTTCACTTTTTTTTACTGGTTCTGGTTTAGCTGCAACCTTTTCCTTTGCTAAAACATCTTCATTGATTGTTACCATATACCATAGTCCTCCAAAAATTTTAATTGATGCTTACTAACTTAAAATGCGATACAAGATAATAAAATTAAGCTTAGTTAGCTTTTAGGAAGTACCAAACTTAATTGCCATTAAGTTAAATACTTTAGCTAGTTATACTAATATACATTAACAAGTCAAGTTAATTTGATGTTAATAAGGTATAAAAATAAATAAGCAATTTAAAGAGTGCTTCGATAATTTTCTTTTATGTTCTTTAACCTTTCTCTTCTCTCTTCTTTTACTTTCGCTTTTTCTATTTCTGTCTCTAAATCTTCTTGGCTACATAAGCCAAGCAGCACAGGATCTTGAGGTTTTATATTTTGCATATTATAATGGGATCCATTTTTTATCTGCTCTACTGTATGATTTGTTGTACTGATTAATTTAGCTATGACATTATTATCCAAAATAGGAAATTTTCTTATTAAGTAATAAATTGCATCAGGTTTATCTTTACGTCTCACTACAGAGTTAAGCCTAAAAATGTTACCGATTGGTTTATTCCTCCTTTTTTTAAAGGTTTTTGTAACCAAGTTTGGAATACGATCCAGATTTTTTTTGCAGTCATCAATTTCTTTTTCAGTTATTATTCCAGAGATAATAGGATTAAATCTTTCAGCATCTATTTTTTCATCAGCTATATCTTGCACTTCTTCAAGAGTTAACTCACAACATTGAGCTATCTGGCTAAAAGTTAAAGCAGTGTTATCCACTAACCAAGCAGCAATTTGCATAAGAAGCTGTTTACTTTTATTATTATTTCTTTTAGAAAGTTCTGATGACATCAGGAAAACATCTACCATTTAAAATATTCTTTGCTGTTATATAGAGCTAAAATATAAGCTATTAAAATTAAAAAAGCATTAATTTTACCACTTAATAATTTCTTAATTTACAATCCTTTGATTTGATCAAGTAAGTAACTAGGTCTCTTTTAAGAGACCTGAAGGAATATTAACTCTCTTTGGATGCAATTGCTTGACTTAAATGTATATTTCAATTCGAGAAAAATTGAATTTTTAAGCTTAATATATTATAATATTATATATCATAACTAATGAATTAGTAAATTTACAAGAACTAAATTCCTGTTATAATTAACACTAATTAACTTTTGTGTTTATGAGTGTTAAAAATTTTTTCACTAAAGTAACCATTGTCACTTTGGCCTTTTTATTAATCTTCATGGGGGTTGGTAGTTTTCTATTAGATAATAGTGAGAAAAAGGAAATAGCGAGAGTTGGAAAAGAAGTTATAACATTAGATGAGTATAAGTTGTTATATAAAAATTATGGAAATAAAACTCCTGGGTCTGATATTAGTATAGAACAAACGAAAAGACTGAAATACGATTTACTTAATGCTCTTATAGAGCAAAAACTATTATTCAACCTAACTAATGATCTGGGATTGGTAGTTGGAGAAGAATCTGTAAAAGACCATATTAGAAACATCAAGTACCTTCAAAACAATAAAGGGGAATTTGATAGAGAGAAATTTTATGAAATGCTAAATGATTTGCATATGATAGAGGAAGATTATATAGCAAAGCTGAAAAAAATTCTACCTGCAATGATGTTCATGACCTCATTGTTTAAAGGTGGTTATCCAATAACTTTTGGTGAGAAAATTGATGAACAGATATATAAAAGTCGCTATCAAACCAGGATAGTCGATGTTATTAAGATAACTAAAGATGCAGTTACAGATATTCCAAAGCCAAATGATGAAACTTTATTTAACTTGTATGAAGAAAATAAGTCCTACTTTTATTATCCTGAACGTCGAACTGCACAATATATTTCTTTAGGTCAAAAATATTTTGAAGATCAGGTTCACATTTCAGATGAAGAGGTTAACAGTATAATAGAACAACAAGAGCTTAAAGATCAAAGAGATATATTTAATCTAGTACTTCATAATGAGGAAGAGGTCAAAGTAGTAAAAAAGGCACTTGATGATGGCAAAGTAAGCTTTGAACAGATAGTAGAAAAGTTTGGTAAAATAAAACTTGAGGAAATTAGAATAAATAATGTGACTAAGGATTTTCTACCAGAAGATATGAGAGAAAAGGTATTTGCTCTTAAAGCAGGTGAAGTAAGCGAAGTTTTAGTGAGCAATTTTGGCTGGCATATAATAAAGGTGGACAATGTGCATCAAATCTCTGATGAAAGCTTGGCTGATTTAAAGAGGGACATAAAATTAATTTTAATCAACCAAAAGTCTTTTGAAAAAGTTAATGATTTTATAAATCAAGTAAATTATAAGATATATAATGGTGCGACGATTGAAGAGATTTCTAGTGAGTACAATTTGCCTATTCAAACTATCGGTCCAGTAGATGCTAGTGGAGAAGATCAAAGCGTAAATAATGAGAGAAATTCTAATGATTTGATTTCCTTTATTTTTTCACGGAAAAAAGATCAAAAAGGTTATTTTAAGAGTATTGGAGATACTGTTGTTAGTGTAAAGATCATCGATATTATTCCATCTAAGATGCAAAGTTTTGAAGAAGGTAAGGCATCAGTGATAGATCTTTGGCGTAATGAGTTTATAAAAGAACAAATGTTTAAAATTGGACAAAGAATTATAACTCAATTAAAAGAGAAAGTAGATTTTGAGAAAACTGAAGGTGTAGAACTAATTAAAGACCAGCAGGTACAACGCAATGATGTTGGGCAACAGAATTATCCTTCTTCTTTTATAGAAGAGATTTTTGATATGAAAACAACTAATTCAGTAACAGATCCTATTCAATATGATAATGATATTATAATAGGTCTTTTAAAAGAAATATATTCATCAAATGGCAAATTAAATACGTTTGATACTGGAAGAAGAGTGATGATATCACTAAAAGAGCAATTAATGAGTTACCTGAAGTCAAAATATAAAGTAGAGGTTAACCATGCTATACTTGATGACATATAATTAAAAACCTGTTTTACCTAAAGTGCACGATGTCATTTTAGTGCCTACTACTCGAATAATAAAAAAGAAGCGCTGGAATAACAGGAAGAAATGAAAAAACAGGTTTTATAGTGGATAGTTTAACCTATAGCCCTTAGGGCATAGGGCAAAGGCAAAAAACCTCATCTGCTTTAACTTTTTACTCTTGCTGATGTTTATATTTTAAGTATGATTTTGCTGAATGTAGAAAGGATTTAAAAAACATGTAGTTACTATACTTCATGCAGTCTATAAAAAAATATTTTAAATTTATGCTCAATTTACTATTAAGTTTGAGAAGATTAAAAATAGGTTCTGAGTTAGAAATAACCTAGTTGTCAAAACATGAGATTGGTAAAATTTGTTGAGTAGCTTTATATATTATTTTTAATATAGAGAATATACGGTTTTGTAGCCTAAGATATATAAAATTTCTTCAAGCGCTAAAAACAGAACCTTAATACTACCTTACACACTGCTTTTGGAAATCTTTTCTAGAGGCTAGAGCTATAAAAAAAGTACTTAGTATCTGTGCAGGAGCTTTTTTCAGGTATATTCAGTTTATCACTCTGTCTAAAAGAATGCTGGAAAAAAGCAGTAGCCCCACGTAAGAATTGTTTTTGAATATGGACATACATTGACTAGGGTTATCAAGATTAAGATTTTTATATTGGTAGTAAAACATGAATCCTATAGCAAGTAGAGCAATATAAAAAATGTTATTTAATGATGATAAGATACCAGCACATAGCCACATCATAAGAGAAATTAGATAAAACTTTTTTAACCAACATTTTGTTGCATTACCAAAATGCAATGCAGTTGACTTTATTCCTAATTTTTCATCATCTCTCTTATCTTGATGAGCATATATAGTGTCGTAGCTCAGCGTCCAAAAGATGCATCCTGTATAAAAGAGTACAGGTTCTATACTGATCTTGTTTTTTACTACCGTCCAACCCATGAGTGATCCCATATTAAAAGTAAATCCTAGAAACAACTGTGGCCACCAAACATGACGTTTTAATAAGGGATAAATAATTATCATACATATAGAGATTATTCCCAACATAAGCGTAGTTTTATTGGTGAGTAATAGGATTACCAGTGCAATAGATAATAACAGGGAAAGTAAAGCCAAGGCTTGCTTTACGTTTAATGCATCGCTTGCAAGTGGTCTATGCTTTGTTCGCTCAACATGTATATCTATTTCTTTATCAAGAATGTCATTGATTACGCAACCTGCAGACCTCATTAAAAATGAGCCTATAGTGAACAAGATAAAGAGGAAAAAAGTCTGCCATGATATAGAAGTTGAGGCTAGAGTAATACCACTTAAACTCGGAAATAATATAAGCCATAAACCTGTTAAACTATGCAACCTAATCAATAAAAAGTAGTGATTGAAATGCATCAATTAAGTATGATTACTTAGTATTTTGTTTACATTAATAAAATTATCGAATGCTAAGTCAGGTTTAAAAACTAACTTAGGTACAAACCGTAAATTAACATAACACAATATAGATTTGTGTATCAACCATGCAGATTGGTTAACTTCATTAATAATAGTATTAGTACTGTAATTTTTTTCGTTTAATGAAGATGACACGATATATACATCCGCTTTTTTAAAATCTTTACTTAATTTTACGTAAGATACTATTATACCTTTATTACTGTACACTTTACCTTTCATTAAGATTCTAGATATTGCTCTATGCAATACAGATGCTATTTTCAGTCTTCTAATTTCTTTTTTCATACTTGACTACTATAATATCCTTCCTTCCTGAACTAATTGATAAACTTCTAGAATATCTCCAACTTTAACATCGACATTACCATCAAGAGACATTCCACACTCAAAATCTGTAACTACTTCTTTAACATCATCTTTAAATCTACGTAAAGCTTTTAACTTTCCTTTGCATATTAATTTACTGTTGCGCATTACCTTAATTAAAGAATCCTTTTTTGCGACTCCATCACTTATATAACATCCAATGATATTGCTAGCTTTAGATGTACTAAATATCTGCCTCACAGATGCAGAGCCAATGCGTACTTCTCGTGTTATAGGCTTCAATATTTTAGTTAAGTACATTTTCATATCATCAATAAGTTCGTATATTATATTATAAGTGTGTATCTCTACACCTTTTTGTTTTGCCATATCTCTTATTTTTGAATCTGTTTTAACGTTAAACGCTAAAATTATTGCATTTGATGCTTCTGCAAGCAGTACATCTGAATCTGTTATTCCCCCTACTGCTTTGTGTAGGATATTTAATTTTACTTGATTTTTACTGAGTTTATTAATTGAATTTAATATTGCTTCAATAGAACCAGTAACATCGCACTTTAAAAGTAAAGATATCTCTTCTATCTTGCTATCGCCATGATTAAATATATTTGGATTATTATCGTTTGAATTTCCTTTCTTTTTTCTGACTAGATCTAATCTGTACTCAATAATTTCACGGGTCTGCTTTTCAGAACTTACAACGACAAACTTATCTCCAGCGTTTGGTATACCGTTTAGACCGGTAATTTCAACTGCAGTGGAAGGTAGAGCTATATTTTCTCTTTCTCCAAAATGATTGACCATATTGCGTACTTTGCCATATGTTGTGCCTAGTACTAATATATCACCAACCTTTAGCGTTCCTTCTTCAACTATTAATGTTGCTGATATTCCTTTAGCTTTATCAATTTTAGATTCTATCACCCACCCAAGTGCTCGACAATCTTCTATTGCTTCAAGTTTCATTAACTCAGCAACTAACAAGATTGCTTCTTCTAACTTATCTAAGTTAATTCTCTTTTTTGCTGATATCGGTACAACTATAACGTCACCACCAAGTTCCTCAGGGATGAGGCCATACCTAGGTAAACTACTAATTATCCTCTCTACATCTCCAGGCTGTGACCTATCAATTTTGTTAATAGCAACTATGATAGAAACATTTGCAGACTTTGCATGATTTATAGCTTCAATTGTTTGTTTCATCACCCCATCATCGGCTGCAATCACTATTACGACTATGTCGGTAATGTTGGCACTACATGCACGCATTGCAGTGAACGCTTCATGCCCTGGTGTATCAATAAAAGTAATTTTCTGTTTATTTTTTGTAACTATCTGATAAGCACCTATATGTTGAGTTATTCCACCTGATTCTTTTTCTGCGATATTAGAGTCACGAAATGCATCAAGCAATGAGGTTTTACCATGATCAACATGTCCCATAAATGTAACGACCGGTGGCTTGGGTTTTTTAGGTAAGCTTTTCTTATTTTCTACAAATAATAAATCCCTTTCCTTGTCAACATTACTTACTCGTTTAGCTACATGATTGAATTTCTCTACTATTTTACATGCTATATCTGGATTCACGAAATCGTCCACTGTGCAAGACTCACCTATTTCTTCTTCTAACATTTTTAGCACACCTTTGCTCTCCTCTGCCATACGAATAGATAACTCTTTAATTGTAATCTTATCTGGTATAATAACTTCCCTTGATATATTCTTACCTTTGATAAACTTTGACCTTTTATTTCTTATGCCAAACCTTTGTTTGAACACTAAAGTTTGTTCAACTTTATCGTCTATTGACTGTGCAATTATTAGCTTAGAATATTTAGAATATACATCTTTATTAGTCTTTAAGGGCTTTTTATTAACGAATTCGTCATCAATTCTCTCTTCCATCAGCTTAACTAAGCTAACACCACTTGAGCCTTTTTCTTTATTCTCTTTAAGTAAAGAGCATGAAATGCTATCTTCATCAATTTTCCTATTATTATCTTCTTTCGTAATTACTTCCTTTTCTTTCTTTAGGTTTTTCTCTTTTAGCAAAACAGCATTTTGTACGGCATTAATACGAAAAATCTGCTCTTTTTCTGTTAAGGAGCCTAGTTTACTCTCGCTTTGCCCTTCTGGCTCACGGATTTTTCTTCTTCTTTTTTTTACTATTGTAGCCCCTATATTTGGACTTACTGGATAACTTAAATCAAGACCAAATTTAAGCTTGTTAAAGCCTTGAAGTGTTAGTTTCTTACTACTGATACCTTCTTCATTATTCATATCATTTTGTTATATTACACCTAGCTTCTTGCGTGCTTCCATGATTATTAAGTCTACTGTATCTTTCAAATCTTTTTTACTGTTTTCTGAATTAGAAAGTATACTGCAAAACTCATAACTCGATAAATCTGCTATACTATCTAATGTTTTAATACCATGTTTGCTGAGAGCAATTTTACCATCTATTGATAAAGGTAGGTTGATTACATCATCTTCCATACCTGAAGCTTTTAACTCTTCTATTCTTTTATCATTTTTTACCTTTAGGTACTTGGCTGCTCTGCTACGTAGTTCATTTGCAATATCCTCATTAAAGCCTTCTATTGAAGCAAGTTCTTTAATTGAAGCATCGGATATATCTTCTACGCTTGAAAAGCCTTCTGTAACTAACAATTGACCCATGATCTCTTCTAAATTTAAAGCTTCAGCAAACAGAGCTGAACATTGATTAAGCTCTTTACTCCGCCTTTCTGACTCTTGCTGAGTACTCAGTATTTCAATCTTCCATCCAACAAGCTCTGAGGCTAATCTTACATTTTGACCTTTTTTCCCTATAGCTAAGCTCAACTGATCTTCATGAACTATTAACTCTACGCAATTTTCATTTTCATCAATAATAACCTTTGATACTTCTGCAGGAGTAATTGCTTTAATAACAAACTGGCCCAGGTCTGAAGAGTAGTGTATGACATCAATCTTTTCTCCATTTAATTCATGTATTATAGTTTTTATCCTTTCTCCCTTAACTCCGACACAAGCACCTACTGGATCAATATTTTTATCAGGAGAAAAAACAGCAACTTTAGATCTTGAACCAGCATCTCTAGCTATGCCTTTAATTATCACTAACCCATCAGCAATTTCCGGTATTTCTTGATTTAGCAATGCCTCCAAAAAACCTTCATGGGCTCTAGAAAGAATAATTTGACGTCCGTCATCAGAACGCTTAACAGTTTGTATATAAGCTTTAACCTTATCACCTTCGCGAAATGATTCACCACCAATTAAATTTCGAAATGGAAGGTATGCCCTCGTACCATTTATATCTATAATCAAGTCTGAATATTCTACTTGCTTAACAACACCATATCTTATCTCTCCTACTTTATCCCTAAATTCTCCATATTCTTTCTTTAATTCTTCGTATTTAATTACTTGAGCAATTCTTTGTTGGGCAATTCTTGCTGAAGCAAGATCAGTATTAAGAGAGAGCAATTCATTAATGGTATCTCCAATTTTTGCATCTTCCTTTATTAACTTAGCCTGCGTAAGAGTAATTGATTCATATCCAGAATTTCCCTCTATATTTGGCTTATCATCAATGACCTTTAATTCTCTGTATGAAATAACCTTTCCTGTGTTTCTATCTATATTAACTACAATTTTATTCTTACTACCGTATTTTTGATAAGCAACTGCTTCTATTGCACTTTCTAATGCCTTTATTATCACTTCAAAATCTAGACCTTTCTGAAGTGAAAGTTCCGCTGCTGTTTTTATTATATCAATGCTCCCAACTAAGTCACCTTTGTCACTTTTCTGTTTAGTACTACTCTTACGATTAGCAATCATACAAATAAATCCTATACAATCAGTTATAACTATATCTTTAATGGAAAGAAACGCTATTTCTAATAGTAAATAATTACTAATTTAAGTCAAGTTTTTTCATATCTTTATATTACAAGCAATGCAAGAATAAAAATAAGGTTAAAACTGCTTGCAGTTAATATTCCGCATGCCATAATCATTTAGAATGTCAACTTTATTACCGCTTGATGGCGTGTCATATATAATTTGTAATGAAAAAAAATTAATATTTAGCTTAGTAACTATTACTATCACAAAGCATTAAGTAATAGTATATTATGTTTCACCACTATAATTTTTCCAACTAAAGCAATTCTCCTACCACACATATAACAATTATAAGAACTTTATTAACAAGGAAGAAAATAAAAAACTTACATGTATAGATAAAAATATTGCTGTCATTACAATAAATGTATGATGTACACTATTAAAATATATCAATGATACTAATGTTATTAATATAGTTCTTAATATAGGAAAAGTCTCTAACAAAAAAACTGACGAATCTTTGCTGATTTCTTTTATTAACTTCAAAATTAACCTTTAGCTACTAGAACCTGTAATCCTTTGCCTCTTTTATGAAACCTAAGTTCACTCTTTATTGAAAGAGCTGATGGCTTTTCACTATCTTCAACGAAAATTCTAAAAAGTTCAATAAACACACTTAACTATAGGAATTTGTATGTCATGGTTGCTTTCATCTGATGCCTTTTATAGATAATATATGAACTAAAAATAAAATCACTATTGTCATATTTTTTCTACAAGCAAGCTTTTCATATTAATACTTTATTGAATATTCATACTTTTGTGAACAGTGTATCCGAAGTGCATTATATATTAATTGACTCTTACAAAAAGATTCTACATGTTAGCTATAGTATAATATTTAAGGGTTGCTATGAATGCAATTTTAAATATGATAAAAGGCAAAAGTAAAATAAGTTGAATTTATTTTAGCTAAAATTTTAATCTTTTAAAAACAAGAAAAATATCTGTAAATCAACCTAAACACATAAGCTTAGTATTACCACCAAATGCTGTAGTATTGATACTTATAACCTTTTCTGTAGAAAAACGTTGCAAATAATTAGGACCACCAGCTTTTGGTCCAGTGCCGGATAATCCCCTACCGCCAAATGGTTGTACGCCAACTACTGCACCTATCTGATTGCGATTTATGTACACATTTCCAACTGATACTTTCTTACTTATTAAATTGATTTGGCTTTGTATGCGGCTCTGTAAAGAAAACGTAAGTCCATATCCTGTGCTGTTTATATCATTTATAACCTCACTTAATTGAGACTTGTCAAAGCGTATGATATGCAAAATTGGACCGAATATTTCCTCCTTTAATTGCGAAATTTTCTGCACCTCATAAATATATGGGGGAAAGAAATAACCACTATGAGAATTTATACTTATGGGTACTTTAGATAAAAGGTTTGAATTTTTGTCCATTGACATCTTTTCTGTGTATTTAGTTAGCATGTCAACAGATGCTTTATCAATTATCGGACCAACATCAGTGCTAAGCTGCATTGGATCACCAATCTTTAATTCTTGAGCCGCATCGCATATCATCTTTATCTGTTTTTCTGCTATATCATCTTGAATAAATAGCACTCTAAGAGCAGAACAGCGTTGACCGCTACTTCGAAATGCGGAAAGTAAAACGTCTGAAGTTACTTGTTCTAGGAGAGCTGAGCTGTCGACAATCATAGCATTTAGTCCACCAGTTTCAGCGATAAGCGGTACAATAGGACCATCTCTGCTAGCAAGCATTCTATTAATTACCTGAGCAGTTTGTATTGAACCAGTAAAAGCTACACCGGAAATTCTATTATCTGGTACCAATATCTTACTTAAGTACTGACCGTCTCCTGGAATAAGATGCAGTACATTTTTAGGTATTTTAGCTTCGTGCAGTATTCTAACAGCTTCATAAGCAATAATTGGTGTTTGCTTCGCTGGCTTTGCCAGCACCACATTACCTGCTGCAAGTGCAGCTGAAACTTGTCCAATAAAGATAGAAAGTGGAAAGCTCCACGGTGATATACATAAAAAAACTCCTCTACCTTCAAAAAAAATGAAATTATCTTCACCCGTTGGACCTGATAACTTTTTCCAGTTATTCAGTTTATTTTTTGCTATCATTGCATAGTAACGTAAAAAATCAACTGCCTCTCTTACTTCTGCTACTGCGTCAGGTAAAATCTTTCCTGTTTCCACAATCAGAATGTAAATCAGCTTTTTCATTCTTTCTTCAAGTAAATCTGCAGCTCTTTCAAGGTACTCAGCACGTTCTTCTGCTGAAACATTCTGCCACTTAGCAAAAGCATTATGTGCTATTTCGAGAGCGTTCAAAGCCTGATTATTTGTTGTATTAGACACTTTCCCGATTATATTTTCTAAATGTGCTGGATTAACTACTTTGGTAGACTCAGTACTGTCAAATAGTAACTCTCCGTTAATTACCGGTCCAACTTGCCATTTCTTTTTGCTAAGTTCTTTCATATCATTTGCAAGTTGTGAAATTGTAACTGAATCACTAATATCAATACCTAAGGAATTCTTTCTTTCCTTTCCAAAAATATCTTGTGGCAACGGAATGCTTGGATGAGGTTCGTACTCTAAGCTTTTAGCTTTTTCTAATGGATCTGAAATTAACTCTTCAATTTTAATATTGGAATCATTTATTTGATGAACAAATGAACTGTTAGCTCCATTTTCAAGAAGGCGTCTAATAAGGTACGGCAATAAATCACTATGTTTGCCAATTGGAGCATATACACGGCAATTAATACTTGTTGCAAGTTCTGACATTGCATAATCATATAAGCGCTTACCCATTCCATGTAAGCGCTGAAACTCAAATCCAGGGTGGTTTTTGTCAGCAAGTTCCATTATAGTAGCAAAAGTATAAGCGTTATGAGTTCCAAAGCATGGATAAAAATGACTTGCTTTGTTTAAAAGTTTCTGTGCGCAGGCAAGGTAGCACACATCTGTATAGCTTTTTCTAGTAAACACTGGATACCCAATTAATCCTAATTCCTGCGTGTGCTTAATTTCTGAGTCCCAATATGCTCCTTTCACAAGCTTTACCATAATTTTATGTTTTGATCGAATAGCAATATCTTCAATAAAATCAAGAACAGATAAAGCACGTTTTTGATATGCTTGTACAGCAAAACCAAGTCCATTCCACTGAGAAAGTGATTCATCAAGACGTAATTGCTCGAATAAGACTAATGACATCTCGAGTCTTTCTGATTCTTCTGCATCTATACACAATGAAATGTTATATTTCTTTGCTTCATGACAAAGCTTCAATACCTTAATTCTTAGTTCTTCAGCTACATTATCAAATTGGCTGAATTCATAACGTGGGTGTAATGAAGACAACTTGATCGAAATTCCATGAGATTTAAAGCAATTACTAGTATCAGTAGACACGCCTATGGTTTTTATTGAATGCATACAAGAATTAAAATATTCTTCTGCATTCTCAGCTGTGCAAACAGTTTTACCAATCATATCAAAAGAGCATAAATATCTGCTGTGATCATCTAACTTTATACTTTCTAATGCTTTTTCTATACTCTCTCCAATAATAAAGTGCTTACCAAGCATTAACATCGCTTGTTTTACTGCTTTACGGATTACTGGCTCCCCTAAATTTTTAAGTAACCTAGAAATTGCATGATAGAATTTTGGATCTTCTCTGTTTCTTTTCAGAATATTGCTTCCTATTACTAAACTCCACGTAGAAGCATTGATAAACAATGAAGAAGAACGCCCTAAGTGCTTACTCCATTCTTGATTAGCAATTTTATCTTTGATTAGTTGGTTTATTGTATAATCGTCTGGTATTCTAAGTAGTGATTCAACAATACACATTAGCGCCACTCCTTCATCATTGGAAAATGAGTACTGTTGCATAAAAGAATCTATGATACCTAGCTTGCTACCTTTAATTTTCTCGATAACTTGTTTTGCAATATTGTAAATTCTGTTTCTCGAATCAGCTGAAAGTTCTATCTTTTCTACAAGATAACGCATACAGTTTCTTTCGTCAGTACGATAAAACCCCTGCAAACGCTTTCGCAGTTCGTTAGGTTCTTGTATAGAACTGATCATAATTACCTATAAAACACCTTTACTATATAAGGCAAAATTATACCATAACTCCGCATATAATAAACCTTTATTTATATAAAAGGCTAGAACCGAATAAAGAAAGTTTAGTAATTACTCAATAACTTTGCTAAGTTGAGAAGAGTGTACAAGTATGTAGTTTAATATTCCACCACTTATTAAATACTTTAATTCAGTTGCAGTTTGCACGCAGCATTTGAGTTGAATTGATTGCTTTGAATTATCTTTTCTTTTGATAACGCATTCTAGATTTCCATTTGGCACTATTTTACCTTCTATGTCTATTATTTCACTACCGCAAAATGCTTTTCTAGTTATTCCGTTTTGAAATATAAGTGGAAGAACACCCATACCAATTAAGTTGGACCTATGTATGCGCTCGAAGCTCTCTGCAATTACAACTTTGACTCCCAGTAATGCAGTACCCTTTGCTGCCCAATCTCTACTTGAACCTGTACCATATTCTTTTCCTGCAACAACAATTAATGGGACAGCTTCTTTCTTATAGCGCATTGCCACATCAAAAATTGGCATGATTTCTTGAGAGGGAATATGCTTTGTGTATCCACCATTGATACTCACCATTTCGTTTTTTATTTTGATATTAGCAAAGGTTGCACGCATCATCACGTTGTGGTTACCACGACGAGATCCATATGAATTAAAATCTTGTGGTTCAATTTCAAGATCTTTTAAATATATGCCCGCAGGACTATTTAAGGCAATATTTCCAGCAGGAGAAATGTGATCAGTGGTTATACTATCACCAAATATTGCTAGTATCTGCGCGTTTTTTATGTTAATTACATTGTTTTTATTACTCTTCATTGATGAACTAATAAAATAAGGAGGATTTTGTATATAAGTGCTTTTTGTATCCCAACTATAGATTTTACTTTTTCTACATTTTACTTTTTGCCAATACTTGTTACCAGAAAAAACATTTTTATACTTTTGTATGAACATTTCACGTGTTACAATACTTCTGAC
Source organism: Wolbachia endosymbiont of Onchocerca volvulus str. Cameroon (assembly GCF_000530755.1). NCBI lineage: Bacteria > Pseudomonadati > Pseudomonadota > Alphaproteobacteria > Rickettsiales > Anaplasmataceae > Wolbachia > Wolbachia endosymbiont of Onchocerca volvulus. The sequence continues at coordinate 387,478 of NZ_HG810405.1, forward strand.
ACAGTTTTCAATTTCACTGTTTGTTGGCCATAAATCTTTTAGATAAACGTTGTTTCCATCTTTATTTTTACATATAGGATCTTTTGTTAAATCAATTCGTATAGTACCTGCAAGTGCATATATAACAACAAGCATCGGAGATGCTAAGTAGTTAGCTTTGGCTAAAGGATGAATCCTTCCTTCAAAATTACGATTACCAGATAAAACTGTAGTGACAGTTAAGTTTTTGCTTTTTATATCATCTTCTATATCTTTATCAAGTGGACCGGAATTTCCAATGCAAGTCGTGCAGCCATACCCAACTAAATTAAAACCTAAAGCATTTAGATCTTCTTGTAATCCTGATTTTTCTAAGTACTCCGTTACAACTTGTGATCCTGGGGCAAGAGAAGTTTTAACCCAAGGTTTTGATTTTATTCCAAGTTTGACTGCATTACGTGCTACAAGACCAGCAGCAATCATCGTGCTTGGATTTGAGGTATTGGTGCAGCTGGTTATTGCAGCAATAACCACACTTCCGTCTTGAAGTTTATCGCTTTTCTCTAGTTTACTAACTGGAAACGATTGAGAAAAAGATTCTGAAATTTGTGGAAGAAAAACTTTATCTTGTGGTCTTTTAGGACCGGCCATTACTGGTTTTACACTTGATAAATCAAGCTCCAACATGTCAAAAAACGCTAACTCGTTACTGTTTCGCAACAATCCTTGTTCTTTTGCATAGACTTCAACTAATTTGATTAACTCCTCTGGCCTTCCAGTTAAATTTAAATAATCTAGTGTTTTTTGATCAATTGGGAAAAAGCCACAAGTTGCACCATACTCTGGAGCCATATTAGCTATGGTTGCTCTGTCTTCTATAGATAAATGATCCAACCCACTACCATAAAATTCTACAAACTTACCAACAACACTTTTTTTTCTCAAGATATTTGTAATTGTCAGTACTAGATCAGTTGCAGTTACTCCTTCTGAGAGTTTTCCAGTTAATTTAAATCCCACTACCTCTGGGATCATCATGCTAATTGGTTGATCAAGCATTACAGATTCAGCTTCTATTCCACCAACACCCCAACCAAGAATTGATAAACTATTAACCATAGTAGTGTGGCTATCTGTGCCGACTACAGTATCAGGGTACACAACCCCATTTTTGTTACACACAACTTGTGCCAAATACTCGATATTTACTTGGTGACAAATTCCTGTTCCAGGTGGCACTACTCTAAAATTTTTGAAGGATGACTCTCCCCACTTCAAAAGCTTATACCTCTCCAAATTTCTTTTTACTTCCAATTCAACATTTTTATTAAACGCAGAAATGCTTCCATAACTGTCTACTTGAACAGAATGGTCAATTACAAGATCAACAGGTACGGATAGATTTATTTTACTTGGGTCACCTCCACTTTTTTTTATATAACTACGCATTGAGGCTAAATCAACAATAGCAGGAACTCCTGTAAAATCTTGCATCAACACTCTTGCCGGTTTGTAGCTAATTTCATGATTAACGTGTTTTTCCACACAACTTGCTAGTATTTTTATGTCATCAAATCTTACATTCACTCCATCTTCGTTACGTAATAAATTCTCAAGTAAGACCTTTAGTGAGCAAGGTAGTTTAGTTAGATCTATTCCTAAAAATTCACCAGCAGCACTGAGGCTAAAGTAGCTATACAACTTTTTGTTGATGTTTAAAACTGTTTTTGAGTTTAAAGAATTATTCATCTCGTATAGCCATTATTTAAATGAAAAGAACCACAATCTTGATATCACTATAAAATGGTATAAATTTCTCTATATTGTAGTAAAATAAGTATGATCACCAATTTATATTATGCAGTCGGTGTTTAATAAGCCATTATTTGCTGCAAAAACTTTAGGAACAAATATCATGATTGTCAATAATAGACTGAGGTAAACCTTTCTAAAATAGGCATCATTTTATGTGAAGCTTGGTAAAGAAAAATTTTCATTAGCAGGATAGCATGGAAGTGTATTAGCTACGAAAGCTGCTTAGTGAGTCTTATTGCTTCTTTCACCATAAGGTTGGAATTATTTACTTATTTTTATAATTTTGTAGTAAATTAGTGATAAAAAACTTAATGTATTTGATGTATGTTATGTTTAATTTTTTGCATTGTGTACGTCTTATATCTTTTAAAACACTAGACTTTTGCAAGTTGAAACATACTTGTATAGTATTTTTGGACAGCAAAGACATTAAATAGATATAAATGAGAATTAGAGTACTAGTTGTTTTGTTTTAGGTCCATTCTGTTTTTTTTTGCTTAGTAAGCTCCTTAATATCTATAATTTAGCTAGTTGCATTTAAAATGTAGTTAAATATAGCGCTTAGAACAAGGACGCCAATATTTTGAAGTTAATAAATAATTATCTGCCTATGATTTTTTTTTGCCTTTTTTTGTCTGGTAAATTTTTTAAAAGCAATTCATCAACGAATATTTGTTCTTATAATAAATAGTTATCTTTATGCTAACAATATTTAGCAGTTAGATTTTGTATTCGAGACAAAATTATGTCTTGAAAAAGTTAAGTGTTAGTGTTATAAAGTATAGATTCCGCACTCAAATTTTTATAATAACTATGAATGTAAAGGATGAGAAAACACACAATATTGAAGTAAAGTTACCGATATTTCTTGATTACCAATCTACTACTAAAGTAGATCCTCGTGTCTTAGAGGTGATGATACCTTATTTTGGTGAATTTAGTAATGCACATTCCCGTAGTCATTCGTTCGGTTGGATTGCTGAAGAAGCAGTGGGAAAAGCAAGGAAGCATATTGCGGATCTAGTGAACGCAAATAGTAAGGAAATTGTCTTTACCTCAGGTGCAACTGAGTCAAACAATATGGCGATTAAAGGTGTTGCTCACTTTTATAAAAATAAAGGGGATCATATAATAACTGTCTGCACAGAGCATAAGTGCGTTTTGGATTCTTGTCGGCACTTGGAAAGTGAAGGCTTTAAAGTTACATATTTACCTGTTAAGCAAAATGGAATTATCGATTTATCGAAGCTAAAAAAAGCAATTACTAACAGAACAATTCTGGTTTCAGTGATGATGGTAAACAATGAAATTGGAGTAGTGCAACCTGTTAAAGAAATTGGTGCGATATGCAGAAAGCATAATATATTTTTTCACACAGATGCTGCCCAAAGCTTTGGAAAAGTGCCAATTGATGTTAATGAAATGAACATTGATCTCATGAGCCTTTCTAGCCATAAAATTTATGGACCTATGGGAATAGGTGCATTATATGTTCGTAGAAAAAATCCTCGTGTTAGGTTAACACCATTGATTAGTGGTGGTGGGCAGGAAAGAGGTATGCGTTCTGGAACAGTTCCAACTCCTCTTTCGGTCGGTTTTGGTGAAGCAGCGCGTATTGCTAAAGAAGAAATGGAAATAGAAGCAATCAAGTTGGAAGAACTAAGAGATATTTTGTATAACAAGATAAAAGAAGCATTTCCTGATGTTGTTTTAAATGGCGATTATAAAAATAGAATTCCTGGCAATTTAAACTTAAGTTTCCCCTATATTGAAGGTGAATCTCTCATCATGGCAATCAAGGATTTAGCGGTAAGTTCTGGTTCTGCATGTACATCTGCATCTCTTGAGCCTTCTTACGTTATACGATCACTAAATAATGGTCATGACCTTGAACATTCATCAATTAGATTTGGTCTTGGCCGATTTACAACTAAAGATGAAATTTTATACGCGGCGGATCTTGTTGCTAAGAATGTTGGGCGGCTAAGAGAAATGAGCCCGCTTTGGGAAATGGTGCAAGAAGGGGTAGATTTAAGCACAGTAAAATGGGACTTTCATTAAAACTCTATTTAGCAGAATAGCAAAATAGAGAAAATAAGAAATCTAATAGTAAAAAAGGTTGATTCTTTTTTTAAGGAACGAAAGTGATAAAAGTTCAAGAAACTTGGCTTAGGATAAAAAATGAGGGGGGGAGGAGTAGTTTTTAAAGTATTGCTCTTAGCAGAGTAGTGAAATAGGTGTGTAAAAGCAAGTTATGGGATTCTGTAGAAATTTAGAACAAAAATGAAGGTAAATAAAGGTTTAATGACATTGGGAAGTATTAAAAATATGCTGTATAGGATTAATCTTTAAAAAAAAATCTTCAATATGAGAAAAATGAGAATATTCTCACCTACCCTATTTTTCAAAACGACATTCTAGACTTCATTAATGTTAAATTAACACAAAAAGTTGAATTCCCATAGCACCATTATAAATCCTAAAATCACTTCTGTGATGAGCAGAGTATTGTTAATATTTTTTGCAAGGTGGTTTTCACGAAAAACAGATAAATTGTGGAGCGCAGCTCTATGGGAATAAGAGCTTTGAAGACGTGCTTAACTTTACGCTGCTAAAGCTTATTCAAGGCAGTCTGGTAATCACATTGGTCAAAAAGGTTTTTCTTTAATGAATCTTATTTAAAGAACTTTTTATTTGTTTTTATTGAGTTGCCTAAATTTACAAAAAGTCGAGTAGAGTAATTAAAAAGCTTAATGAAGAGGTAATTAGACAAGTTTTATTGATGAGAAGAATCAGTAACATATAAAGGTTAATGGAAGATAAGAATAGGTTAAAATAGTTGTGGCTAAAAACTTACTTAAGGCCAGTGTCTCTGTAAATATTGTTACTAAAATTACTGGCGTTCAGTAGATGAAATAAAAAAATTGCATGAAATGGGAATGTATTATTGATATAAACGGACAAATTATATACTCCTTTTTCATAAGAATAAAATTTGAAGAGAAACTATAGAAATGCTATAGATACTTACTTTTGTTAAGACAATCTTAGAGAAGGTATGATGTTTAATTTTCCGAACACACGTTTAAGGCGTAGGCGCTCAAGTAAATGGATTCGCAATTTAACGAGTGAAAGCATTTTATCAGTAAATGATTTGATTTTCCCTCTTTTTGTTCATGACAAAAAAGAAACAACTGAATCAATTCCAGGTTTACCCGGCATGAAATGTTATTCAATAGATGAATTGGTTTCTGTAGCTCAAAAAGCTGAGGATTTGGGGATCAATGCTATTGCGGTTTTTCCTGTAGTTGACAGTAAATTAAAATCTAAAAATGCTGAGGAAGCATATAATCAAGACAATTTAATCTGCAAAGCAATTTATGCTGTAAAATTAAAGGTACCTGGTATTGGTATTATTGCAGACGTTGCGCTAGATCCATATACTACTCATGGTCATGATGGCCTTTTAAAAGGGGATCTGATAGATGTGGAAAACGATGAAACTGTGTCAGTATTATGTAAGCAAGCGCTCGCTTTAGCAAAAGCAGGATGTAATATAGTGGCTCCTTCTGATATGATGGATGGTAGAATAGGAAAAATAAGAAGGACATTGGATGATAATAACTTTCAAGATGTGTTGATATTGTCTTATGCAGTAAAATACTGTTCAAGCTTCTATGCACCATTTAGACAAATTGTTGGTTCATGTATACCATCAAATTTTATCGACAAAAGTAGTTATCAAATGGACTATAGAAATGCAAAAGAGACAATTTGTGAAATTGAAATGGATATAAACGAAGGTGCAGATCTTATTATGATAAAACCAGGTATGCCATACTTAGATATAATTAAAACAGCAAGTGATAAGTTTAATTTTCCGATTTTTGCTTATCAAGTAAGTGGTGAATATGCAATGATAAAAGCTGCAACAAATAACGGCTGGCTGAATTATGATAAAGTAATTTATGAGTCTTTAGTTGGTTTTAAGCGTGCTGGTGCAAGCGCAATAATCACCTATGCAGCGCTTGATGTTGTAAAAATTTTAATGACACAAAAGACCTAATGTGAACTGTGTTTGCTGTAATAAATTAAGTAGACTTCTTATGTAGTTTTTGGCAGTACACTAGGTCTATATTTAAATAGAAACAAAAAACTACTTGATAAACGTTCGTTTTAGCTTCTTTACCTCAAACTAAGGTTATTTAGTTATTTTCAATTTATGCAAGTTAAAGTAATAAGAATATTGCGTAGTTGATATATCTGATGTTTAATTCTTTACACTATATATGCTTAATATCTTTGTTAATTTCACTTAGATTTCTAGGTTTTTATTATATGAGTTAAAGTGCACTTATAAAACATTTAAGGCAGTGTAGAATGCTAGTTTTTTAAGCAGGTATTAATCAGGTTTTACCTTATCTTTTTTTTTCATTTGGTAAGCTTTTAAAGTGTTTGTAGCTAAAGCAATTTAAAAAGCTCCGTAAAAAAATGTCATTTCACAGTGTTCACCATTTAAATGACATTTATGAAGATTTTTTAAGTCATCAATAAACCTAAGTTTCGGTTCAGCTGAAGATTAGATATATCCGTTAGTTTAGGACATCAGAGCTGTACAGACTATAGCGTGTTGAAAACTAATTAAAGAACCTTAATTGTATGATTGACATTGGCTACAGAATTATGTAATAATAAAAGGATTATCGTTTTTGATTAAAAAAGGCTTAAGTTGTTGCTTTTGTTTTTAGTTGTTAATTAATTTTTTCCATTTGGAAACCATTACATTGGCTTGCCTTAGTGCTTCAATAGAAGATAAGTCTTCTGTGCTGAGTGGTAGGCGGACAGTTTTGTGCTTTATGATTCCAATATCATGCAAGAGTGCTTTAGTGGGTATTGGATTACTAGTAATACACAGTGTTTTACAGACTTGCTGCCAGATACTTGTTGAACTTTTTACTTCATTTTCTATTACTTTAGTAGTTGCTTCCTTTTTAGATTCCAGCGCATAACGCTGGAATAACAGTAAGCATTGCTTAACATACTTATGTACTATACATGGCCAAAGATTAGAAGCAACAGAAACTAAGCCATCTGCACCATAAGCGGCCATATCAAGTATCATATTATCATCACCACAAAAAACTTTAATATTTGGTGCAACTTTTTTGTACTTGATTAAAGTATCAATAGTTCCACTTGAATCTTTAATAGCCCAAAACTTTTCGTGGCTAGACAAATTACGTACAGTTTCTACATGAAGACTTACTCCTGCTCTTGATGGAATATTATAAAGCATAGCTGGTACATGTGCTTTTTCGAGTAGCTTTTCAAACCATAAAGTCTGCCCCATAATTCCAGGCTTTGTATAAATTGGGGTGGTTATTAAATAGCCGTAAATGGGCATGCCTTTGCAAAAATCAAGCCATTCAAGAGTTTGATATAAATTCACTCCTGGTACACCAATTATGATTTTCGTACTTAATTTCAGTCCACATAGAAAGTTAACTAATGTACGCCTTTCATGATCAGTAAGTGACAAACTTTCACCAGTGCTACCTAATAACACCACACCGTTTTCGGCTTCAGCTTGCATTGTAAGTAAAAGCTGTAAACTGCTATAATCTATACTATCTCCTTTATCATTAAAAGGAGTAACACAGGCAGTCCATAGAAATGGAGATAGTAATTTCAATTGAAGTTATTAAAATGGTATTTCATCATCAATTAGCTCTTCCTTTATTTCACTGTCAAAAAAATCTCTATGCTGATTTTTTTGTTCTACTTCACGTTGCTTATATTCGTTTGATTTACAATCAGAATTTGACCGTGAATCTAAAACTGCAAGAGTGCTGTTAAAATTCTGCAACATTACCTCTGTGGTATATCTTTCACTCCCATTTTGGTCAGTATATTTTCTAGTTCTTAAAGAACCTTCAATGTAAACTTTACTGCCTTTACGTACGAGATCTTTGATGATTTTTACTAATCCTTCACTAAACACTACAATATTATGCCACTCCGTTTTTTCAGAGCGTATACCAGAAAACTTATCGGTCCAATTTTCAGATGTAGCTATTGAAAAACTTGCCATTTCTTTCCCACTCTGCATAGTTCTAATTTCAGGATCTCTTCCTAAATTACCAACTAATATAACTTTGTTTACTGTACCAGCGGACATAATTGTACTTTAAAATAAACTCCCTATATTATCTTATGTTAAAATACAATTGTCAAATCTGATAGGAAATGCGCTTGGAGGGATTCGAACCCTCTACCTTTGCCTCCGGAGGGCAACGCTCTATCCAACTGAACTACAAGCGCACATATATTAAATTACCTAGTAGATAAGCTAACTAAGTTAAATTTTTGATTCGGATAAATCACAAACATAGCATTTTCATGCTGTCAATACACATATCTTTTGAATTACTTGTTTGGTTTTCATCATGTTCTGATCTACAGTCCACATAAAAATTATGTAGTTTCCGGTTATTAAGTGACTTTTTAAGTCCTTAATGCCTGTAAACAGTTTCCCATTTTACTCACATTTTCAGTGTATTAGAAAAAAATATTAAATTTAACTAAACTCACTATCTTATGATTGAAATCATCTAATATCATTTCTCTTGAAGAACGTAAGTAAAACTTTTCCATTTTGCTGACTATCTTACTGACTAATTTCTCATTAAAAGAATACTTTTTATATTATAATATTGTGATAAAACATCAAAATCACTCTCTACTGCTTCCCTTATTATCTCATTCTGATTTATATGACTCTATACATACCTTTATCTTTCGGTTGCTTATAAAGAAACATTCCTTTGCAAGTAAATTTCGTATATCAGTAAAATTATCGATTTCTTGATTGTTAATTTTGAAAATACTTTCGAAATATTTTTTTTATCATCACTCCCGCTTAGAGTAATAATATAAACTATTTCGTCATTATCTTGTTTTTCTAATATACATACAAACCTCTACTATTTAATTATAGCATTCTATGCTAGATGAGGTCTTCATCATTAATAGTATATTACCGACAGGCATATTTTTTACAAGTTTCTATATTTTCTAGACTGCTTTTACAGTCGCAATACGCATTAACCTTGAAAAATAGTATAGTAAAAACAAAAGATAGCTCTTTTACCTTCATTATTTCATCTACTTCATTATAGTGTGCCAGTTGAGAACTATATTAGCTCTTCACTATTTTACCATATTACCGTCCAAAATCTAATTCATAGTTACAGTATCAATATTCCTCTCTTTTTTCAGAAATAAGAGGTTTAATCATGACATAACCAGGCAAACTTAGACAGATTGTAAAGATAAAAAATATGTTTATTTCTAGTTGAACTAAAACTTAGTTAATTTCACTTTTTTATTGCTTTTGTGTGTTTACTTTTACTGTGTAATCTTACTTTCTCAGGTATAGAAATCGACACTTCAGTTTCAAGCATGTAGTATCTTTTATGCAACTTACTGAGCTCAAAACTGAAATTTGCAATGTATCCACTGCTGTGTAAACTTGAAGAAAAAATTTTTCTACAAATTTAGGCTTTTACTTAAAATAACTTCCTTTTTTTTTGAACCTCAGTAATTTGTAAATTTATAGAATGTATCTCATCAATAGAATTTTGATTTTTACTATAGACTTTCTTGTTATAAACAACAACATGGACTAAAAAACTATTAACCCAATGAGCAAATAACAAGCAAAATACAAACCAAATTGTAGCTCTTCCTTTTAATCAGAAAATGGTTGTTGCTTACGTAGTCTCTCTATTTGAACATCAATAAATATATTTTGCTCTTTAATGACAGGTAAACCGGAAATATCAATGTCATAGTATGAAAATTATTGCTTAATTTTTCTGCAGTTCTTGTCTTAATAAGAAACATCTTTATTAGGTTAAAAATTGAACTTTGAAGCTGTAGTAATATAATCTTTTGCCTCATTATAATTTTACTTAAATGAGCAAAATTCTGCACTACAACCTGGTACTTTCAATTTTTCTACATATCTAACTTATATAAGAAGAAGACATTCTACCTTAAACAAAATGCTTTTAATATTAATAAAATCATAAATTCATCTATTTTTTACATTATGGCTTTGGTTGTACTTTATTGATTAATTTTTAAGGTTTACTTTTTTACTGATAAGTTATCAGCAACATTAAGATTTAAATGTAAATTCAATAGACAAATGATGTTGATTATAATAAGAGTTAAAGTAAAGCATAGAAAGATTTAGGGAGAGTTTGAATAAAGATAATTCAACAGATAAAATTCTTTAGTTTCTTTTATGTTGAAAATAGCTGCTGTTTACTTTTAAAGCTGTGAAATAGAGTTATGTGATCTCACAGAGAAACTGTCTTTTTCACCCACATTTAATTCTCATTCTAGTAATTTGCTTAACTCATGTGAAGTTAATATTTTAATATTTTTCTTTAGAAATTTTTAATTAATAAAACTAGCCTTAATTTCTGGTAGATTATTATTAATAAACTACACTAAACGCATGGATGCCAACTTTATTCTCTTTAAAAACCATCTGCCTGTGCTTTTAGTCTTTTAATTATAACAACTATGACTTTCCAATTATCATAGTTCTGAGATAGAAAACCTTTTTTACTGTATTACTTATTTTTATAGAAAATATTAATACTTACTTAAAGTTAGAGGCAATATATTCAACAAGTGCTTTGCTTTTGATCAAATAAGGAGAAATAATACCAGTTCTGATTGATTTTGCTTGATCCTTAACTAAGAAAATTGAGCTTATATTATTTTACAAGCAAAATGCTTCATCTTTGCTTTTCTGATAAATAGGAGCTGATTCTATTTATTCTTGAAATGGACTGTAGCAAGTAGTTCTGATCTGTATGATTGAGTATTAGATGTAAAGGTACTTTCTTATTTGACATAAGGCATGAACTTAATTCAGATACTGTTTTATTGTTTTTGTCCTAACAAAATGTCTTTTATTTAAAACATTATTCTTGAAATATAGTGACATTGTACTTCTTTCTTCAATAGAAATCACGAGCTTACTTTTAGATTTCGAATTAAACATATTAATAGAACTTGTATTCATCTATAACTAAAAAGCAATTTATTGGAATTCATTAAACATTGTAGGAAGTATTGTTATAAATTTCCACAGCTATGCTATTCATAGTATGATTTTTTGATGAATTTAGTGCAGTATTAGCATACTTATATAATGTAAACAAGAAAATTTATTTTACAATTTTAATTGACATGGAACATTAACCTAGTTACTATTAACATAGTATTAATATGTAAGGTAAAATCGGTTCTTTTACAATCTCACCCTCGTTAAAGCATTTAATTATTACTTTTTTGCTATGTGCATTTGTTCTCACAAGTGGGGTATTTATCCTATGAGTCTAGCAATTTGTAGTACTACTATAGCACCAACGCTTCATGTGGTAATTACCTCTATTTTCGTAATTGTTGTTGCATTGAGCTTAGTAATATATCTTTCTAAGACGACTTTTTATGCAATAAATAATAAAAAGCAGAGGTCATATGTAATCTTCTTGAAAAAAGATTAAATGGTAATGGCGTTAGCACACAAATGCCAGCAGTAACAGCTATATCTTCGTCTTTATCTGCTTTATGTTTAAAAGAGTCTACTATAACCAGTGTACCAATCTCTACTCCATTGTTATTTTCTACAGTTACATTACTTCAGTCTTCTCAGTTGGCACACTGCTTACACCTTTCTCTTTCCTTCTTTTGCCACAAGTAAAAATGCGAGTGTAACGCTTATATCATCCTTCTTATTTACTAAGTCAAAGCGTGAATTTACCACCACCGTCACCTCTTCTCCTAAGCGGAAAACCTCTTGGTAGCAATGTACTAAAAAATTCCTCTATTACTAAACTCAAAAGCCACAATAAAAGTTTTTTTCAGAAGTAGTTGAAAGAAAGGTTGCAGAAGATAAAGGAAAAAATATAGCAAAAGTAAGCAGATATGAAATCCTATGAAAGAATTGGGATGTGAAAACTAAAAAGGTGATAATAGCAATGCCAAAAACGGAGGATACAAAATCAGAGTAACTAATAATTCTGTTTGTTATGTAATTTTAGAAGGTATCCATGAGAGTTGGTAATTAACGTAAAAAAAGAAGGAAATAGTAACATTCTTCTTATTTAGATAAGTATTAGCATATTCGATCCTCATAATTAACTAGCACAACAATTGCTAATAAACCTCTTGTAGTAGAAAGTAGTAACGTGATTCCAGTGGGGGAATAGTGAATCGAAAAAGCTTATTTTCTTTTTAAAGGGTAATCAAAAAACATCTGAGTGCGTTAATAAATAAAAGAGATTATAAGGTAAAGGGAAAGTACTACACTTTCCTTTTTTTTTAGCCATTTGCTGAAGACTGTTCACTTTCTGTAGTGTTGTTTGACGATGAAGCAACTAATTTGCTTAAAATCTCGTCTTTTGGCCCCATACTATAAATAGTACCATCTGACATAAGAATAACTTTATCAACCACGGATAATAACAGTAGCTTATGAGTTATAATTATAGTAGTGGTGTTTTGCTTTTTTGCAGCGTTGATCGCTTTAATTAAGCATGCTTCTCCATTACTGTCTAAGTTAGCATTTGGCTCATCAAGTACTAAAAGTTTCGTATTACCATAAAAAGCTCTTGCAAGACCAAGTAGCTGTTTCTGTCCACCAGAAAGTGTCACTCCAAAGCTTCCTATTGTTGTATCATATCCGTTTGGTAAACTTAGTATTAATTCATGTATTCCTGTAATTTTTGCTGCTTTAATTATTTCCTCAGGATTTGGATTTGGTCTCATACGTGCAATATTAGCTTTAACGCTGGTGTTGAATAGTTCAATATCTTGAGGTAAATAGCCAACATAGTTACCAAAATTTTCTCGGTTCCAAGTATATACATCAGCACCATCCAGCTTTACTACACCAGATATAGGTTTCCATATACCAACAGTTAATTTTGCGATGGTTGATTTACCAGAGGCACTTGTACCGATAACACCAACTATATCTCCTGGTTCTATTACAAACGATATACCCTTTATCGTTGATTTATTGCTCCCATAAGGAGTAAAAAATACTCTATCAAATTCTAATTTTCCTTTAGGCTCTGGTAGAGACAGAGTCTGTTCCCTTTTTGGCGATGTTAATATAAGTCTTTGCAGCCTATCATAAGATATTATGGCTTGATTTAAAAACTTCCAAGTATGGACTGCTGCATCAAATGGAGCTAATACCCTGCCCATTAAAATGGAGGCAGCAATGATGCTACCAGCAGTCTTATGAGATGTAATTGCGAGTAGCGCGCCTGTTCCAATTACTGATATTTGTAGAGTCGAGCGTAAAAACTTAGTAATTCCAGTAATTACATTAGAACGATTCTGTGCTTTGATTTGCATCATGCGGGTTTGATCATTCCGTTTACACCAATCAGAAACTATGAATTCTGACATACCCATAGCTTCAACTACTTCTGCATTTCTTGTTGCAACATCTATGGCATTGATATTCCGTATAGTTTCTTCGTTGGTTTCTTGCAATATGCGTTTAGTAGCGAGTTCATTCCACATTGCCATGGAGATCAATATAACGATTCCAGCAATAGCTATAAATCCCGTAGAGGTATGTATCATAAAGATCACACCAAGGTAAATCAATGACCATGGAGTATCAAATAACGAAAATATACCATTTCCTACAATAAAATTCTTTATCACCCCAAGATCCCGTATTGCTTCACCGCTGGAAGTCAAGCTCTGCACTGATGTTAGCCTGATTGATCTTATTATTAGATCTGGTGTTGCAGTTCTATCAATCCAATCACCGATTTTTGCCATAGCTAAGCATCGACAGATTTCAAGCATTGCAGAACAGGCAAATGCGGATAAGGTAATAATTGTTAACATAACTAGCGTCGATACGCTTCCGCTTGATATTACCCGATCAAGCACTTGAGAGGTATAAAGTGGCAAGAATAACATTAACAAGTTAATTCCTGAACTAAACCAAAAAATAAACCAAAATGCACTCTTGCACTTTTCTAGGCAAATATATAGAGTACTTTGCTTCAATTCTTTTTTTATTGATGGGGTGATTTCCACAGTCTTTCTTTTAATTACATGCACCGCATATATAGTTTTTATTGCAAAAATATTAACAGAAGTTGGTTAACTTTAAGTTAATAAAATATTAATATACATAAATAAAAAATATAAACAACAGTAATCAAAAGAGATAGATTTTTTTTATTGCCTAATCTAGAGCTGAAGACTTTCAATAATTTTCCAATTCCCATTTTGGCCTTGGCGCAAAATTGAGCGGATCTATATAGTTCCTCTTCAATCTTTCAATTCCTGCCCATCCAACCATTATTGCATTGTCTGTACATAGATTACTTGGGGGGGAAAATATGTTTAAGTTTATGTATTTTTTTAATTTTCCTTTTAGAAAGTTATTTGCTGCAACCCCACCAGTAATTACAAGATCTTTGATTTTAATATTTAAAGATGCAGCCATAATAATCGCATTTTTGACTCTATCAAGTAGTATATCACTAATACACTCTTGAAACGAAGCACATACATCATACGCGTCTTGCTCGTCCATCTTAAGCTTCTGCACTAAGTTTTTTACTGATGTCTTGATTCCAGAAAAAGAAAAATTACATCCAGAACGTTTTATCATTGCCCTTGGAAGCTTAAATCTTGTACTATCACCTTTCTTAGCCAATTTTTCTATCAATGGTCCCCCCGGATAGTTTAAGTTTAGCATCTTGGCAACTTTATCAAACGCTTCACCTAACGAATCATCTAATGTTTCTCCGAGTTTAATATATTTACCTACATCTTGCGCGATTAAAAGTTGACAGTGACCACCTGATATTAACAAAACCAAAAATGGAAATTCGACCTCATAAAGTAACCTAATAACCAATGCATGTGCTTCTAAGTGATTAACAGCAATGAACGGTTTTTGTGTTACATGCGCAATCGCTTTAGTCATCATTGTACCGACTATTAATCCACCTATGAGTCCTGGTCCTGATGTCGCCGCAACTGCATCCAAATCGCAAAAGTTAATGTTAGACTTGTTTATAGCACTTTTTATTAGATCACTTAAATGTTCCATATGAGCACGTGACGCTATTTCAGGGATTGTTCCACCACGCTCTTTATGCTCTGTTTGAGAAAGAATTTGATGAGTGAGGACTTGCTTAGCACTATTTATAATTACTACTGCGGTTTCATCGCAGCTTGTTTCAACAGCTAAAATGGTCTTCATTTGTGTTTGGTTACTGTATTACTAAACTATACTTTGAAATGCCTTAAAAGTTAACTGCATTCTGATAAATTAATCATTATTTTCAAATATAGGGCTAATTTTTTATTTCCAGGAAAAAAAGTTTACTAGTTCAGCTGCTTTGCACTTTAGCTACATCTTTAACGTTAATTTGCTACTATATTTATTTACTTCATTACCTATATTTACTCTTAGATAATTTATGTGCACGTGATTTTGCAGTTTGATAGGCTTATATTCCCTTTAATATGGCTTAATCAGCAATTATTCGTGCAGAGAACATCTACTACTTGTTTCAGGTTTTGCTCGATCCTTAATAAACTTTATTGAGAAAACTCTTGCTCCAGGTTAAGTTAAACTTGTTTTCAACCATATATAAAAGTTTATATACTGTAGTATGGATTTATTTTTCCAGAACAAGAATATATCTATCTACACTAAGGACTAGATTGTCTTATATACTCCTTTTTCATATTCGCTAGTCCTTTTCAAGATACACTTCAAGCGAGAGTCTATTTGGCCTTATTAAAGGAGATAAGGTGAGGCTTAATGTGCTTTAAATTTCTTAAATTAGTAAAGATACTCAGTATATTACACTGCATTCTCACTATTTTCTACTCAAGTTACCTATTTTATTACTAAATTAAATACTTTTCACACTTAGGAATTGATCCATTATAAAGAGTTTTCAGAAGAGTTATTATAGATGTAGTTGAAATACTAAACATAATTTGATTCTATGAACATAGACCTATAAGAAGGCTATTATCAAAATAGCTAAGCGGTACTTAAATAGTATTACGAAAAAAGTCTATTTACTCTAACGAGTTATCTACCTTTCTATAAAAGATCTATCAACTGTTGCAATTATAGGTGCAAATAAGAATGATAAAAGAGTGCGGGATTGGGTAACTATATATGCTTCTGCTGGCATACCAGGATATAGATATACATTCTTAAATTGAGCAAGCTCTGATTTTGGTATCACTACACGTACTGAGTAATAACGTCCTAATTTTGGGTCATCAAGAGCATCAGGAGAAATATGGCTTACTATACCATTAATTAAACTTAAACGACGCGCACTGTAAGCACTCAGCCTTACTTTGACTTTTAACCCTTCTAATCCGTCAATGGAGACCATATTGGTACCTTTTTTTTGTGCTGATATTATTTCCTCTATATTTCTAGTCTGAATTTTAGTATCTATTATTAAATCATCATTAGACGGCACTACACTCATAACTGGAACTCCAGATTGTATAACACCGCCTTCAGTATGGTATCTTATGTCTGTAACTATTCCATCTTGAGGCGATCTAATTACTGTGCGCGCTAACGTGTCTTCTGCAACCATTAACCTCTCTCTTAAGTCAGCGATAGATGTACTGATTTCCTTAAGTTCGGTGTTTGCTTTTTCTTGAGAATCGTTTCTTACGTTTACGATCTCTAATTCATTTTCTCCGATTTTTTGCTGTGCTCGAGATATTGCAGCGCGGTAATGACCGACTCTACCTTCAATTTCAGCAAGCTGTTTTTTCAAAGCGAAGATATGCGACTTGCCTATATAGCCATTGCTAAGAAGCTGTTTTTTTATTTCCAGTTCCTCAGCTATTAAGCTGTATTGTTTAAGAGCTGCATCTAGTTGATAATTCAGTCCTACTAATTCGTCATGTAGCTGTTTTATGCGTTGTTGCAGTACACCAGTTTTTCCTAATTCACTCTTGCGCTGAGAATAAAATAATTCTATCTGATTTTTTACCACTCTGTTTATAAGCTCACTGTTAGACAACTTTTTAACTTCATCAGGAAACTCAATTTTGTCTAATCCTGCCCTAATAGCAATCAATCTTGCTTCAGTTGTCAAAAGCGATAAGAGCTTCTCTTTGGCTATACTTAAATTTGCCTTCTCATTAACATCGTTTAGTAAAACTAAAGGCTCATTTTTTTTGACTGCTTGACCCTCTTTGACTAAAATTTTGCTTATTATTCCTCCTCCTAAATGCTGAACTACTTTTCTGCTTGAAGATACAATAACTTCTCCGCTTGCACGTACTGCTCCATCAATTGGAGCTACAGCTGACCAAATGCCTCCTACTCCAAAAAAGATGAATATTACCACCAAGCCAAAAAATAGCGGTCCCCATGTTATTCTCAGGACTTCATTTACGTTATTTCCCTTACGTTTTAAAATAAAAGTTGTCATCATATCAATTAATATGAAAGTTCTATTTAAAAACTTTGGATTTTTTTTCTTTCTTATCTCTTGCATATTTATATTATCACTATGGCCAAGGAACCCTGTCAAAGAAAATCCAGTGCTCAGTTTTTTTTAACTTACTTATTATACATTACTGTGGGCTTATATTAGTACTAAGGTAATATGCAAAAACTAAGAAATTCATGACTTAAGCATCTAATTTAGACTGGAGCATCAGAATCAATCGTTTAATAACAACAATTTTGCTATATTTTATCTAAACTAAGACTTTTAGTGAGTACCAAAGCTGTTTATGCATATAAGAAACCCATTGCTAACTAAACAATGTTCTGCTAGTAATCAGAAAAATGAAGTTATTATGTTTCAATTGGAAAGTAGAAAGTTTCTTGTTACTGGTGCTTCAGGTGGGATAGGTCGAGCAATTGTAGAAGTTATGCATAAAGCCGGAGCAATTTTATGTATCTCTGGTACAAAAAGAGAGATTCTCGAAGGAATTGCTAAGCAGTATAAAAAGAACATGCATGTACTTCCTTGTAACTTATCAAATGCTGAGGAAGTAAATCAACTAGTAAACAAAGCAAGCGAGTTGATGGCAGGTTTTGATGGGCTTGTATGCAATGCAGGTATTACACGGGATGGTCTGCTATTGAGAATGACAGACGAAGCATGGCAAAAAGTAATTGATATTAACCTAAACTCCACGTTTAAGTTGAGTAGAGAAGCGTGTAGGAAACTAATTAAAAATAACTGGGGAAGGATTATAAATATTTCTTCAATAGTAGGATTAACAGGGAATGTTGGACAAGCAAATTATGCAGCGTCAAAAGCTGGAATAATAGCTATGAGCAAATCTATAGCGAAAGAGGTTGCAAGTCGGAATATAACAGTTAATTGTGTTGCTCCTGGGTTTATAGTCACTAAGATGACTGAAGTTTTAACTAAAGAACAAAAGAAAAAAATATTAGATAATATTCCAATGAAAAAAATGGGAACAGTAGAAGAAGTAGCAGCAGGGGTTCTATTTTTAGCAAGTGATGAGGCAAAATATATTACAGGACATGTGCTAAATATTAATGGCGGTTTATTTATGTAGTAAAATCTTACTTATGGACAAGCTATAGACTTTACTTTAAAATAAGTATACATAAACTAAAATTAGTTTTACTACATTAGTTTATTATCAAAGGCAAAAAAATGGGCTCTATAATAAGAAAATTTTTAAATATCTTATATGTGATATTGCTTTTCTTAGGTTATCCAACTACTTCTGGTGGTGGAGGTACTGATATAGATGATACAACTGCTCAAGTGATATGTAACATTATTGGTTATATTTGGGGGATAGGTGGTCCGCTGATGACCGTGGTAATAATCGGTGCATCCTTGCTTGCAATATTTGGGAGAATGCCTTGGCCAGCTCTCTTTGCTTTAGGCGTGTTTTGTGGTGTTTTTTTTGGCGCTAAGACAATCATAATGAAGGTTATACCTAATATGAATGATAGTGTAAAAGTTATGCTGGAAAACTGTGGAACGAAAAAATAGTAAAATTGATAATGTATTAAAATGCTTATTATTTATTAAATTGTCTCATATCTTCAATTTGTAATAAGTAGGGACTAGCTTTTGGTAAAGTTTTAATAGCTAACTTAGCATATTTTATGAATTGTTCTAAATTACCTTCAATATAAGCTTTTTTTGTTAAAGCAAAATAATGCATTGCTATATCAGCATTACGTTTGTATGCAATACTTAAATACTTCCAAATAAAGGCGTTACTCGGTTCTGTACTTGCGATTTGCTCTAGGTAAAAAATTGCCCTCTTTACATCTCCGTATAATAGTAGAGTATGAGATAATGCAAGTTTCACCAGATAGCTGTTCCTCTCAGATAAATACTTTAGTGATTCTTCATAAGTTTTTATTGCTTCACTTAGATTTCCAGCCTTATACAACATTTCTGCTTTTAATTCATATAGATATGGGTCACTATGTGACTTCTGAGCTAACGAATCAATTATAGCAATGGCCTCTTTTATCTTTCCTTGCCTGTAGTGAACTATAGCATTTACGCATTCAGAATTATCTTCATATTTATCAGATAATACATGGATAGGAGAAAAGAAAGAATCTAGCTTTGCGACTATATGCTTGAATTTTAATAATTTATCTGCGAGAATTGGCTTTACATCGTTTTTAACCTTATAATTCTGTACAGCAATTATGCGCTTATCACTAAGTGGATGAGTGCGAAAGTACCCTTTGGTATTTTCGTGCTCAACACTCTTTAAGTAGCCAAAAATCTTTTTCATACCTGAATTATCATAACCGGATTTATCAAGGTACCTTAACGCATACCTATCTGCTGCACTTTCTTGCTCTTGAGAATATTTAAAAAACAATCTTGAGCCGAGTGCTATACCACTTAGCAAAATTGTATTAGTAACCTGAGGATTAATAATAATAGTCGAAACCAGTCCCATCATATAGCCAATCATTGCTATTGATTGTAAATGACTTACAGTAACACTCATCTGTAATATATGACCAGCAGATATATGAGCGATCTCATGTGCTAATATGCCAAGCAAAACGTATGGTTCAGTTGAGTATCGTAAAAGTCCTAAGTGAATGAAAATATTATTATTGTCAATAATAAAAGCATTAATTGAATTGTCATTAACTATGAAAACTCTTACCTGGTCACCATCAATACCCGCAGCAGAAAATAGTGGCTGTGCTAGTTCTTTCACCATTGCTTCTACTTCACTGTCTTCTATAATATTAACAGAGTAAACATTATCGTAACATGCAAAAAAAAATAATAAGGTAAAAACTTTGATAATTTTAAACATAAGAATTCTGTATTTGCATAATTTTTATGGGTTTTACATCTTAACACTTAAATTATATGAATTTATAAACGTTAGCTTAACTTTTTGACGTAGTTAACTTAATCTTATGTTGTTCAGCAAATTCAAGCAACTGAGGTAGACGCATCATAGAGCCATCATCATTCACTAGCTCACACCCTACAGCTGCATGATTAGGGTCAACTAGCTTTGCTATCTCAACACTTGCTTCAGTATGACCATTGCATGCTAAAACTCCTCTATTGTTTGCAATAATAGGAAAAACATGACCAGGAGTGATAATGTCATCCTTAGTACTCTTTTCATCAATGGCAATAAGTATTGTATGCGTTCTATCATTAGCAGAAACACCTGTTGTAATATCATGACGTGCATCAATTGATGTAGTAAATGCAGTGTGATAAGTAAGCTTTTCATCTACATTACTTCTTTTCATAAACTCAAGACCTAGTCTATTTATTCATATGAAGCTTTGTCATAGCTAAAAATACGATGCCAGTTCCATATCTAATCATAAAGGCTACGTGTTTTGGCTTTAGCTTTTCAGCTAAGATAATTAAATCACCTTCATTTTCCCTATTTTCGTTATCAACTAAAATAAACAATTTACCAGACTAAGCATCTTCCAATATACCTTCAACAGGAGAAATACAGGATAGGTTAATCGATGCATAAGTGGCCTGTACCATAGTTTATTTAAATTCAATCTTAACTATTTTATATAATTTCTCTCCACTTGGTACTATTACTTCCACACATTCGCCAATTTTTTTGCCAATTAAAGCACTACCCAAAGGTGAACTAGTAGATATTAACTGTTTTGAAACGTCAGCTTCGTACTCACCTACAATTTTATAAATATATTCTACTTCACTACCATCATCATTTAACATGCTTAATGTTACGGTTGCACCAAACATTACCGAATCGCCAGACAAGCTTTTCACTTCTATTACTTCTGCATGTGAAAGCTTGCTTTCTAGCTCCATTATACGACCTTCGATGAAACCTAATCTTTCTCGTGCAATGTGATATTCTGCACTCTCAGATAAATCACCTTGATCACGGGCATCAGAAATGGCCTGTATAATGGAAGGTTTCTCTTCTTTTAATTTCTCAAGCTCAGCTTGCATGCATCCAAAACCTTCTTTTGTTATAGGAAACTTCTTAACGACGGATGAAGCCATAATCACCACCTACACGCAATTAAATTGAGTAATAAAATTACTCACGATACTTAAAATATCGTTTTTTATACCATTATTCATGTTGTTTGACAACTTTTTTAAAATTTCAGGGTATGCATTATGGAAATAATTGATAAGATCATATTCAAATTTATTGATGTTGTTTATTTGTATCTTACTTAACTGATCATACAAATTAGAGAAGATATACATCAGTATTAACTGTTCTTCTATTGGCATAGGTGAGTGCTGTTTTTGCTTTAACAGTTCAATAAGATATCTACCCTTGTTTAAGGACGATTGAACACTGGCATCAAGGTCAGAACTAAATTTTGCAAAGTCTTCTAATTCTCTATATTGAGCTAAACTTAACTTTATAGAGCCAGCAACTTTTTTCACAGACTTTAATTGTGCGGCAGAACCAATCCGCGAAACTGATAAACCTATATTTACTGCAGGACGAAATCCTTTGTGAAATAATTCAGACTCAAGGAAAATCTGTCCATCAGTAATTGAAATTACATTAGTTGGGACATACGCAGATACATCACCGGCTTGAGTTTCAATAATTGGCAAAGCAGTTAAAGACCCTTGTCCTTTTCCATCAGACATCTTAGCAGCTCTCTCAAGCAAACGAGAATGTACATAGAATATATCTCCAGGATAAGCTTCGCGGCCAGGAGGACGTCTTAGCAGTAAGGACATTTGCCTATATGCTACAGCATGTTTAGACAAATCATCGTACACGACTAAGCAATGCATTCCATTATTACGAAAAAATTCTCCAATAGTGCAACCAGCATAAGGTGCTAAAAATTGCATAGGTGCACATTCAGATGCACTAGCAACAACTACAGTTGTATACTTTAATGCTCCACTTTCTTTTAGCTTATTTACCACTTTTGCTACTACTGAAATTTTTTGCCCGATAGCAACATAAACACAGTAAACTTTTTGATCTTCATTTACTTCATCATTAATCTTCCGCTGATTTATGATAGTATCAAGTGCAATAGTAGTTTTTCCGGTTTGCCTATCACCAATAATTAACTCACGCTGTCCTCTGCCTATCGGAATTAGTAAATCTATAATCTTAATTCCAGTCTGTAGAGGTTCATGTACAGATTTGCGGTCAATAATGCCTGGCGCCTTAGATTCTATGTCCATTCTACTCTTGGCTCTAATTTCTCCACCTTTGTCTATAGGATAGCCCAGTGCGTTTACAACCCTTCCAAGGGATTCGTGTCCTACAGGTATCTGTACAACGTCACCACTGCATCTTACAATATCTCCTTCTTTTACATCACGGTCATTACCAAGCACCACTATTCCAGCTATATCATGGTCTAAATCAAGAACTATTCCTTCTACACCACTTGCAAAAAATACCTTTTCACCGAACTTTGCTTCTTCAAGCCCATAAACTAGTGCAATACCATCAGTTACTGAAGTTACTTCACCTATATTTTCTCGTTTTATAGGGTTATCAAATGCCTCAATTTTTTTCCGTATTATGTTTACTACCTCAGAAGTATTTATACTATTTTTCATTACAATTTCCTATTTTCAATATTTCCATTTTGCTTAAACTAACCAGTCTATCTAAGTAACTTTTCAGCGAAGCATCGATTAAATTAAAACCGTACTTTACTATAAAACCACCTAGTATGGAAGGGTCAACCACATTATCTACTTTTACTATCTTACCAAGAAAGCTTAAAGATTTAGTAATTATTTTTATATCGGTTTTCTTTAAAGCCTTTGCTGATTTTATAGTAACTTCTAATTCATTTTCATTTTCTCTTATAAGATTCAAAAATTTTTCTAATATAAGGAGTAATAAACTAGAGCGCCTGTTTGCAAATGTCACCATAATAAATTTCACCAAGTTTCTACTCAAATCTTCATTTATACAAAATATTACTTCTTTCTTATGTGAGAGGGAGATCATAGGACTGGACAGATACATAAAAACGTCACGTTGATTTTTTAAAAAAGTCAATAGAAACTTTACTTCTTTTCTTATAGTACTTGACTTACTTTTTGAGACGTAAAACAGCGCCTTAGCATAAGATGAAATTAAATTATTGTATTGGGTCCTTTTCACATTAAATTACCTAATATATAGAGTTAAACATCTTTAAGCCTAACCAATAAGGGTCTAGCCTAGAAAGGCTTAGATCTCAGAGAGTATAGCAACTAAAACTCATAATTATTGACAAAATTCATTACAAAACAGCTCTTAACTGTTAAAGAAAAACGTGTCAGAAAATGAGAACTAGTAGTTAAAGTAATTATAATAGATTTCTTAGAGAAAGGAAATACTTTCTATTTATCTTTGCCTTTTATTAGGCAGGAAGTGTGTTATCTAAACAGCTGGTATATAGCTGTACAAGCATTTTGATTTAAATCTATTCTAAGAGAATATTATTCAAGCAACTTAAATAGCGGACACTATGATCTAAAAACATCTTGATGGTTTTACTTTCTCTTTAAATTTAAGGCTAACTTTTCCATCAATACCTGCTTATCCCTTTTCTCTTTGCTTTAAATTTTTGAATAAAGAACATAGATCAGGAGAGAAGGTTATACAGAAATATATATTTAATACTTATGAAAAATACGCTCCTTCTTTGTAAAGGTTATCTTTATGTCCTATCTCCATAATAATTACTTGCGTTCTGATTGATTTACTTTGTAAACTATACAAATATAGTTACTTACTTAGCCTTTTGCATTTTTTTACTCTATAATATATAGGGGCGAGTTCACCAAACTTCTCTATCAAAATAAGGCGCGTTCTTTTATGGCTTTTAAAACTCTTAACTTTATTTTTCTTAGGAGAGTAAGTAAATTCCTTTTGGTAAAATTCCTTTAAAAAATTAATCTTATTCTGCTCTAATCCTGCTTAACACAACTTTAAACATCACGCTCATCAGAAATTTTAGATACCAAAAAACTCTTTATTTCAAGCTAACTACTTCTTTGAATAGCTCTTTTCTACTTGTTCTTGAATTATGCTACTTCATAAAGCTAGATAATTCAGTAGGATACTTTGAAGTTTTTCTATCAAGAACTATATTGATTCCTGAATCTATAAAAGTTTTACTGACGTTCACTATTATAGCTATAGTATAACATTTCTTAAATTTTTGATAAAGTAGTTCATATGTTGCTAACACTTAATTAAGAAGAATTCTTGCTTATTTAAAGAAAGAATTTCAATTGTACTCGAATTGACTTAACTTATAATAAATGACAAAAAATTGCATGCTATATAACAATCGCAAAGGAAATGGATAAATCACAATTAATTAAGGAGGTATTTGATTCCGTAGCAGGTCACTACGACATTATGAATGATATAATGAGCTTTGGGATACATAGGCTATGGAAGAACAAGATGATAAATATTACGCATTTTACAAAAGACTCTAAGGTTTTGGACATTGCTGGAGGAACCGGCGATATAGCAATAAGAATAGCAAGGAGAGAACCAAGCATTCAAGTTACAGTATGCGATATAAATCAAAACATGCTAAGCAGGGGAATTGATAAAGCTATAAATTCAAACCAACTTAATTTCAATTGGGTGTGCGCAAATGCAGAAAATTTGCCATTTGAAGACTCTACATTTGATTATTGTACAATAGCTTTCGGTATTCGAAACGTTTCTGATCGCAAAAAGGCTTTAAGTGAGGCGTATAGAGTATTGAAACTAAATGGGAAATTCATCTGCTTAGAGTTTGCTCCTATGCATTACCAAAATGAGGTATTTACTAAATTCTATAACTTATATTCATTTAAAGTAATTCCCAAAATCGGCAGCATAGTTGCTAAAGATAAAAACTCTTATAAATATTTAGTAAGAAGCATTAGAGAGTTTCCAACTCAGGCTGAGTTTCAAATGGAAATTGAAGAGATAGGCTTTCATAATGTTGAATTTCATGATATGAGCTATGGAATAGTAACATTACATATTGGAACAAAATGAACATCAAACCCTAGTATAGAGTACTAAACATTATTTCGTTATTTTAGTAAGTTTCTTCTTCACTCAACAAGTTTTACAATTACACAGCGTCTTTTTTCTTTGTCACAAGAATTATTTTATATAATATTATATTACTTATGTAATTCTATTGTTGATTACTTTAGTAACATTAGTAACATTCTCTTTTATCAATATAAAAAATATACTTAATCTTTTATTTATAAATAAGTTAATATTTTTTATTTTAATGGTGGCTGCAATAATACTTAGCATGGGAAAAAAGGTGCAAACGATCGATTTTCGCATTATTACTTTTGCAGCCTAATTTAGTATATCCATGCTTTCAACGTATTCTTTTATTGGTCAAATGTTCATAGTGAATACCGCTTCTGTACTTTCCGTGTATAGCAGAAATAGTTATGCTGGAATCACGACAGTTACTTGTTCTTTACACATGAACAAAAAATTTGCAATTTTCTTTTTTTTGTGCAGCACAACACTTTTCAAGTCATGAGATTATTAAAAATATTCAAAGTAGGTTAACTAATTGGAGATGTACTAAATAAAAAAGTAGCACAAAAACCTTTAGTGTTGTTTAGTACCATTACCGCTCTTTTGCTTTATGTTTTACGTATATAGAGTAAATTATTTAACTTATTGACGATTTTTGATATTTCAATTCAATTTATTACACAATTTATAAATAAACATAGGAGTGACGTTGAGCATTTCTCACACTATCGGCATAACTCTATCATTGCTTAGTTATGCGGTTCCTCTCCTTTATCTTCTAGTATTGCCATTGACATAATATTGCCTTTTAAATTCAAATTAGAAACTATTAGTTGAGTAACAGTTAGTAACTCAATTGCTTAGGTGATATAAAAATGAGTAGTTAACCAAAAAGATCACAGAGACATTAGATTATTCCTTCTTGGAGTTGCTTTACCTCAACTTTAGGGAATCTTTAGTTATTTGAGAAATAACTTCACTAGGAGTACTAGTTGAATAGATTTTTTGCACTTCGATTTTTTTCTTTTTTATCTTTATCTCCTTCTTTTTTAGTAGCATCATCAAGTTCTTGAGCAAGAGTAAATTCTATTTTCATCATAAATCCGCTTCACTTTGTGTTCCTAGGCAATAAATTCTTTTTTGACTAATTGAGTCTATTTGCTTTTTACATGATCTTTTAATCATTAAACAACTTCTTAATGATCTTTCCTCCTAATTTTTCTTTACTTGTTTCGTTAGCGTACCCAAGAAAATACATCCACTTCTCAGCTGTATTTGAGAGTTGATTTTTCTTCGTTTTCAAAAATTTTGGTAATTATAAATACAAAATAAAAATCCTTCTAATCATGTTCATTGATATTCTTTTATCTTGGATAGTATGTCTTGATTTGTACTCAGCTTTATCAGGAAATAGCATGCCTATTCTGTACAAATATTCAACCTTCTTTATATTTGAGTCCTCTATGAAGCACTATAAACTAACTTATCGCCATTTTAGTAAGGTTGTTCTGATCTCGCAAACTATATCTTTTTCCTCTTTTTCCTGAAACTAAAATCCATATACTTAATTTTAGAAACTTTGAAATAAAATGCGATCCGGTATTAGGCAATTATTTTACTATATAAAACCTAATCTACATTATTTTATTATAGCTTTTATTGCAGTTCTATCTTCCTCTTTAATGATTCTCCTTTTTGGTAGAGGTTTGAGTAGCATAATTGACTCTAGTGCAGGGCATAATTTTGCTATTAAATTAGTAGTGACTATATTTATAGTTTTAGCCATCTCTCTTGCTGCATTTGTTAAACTGTATTTTATGGGAATTGGTAGTGAGAAAGTTATTGCGAGAATTAGATATGACTTATATAGCAATATTACTGATTTACAACCAAGTTTTTTTGAGAATACTGGCGTACAAGATGTTATCTCAGCGTTAATTACTGATACCTCTGTGCTACAATCAATAATAAATAGCAGCTTACTCACCATATTGCGAAATTTTGTAATACTGATTGGCAGTATTACCATGTTATTATATACAAATCTACACTTAACCACGTATACAGCCGCAATAGTACCAATATTATTGATCATTATGACATCACTTGGAAAAAAGGTGCGCAGTTATGCACGTTTTGCTCAGAGTAAACTGAGTGAACTTGCATCATTTAGTGAGGAAAATTTCAGATCTATAGCAACTATTAAATCATTCGTGTTGGAAGGAAATGAGAAAGCACGTTTTAAGGAGTACCTAAACTTAGTATCGAAATCATACGTAAGGTTAGTGCTCTTACGTGCTATTTTAGTAACTTTGATTATCTCATGTGTAATAGGTTCGTTAGTTGTTTTGCTCTTTTTTGGTATCAAGGAGGTCTTAAGCAGTAATATGACTATTGGAGAGCTTTCCTCATTTGTGTTCTATTCAGCGCTTGCAGCAGGAGCTGTAAATAATTTGAGTGATAATATCAGTGATTTACAACGAGGTCTTGGGGTGGTAGAGCGTTTACTTGAACTCAAAGATATGAAAAGCTCTATAGTGGATGCTAGCAACCCTATAAAAATTCATAGTGTTCAAAAAGAAATTGCATTTAATGATGTAACGTTTTTTTATGAATCTCAGCTTGATAGACCAGCATTAAACAATGTGTCCTTTTCTATAAAGGTAGGTCAATCTGTCTCAATTGTTGGACCATCTGGTAGTGGTAAAAGTACTATTTTAAAACTTCTGCTTCGCTTTCATGATCCAAACAAAGGCAGCATTACCATTGATGGGCACAACATTAAGTTAATCGCATTAAGTAACCTTAGATTGTTATTTGGTTTAGTACCACAAGATCATACGATATTTTCCTGCTCAATAATGGAAAATATACTATACGGTAAACCAGGTGCTAAGTATGAGGAAGTGAGACAAGCAGCTATCAGTGCTTATGCGATGGAGTTTATTGATAAGTTACCTAATAAATTCGATACATTTGTAGGGAAAAGAGGATTAAAGCTCTCTGAAGGGCAAAAACAACGTATTATAATAGCAAGAGCTATACTCAAAAATCCTCAGATTTTAATATTGGATGAGGCAACTTCCGCTCTTGACTATAAAAGTGAGAACCTTGTGCAAAAAGCACTGAATGAATTAATGCAAAACAGAACAACGATTATGATTACACACAGGCTGTCATCTATACTCAAAACCGATAAGATCGTAGTAATTAATCATGGAGAAATAGAAGAAGTAGGAACTCACGATTCCCTTATAAATAAGAATGGACTGTATGCAAAATTAGCGAAAATATAGCGGATATAGTTTACTGAAATATAATATAAATTTAAAAAATTTAAATCATACTGTTACAAGTCAGATTGACACCCTAAATTTAGGGTTAATTCTTAAATATTTTAACTTACAATAAACCAACATTCCTTTTTAAGGATTACTATGATTTACGCTCATGTTTTTTACCATGCCAACAATATGTAATTGCCTATTATCAGCACTAATTTTATCAATGTACACTTTTTATATGTCTACATATATACTTTATGTTGTTAATTTGTATTATAGTCACTTTAACTCATGTTATTACCTGCTTAACGTAAAGCAAAATCATCGTAATGCACTAGCTCTATTTATTAGAAAATTATTTAAAATAATTTATATATGTACATAGTATTGCTTTAAGCGTAGCCTTATGTCTTTCTGAGAGCATATGGGCATTATTTAAACAAATACTACGCACTTTACACTTTGCTTAATAAAGAAAGTTCATAAGCAAATAGCTTACTACTTATTACCTACATAGCAGTTTTATACTATCAATAACACAACTAATTTAACTATATCTATAGCTCTCTTTTGAAATTTTATCATCTTTTGATCGTAGTAAAACCTCTGAACTCTAATAATTTTGTGTAATAGCTGCTTACCCATACACAGCATAATAAATCTGCCAGCCATAGAAGTAAGTTTGTTAAGCATAGTTATTTTAATTGCATTACTATTGAAGTTGTATTTTAAAATGCATTATAGATTCAGGATTCAAGATATGCTAATTTTAATCTCTATATTATAAAATAACTGATCAATTTTACCTTATAATAATCTAATAGTTATTTTAAAAAGGATCTTTATAGCTTGTTATTCTCAATTTCATAACTACACAATGTCTATTTTCATAATATAGATGAACCTTATTTCTCAGATTGTAAACCCGTGATACATATCTGATAAATTTGATAACAGGATCTATTAAAATAAGACCTTCATAACTGAATAAAAATTTTCCTATAGGCAATGATTACTGTATTTCTAAGTTTCTCGAGCGTCGCTATATTTCATCTTTTAAGTATTATTACAATTTATGTTCTAATAATGTAGCATATTGTCATATTCATAAATCTAGTACATAGTGGTGCTGAAATATACTAGCATATTGGACTGGAAGTTAAAAAAACAGAACTAGAGCAACAGAAATTGCAGAAACTAAAATAGTACAAGATCATGCAGAGGCTGTTTCTACTGCTGGAATAGTTCAAAGATAATAGAACTTTATAAGCTAATTTATAGCGAAGGTGATGAAAGATATAAAAGATGTGTAGATGATCGAGAGTAGTGATTTAATATATTAAATATAATATAACATACATCACGTGCCTGTGTCGTTGGCTTATAATCTTGATAGCTTATTTGATTGTGTGACTTTTCTTTCCTTTTTTACTATACTATTAATCTGAAATAATGTCAAGTTTTATATTTTTGTAGTGGGCTGGGAAAGTAAAATGCAATTCCTGTATATGAATATCTATGTTACAGTGGTTACTACAACTGCATGTTATTATACCTATGATTCTAGAAATACAGTAGTTAATGCTTTATGGTTGGAAAGGTAGGTTGCTTATAGTAAAAATTAGAGGTCATATAAAACTCTTTGATTTATATAAGCCTGTACTAATATATATGACCAAGGTTACGATGTTTTTAATTGTTATTATAGATATAAAAGGCTATTTAAACTCAATAAACTTGTGTAAAAGAGAGGGTAAAGAGGGTTAACTTTATAATCTACAGGATTTATAACTTTTTGATTGATGAACATTTTTAAACGAATTTCCTCGCTAATTCTTAGTAAATTAGATGAGTTAAAGCAAAGGAGCGTCATAAATGCTAATGTAGAAAATTTTATCTTAGAACCTCCAAGTAATAAAGCACATGGGGATGTTTATACAAATATTGCTATGGTGCTCGCAAGGTATGAAAGAAAAAATTCCGTTGAGATTGCAGAGATGTTAGCAGAAGAATTTAAGCTTTTTAATGAAATCGCAAAAATAGAAGTAGCTGGCCCTGGCTTCATTAACATGCACTTTAAAATAGAAGTATGGCACAAGCTTCTCAAGCAAATAAATGAACTTAAAACAGAGTTTGGTACTCTAAACATTGGGAATAACCAGGCCGTTAATGTTGAATTTGTATCTGCAAATCCAACTGGTCCATTACATATTGGACATGCAAGAGGAGCAGTATTCGGTGACGTTTTAGCAAATTTGTTAAAAAAAGTTGGTTATCAAGCCACTAAGGAATATTATATTAATGATGCTGGAACACAGATAGATACACTAATTCGGTCAGTATATTTGCGATATAAGGAAGCTCTTGGAGAAAAGATTAGTATTGAAAAAGGTTTATATCCAGGCGAATATTTAAAAAAAATAGGAAAAGAGCTAGCCAAAAAATATGGTAAAGGTCTTCTAGAAAAGCAAGATTATCAAATAATTAGAGATTATGCTTTAAGTTCTATCTTAGAACTCATAAAAGAAGATATGCACTTACTTGGAGTAAATCATGATATTTTTACTTCAGAATATGAGTTGCAAAAAAGTGGCAAAATTGAGGAGAGCATAAAGATATTGTCTAACAAAGGTTTAATATATGAAGGATATCTAGGAAAACCAAAGGGTAAAGAAAGTGAAAATTGGACCTCTAGAAAGGAGATGTTGTTTTGCTCAACAAAATTTGGTGATGATGTTGATCGTGCACTTAAAAAAGAAGACGGTAGCTGGACTTATTTTGCATCAGACGTAGCCTATCATTTTGATAAGATATCACGCGGCTTTAACAATATAATAGTAGAACTTGGTAGTGATCATAGTGGTTATATCAAAAGGCTTAAAGCAGTTGTTTCTGCGCTCAGTGATAATAAAGCGAAGATAGAAGTAAAACTGCATAATATTGTGAATTTCTTCGAAAACGGAAAACCTGTTAAGATGTCTAAAAGGTCAGGAAATTTTCTGACAGTAAAAGATGTAGTTGAGAAAGTTGGTAGAGATATTACCCGTTTTATGATGTTAACACAAAGAAATGACGTGGTTCTCGATTTTGATTTTGCTAAAGTGAAGGAACAGTCAAAAGGCAATCCTATTTTTTATGTGCAATATGCATATGCCCGTGCTCATTCGTTGATGCGTAACGCTCCAAAAGGACTTCCAAATGCAGATACTTCACTTTTAAAGACCGATGGAGAACTATTACTTATAAAAATCTTAGCAAAGTGGCCAAGTGTGGTAGAAATAGCGGCAAGGCTTTATGAGCCACACAGAATTACTTTTTACTTACTTGAAGTTGCAGAAGCATTCCATACTTTATGGGGATATGGTAAAAACGACTTGAGCATGCGGTTTATACTAAAAGATAATTTAGATCTTACTGCTGCAAGGATATTCCTTGTCCGGGCCTTAGCACATATCATTGCTTCTGGGCTTTCTGTTTTTAACATAGAGCCATTAGAAGAGATGAAATAAGTAAAAAGATATGGAAATAAGAGAAACTCCAATCTTCCTGTACATTAAGTTACAGTAGCATAACCCTTTTCTTTCCTGCTGTTGATAATTATTTCTCCTATTGTTACTACTGCTAAAATAAAGCAGTAATGTACCTGTGTTGATAAGGAAATAGGAGATACAGAGGCTATGCTACCCGCTAGCAATAGTTGGGACCCGTAAGGTAAAATGCCTTTTGTAGAACAAGCAAAAACATCTAATAAGTATGCACTACGGTATGGTGCAATATTATGCTTTTTTGCAAGTCTTTTTGCAATGCTACCACTTAGTAGAATAGCAATAGTATTATTAGCAACTAAAATAGTAAACATAGATGCTATTCCTGCTATTAAAAATTCAGCTTTAGTTTTTGTAATACTGCTTTCATCGATGAGTTTATGTAATGTTTTTTGACCTTGTTTATACATTATATTGCTCAATCCACCAATAAATAGGGCAAACATTACTATCTCATTTACTTTTTTGAATCCCCTATATATGTCATTAGAGAATTGAATAATAGAATAGTCAGAAAAAGCTATTCCTAGTATACCGGCAATAATTATGTTTACAGTTATTGTTACTAGTGTAGTGACTTCAAATAGGGCCATGACTATTAAAGAAATATAGGGAATAACCTTTATTATCGATAAATAATCTAAATTTGATATAGTAACAATTCTTGTACTACCTGCAGTTATTACTAGGTAGATAAGTGTTATAATGCTTGCAATAAACGCTACTTTAGAGTTCACTTGAAATTTATCTTTTATTGTAGCGTCTTGTGAAGAAACAGATGCAATAGTGGTGTCAGATATCATTGAGAGGTTGTCACCAAATACGGCACCTCCAACTACAGTTGCAGTTCCTATTTCGAGATCAAAAGCTCCACTTTTTGCTAAGTTAACAGCAATTGGCACCATCAGTGCAACAACTCCCATGGATGTGCCAATTGCAGTTGAAATAAAAGCAGAAGCCAAGAATAGTCCAGGTAATAATAACCTTGCTGGAAGAAAGTTGAGAATCAGATTGGCAACAGTGTCTGCGCTACCAATTGATTGACTAACAGAAGAAAATGCTCCTGAAAACAAGAAAATTAAGCACATAGTAAGGGTGTTTTTGTTACCCATGCCTTCGATGACGGTATCGATGTTATGTTGAATTTTATCTGTTTTACGTGAGATAGCAAAAAATAGTGCTGGCAGTAAACAAACTACCGGAGAAATCTGACGAAGTGGATTATCAGTTCCGATAAAGAAAAAATAAATGCCACTTCCAAGATGGAAGATTAAAAAAATAAATAAAGGGATAAAAGCAATCATTCTATTACAATTGAAAGTTTAAACTATAACTAATTAAATAATTTTAAGCAAGTCTGGTTTCACTACTTCTGTAGAAAGTTGATAGTGGAGTTTTGAAATTTTATATTTAATTTACTTAAGTAACACGAAAGTAGCTGTCCTTATGCTAATTCTAATAAAATTGTATAAAAATCTGATCTCAATGCTTGCTAATTGGATAATATTAGGAAGGAATATTAGAATGAAAACGACAATTGACATTTTATTGGATGTTTATTACAAATAATGAAATGTCTCAAAGTATTACAACCATATCAATAGAAGATAATAATATTAGGCTGGATAGATATATAAGAAGAATTTTCCCAGACCTGAGACAGTCTACAATTGAGAAATCTTTAAGAAGAAGGTTGATCGAAGTTGACGCTTGTAAAGCGAAATCAAGTGATAGAGTGTACTATGGACAAACTATAACAATAAAATACTTAAATTATATTAAAAATGCTAATTCTGACCGCAGATATAATCAAGAGTTAGTGAATATATTGAAAGATAATATTTTATATGAAGATAAATATATACTAGCTGTAAATAAACCTACAGGAGTAATTGTTCAAGGTGGTATAAAGGGAAAAGTCAGCATTAGTGATTTACTTGACCGAATCAGAGAAGGAAAAATATTTAAGATTGTCCATAGGTTAGATAAAGATACAAGCGGAGTGATAATATTTGCGCACAATGCTAATGTTGCCAGGTACCTTATGGAGGAGTTTAAAGAGCAAAGAGTAAAAAAAACTTATTTAGCATTAACTTCCGGCATGCCAAGTAAAAATAAAGGAGTAATAGATTATCCATTGATAAAAAAGTGTATTTCAGGTCAAGAAAAAGTGGTTGTTGACAAATATTCACCTCAGAGTGCCACTACACACTTTTCGGTCATAGCGAGGTTAGAACAAAATGTTGCTTACGTAAAACTGCAACCAATTACCGGCAGGACTCATCAGTTAAGGGCACATCTAGCCTATATAAACTGTCCTATTCTTGGTGATGGTAAATACGGTGGTAAAAAAGCTTTTGTTAATGGAATAGCAAATAAAATTCATCTCCATTCGTATTCTTTATCTTTTAAATTGCCAAGTAACAAAGAGATCACTATCATTGCTCCTCTCCCTGAGAACTTTAAAAAGTCCATTGAGGTGTTGTACCTCCCCTCTTAAGGGGTGATTACGAGATAGTTGCCTTTTAAAAAGGAAAAAACATACAGATATAAGCACTCCCCCCTGTTTTCTAATCTAGACTAGAAATGTGACTGATCTTTTATATGATGAACACTCAATAAATAATGATCAAGAAAAATACAGTAGACATGGAACAGAAATAATGAAAAGCTCTACAGGAGAAATAAGTTTCAGGCTATAAAATAGCTTTAGCATGGTAATAGTAAAGTTCTTTAAAACCTTATTAAGCAATTTTTTTGCGTTTTACTAATAGCTAGTATTCAATAGATTTGTAAACGTCAGTACATAACTCATCAATGCTTGGTTCTTTGCTATTTTTGGCAAAGTCCTCCGATTTTTTTACTAAATCACGTATTTCCTTATCGATTGTCTTGCATTCTTCCTCTGAAGCAACCTTATTATCTATCATGTATTTTTTTAAAGTGCTTATGGGGTCACGATTTTGCTTCATATCTTCAACTTTTTCTTTCGAACGATAAGTAGCAGGATCCGACATTGAATGGCCACGATATCGATACGTCTTCATTTCAAGCAGAATAGGACCTTTACCGCAACGAACGTGCTTAGCTGCTTCAGCTGTTGCTTCATAAACAGAAAAGCAATCCATTCCATCAATCTGCTTTCCAGGAATACCGAAACTCTCTCCTCTTTTATATAACTCAGTTACTAGAGTTGATCTCTGAACGGAGGTTCCCATTGCGTATCCGTTGTTCTCTATAATATAAATCACTGGCAATTGCCACAGAGATGCCATATTAAACGATTCATATACTTGTCCCTGATTTGCAGCACCGTCACCAAAATATGTAAATACTACGTTGTCTTTTTTCTTATATTTATTAGCAAAGGCTATTCCTGTACCAATTGGAACTTGTGCACCAACTATTCCATGTCCACCAAAGAATTTTCTTTCAATATCAAATATATGCATTGAACCACCTTTACCTTTTGAGCACCCCGTTTCTTTACCAATTAGTTCTGCCATTATAATATTCGGATCAGAATCACATGCAAGCATTAACCCGTGATCTCTATAACTTGTGATAAAAGCATCGCCAGGATTTGATGCAGCGTGAGTTCCAACTACAACTGCCTCCTGCCCTATCGATAGGTGACAAAATCCACCTATTAATCCCATTCCATATAATTGTCCTGTTTTTTCCTCAAATCTGCGCACTAGTAACATTTTTCTGTAAAATCCAATTACCTGTTCTTTAGTGAGATTTTTTGCTTTCATATCGATTTCTTTTTTATTAAACTCAGATAATATCAGAAATTTCTAACATTTTATAATGGATTATTACCGTTGGCTCGAAGCTTTTCATGTTATTTCTGTCATTATGTGGATGGCAGGTATGCTCTACTTGCCTAGGCTTTATGTCTATCATGCAGCTGTAAAGCTAGGATCAGAAAACGATAGCTTACTTCAAACAATGGAAAAAAGGCTACTTAAATATATTGTGAACCCTGCAATGCTTTTTTCGCTCGGTTTTGGTGTTACACTAATGATGATAAGAGAGGCCTACTACGAGGGATGGTTTCATGTAAAAGTATTAGCATTATTCTTTATGTTTGCTATTCATGTGCTACTTGCAAAACATAGGAAAAATTTTGCAATGGGTTTAAATAAGAAAGCTCATGTTTATTTTCGTGTCCTAAATGAGGTAATCACAGTACTAATAATAGTTATAATTATTGCAGTGATTGTGAAACCGTTTCGCTAGCCTTTATTCAAGAAACGGTTATTTAAGAGTCTTATTGACATTTTTTAATATCTGTGATAAAATGTATAGTGTTCAAGGGTTTAAAGTAAAAACTTATGAGTAGTGAAGTTCAAGGTCCAAACATTGCAGAGTGGCAAGCTCAACAACAACACCAAGAATATCAAGGAGGAAAGAGTGGTTTTGGTCTTGGTCATAGTGACTCTGTTGCTACGATTGTAGATGGAATGAAATGGCTGTTCAGCTTTCATGAAGGAGCAATTACTTCCTACAATAACGTATTTGAAGGTTTGATAAGTGGTAGTAGTTTGGTAACATTGTTTGGAAAATCAGGTAATATGTTTGACATAAAATTTCTTGAAGGTCTTGCAGAACATTTTTCAGGTGGAGGAGGAGATGGTGAAGGTATAACATTAGAAGAAACGGATATGGGTTATAGTAATAAAGGTTCTCACCTAGATGATTACTCTAACTCTAGCAGCGAAATAGCTCATAGCGCTGATGGTTTACATGGTATACATAATTCAGGTGATTATCATGATTGTTCTTTTTCACCTTCTCCTTCACCTTCTGTTGATGATGACCATGGATATGAGCTTAGTGTCTAAGAATTGGTTAAATAACAGTTGAGGAGTAATATTTTTCTTTAATTTATCATAATTGACACGAATTAGTTTTAGTGAAAAAGGTTTCAATTTTAGGATCAAGAGGAAGTATCGAGAAAAAACTGTAGATTTATTACTGAAGAAAAGGAGAAAATATCAGGTAAGAAGTACTCAGTACCTACTCGAGTTTCGCTTTGCTAGTAAATTAAGCAAAATTGAGGCGCAAAATATGTAACGTAACTATCTCTGATGAAAGGTTTTATAAAGGTTTAAAAGAAAGTTTGCTTGGTACAAGATGTTAAATTAAAGGTCTAAAGCAAATGTTGCTTCTTTGGCTATTGATCTCTCAGTTAATGTAATAGTTATAGAAAGTGGCACTAAAGTCATTGGCATTAGCAAATAAAGAAAGTATTGTTTACAGTAGGAAATTACTACTTAAGAAAGCTAAAGAAAAAAATATATAATAATTTACTATTGATTCTGAACACAATACAATTTTTAAAGTTTTGCAAAATGATGACAAATGCATAGAGAAGATTATGCTTGCTGCTTCTTGCAGGGCATTCTTAAATTATAGCTTTGAGCAATTAAGAATTGTTATAGTAGATTAAGCATTAAATCGTTCTATTTGGAGCATGGGAAAGTCTCGCCAAATAAAGTTGAAGCAATAGTACACCCTGAATCGGTAATACATGGAGTTGTAGTTTATAAAGATGATTTCAACTTTACTGTACTTGCGAAAACTGATATGGTAGTTCCTATTTATAGGTTCTGTCTTGGCCAGAAAGATCAGCTTTAAGTTATAACTTAGTTTAACAAAGCAAAAGAAATTGACCTTTTAAGAGCCTGACTACAAATGCTTTCCTGCACTAAAGCTTAGCATGGGAGTATTAAATTTCTTTTTGCCACACCACAAACAGTATTGTGCTCAATGCTGCAAACAAAGTAGCTGTCAATGAATTTCTGAAATCATGCGTTGATTTTTCTGGGGATAGTGAAAGTGGTAGAGTTAACAATAGAAAATTTTGATAGCTATATTAACATCAATTCATTACTTAATATAATAAATAGATATTGACCGTGAAAGCCATGTTATTGCTAAAGGAATTATCGATGTAAAACCCTTATTATGTATAGCTAAAAATTTTAATGATCCAGAATATACTCTTTTGTTAAAGAAAACCGAGCGTTTTCAAATACTTCTTGGACGCTTCCAGATTCAACAATTTTGCCATTGTGAAAGAAAATTACACTATCAGCTAATTTTTTAGCTTGTTTCATTGAATGAGTTACCATAATTATGGTAAATCTTAATTTCAACTCTTGTATAAGATTTTCGATTGCATTGGTTGCCATTGGATCAAGTGCGGAACATGGTTCATCCATCAATAAAATGGTCGGTTTTACTGCAATTGCGCGAGCGATGCATAGCCTTTGTTGTTGACCGCCAGATAAATCTAATGCACTATCTCGTAATCTATCTTTTAACTCTTCCCATAAACCAACTTTGGTTAAACTATTTTCGACTATTTCATCTAATTTTTCCTTATTTTTTACCATGCCATGTAATTTAGGACCATAAGCAACGTTGTCATATATTGATTTTGGAAAAGGGTTTGGCTTTTGAAATACCATACCGACTTTTGCTCTGAGCAGTACAACATCCATATCACGTGAATATATATTACCTAGTCCATCGATAATCAGTCCACCAATAACTTTGCATCCTGGTACGTAATCATTCATGCGATTGAAACAACGCAAAAATGTTGATTTACCGCATCCAGATGGTCCAATAAAAGTAGTAACTTTTTTTTTACGAATATCTAGGTTTATATTGAACAAGACTTGTTTAGAGCTATACCAAAGATTTAAGTTTTTAATGGAGGCACGTATATCACTCATATTACACTCTGCATTGAATAGAGCCCTGGAGTTTTCCTCTTGTTCTCGTATAGCCATATTGCTGCTTGAATAGCGCCTTTAGCAAACGCTGTTCGATCGATTGCTTTGTGATTTAATTCTATTCGTTCATCAGAATTAATAAACATTACGCTATGATCTCCTATTACTCCACCTCCACGAGACACTGCAAAACCTATTCCACTCTTTTCTCTTATATTTGAACTATTAAGTAAATATTGATTGAACTTTAAATCTCTTTTTAGAGCGTTAGCAATCGCATTACCAAGTTCTATAGCTGTTCCAGATGGTGAACCTTTTTTTAAGCTATGATGCATTTCCCAAATCTCAGCGTCATATTTATCTCCCAAAAGCTCAGTAGCCTTTTTTACCAATTTTAGCAGCACATTAATTCCAACACTCATGTTCGCTGACCACAATATCGGGATCTCAGCAGCATACTCTTTTAAATTGATATCTTCTATTCCAGTTGTTCCACTAATCAGAGGTGTTTTGAATTTCACAGCCGCTTTAAGGCAATCTAACATACATTCTTTAGTTGTAAAATCTATTACAATATCTGATGACTCGAATACATCACTAATGGAATGTGTAATTTTGATTCCTAAAATAGAACTGTGACCTATGATTTGCCCAATATCCAAACCTATGTATTTGCTACCAAAGCGGGTAACAGCGCCTGCTATCTCTACTTTAGTATTTGTAACTAATTCACTAAGTATTTTTTTGCCCATCCTTCCTAAGCAGCCTACTACTCCAACTCTGATTTTCATAAAGCTTTTTATGTTACATTAGACCTTTTTTGAAACTTTGTCATTGTTGTAAGCTATAATCTAAATAGATCTACTTACAATTTAAAATAAGTATATATTTTATCGAAATATATGTTAAACTGCCATGCTTTTTTCGTTGTCAAATGTGTGATTTTCTTTACAAGATTAGATACATGCCTTTTTAAGGCACTATGGCTTACTTTAGTGATGTTTTCTAAATTCTTAATTATAAGACGTACATGGTGTTTACCAAGTAAAATTGACATTTTAGCTGAAAGTAGCGGCAAACAGGAATTCAATACTTTTTCATGTGCGCCTTTTTTTAAAATGAGACTTCTGCTTTTGTAGTGACCTTTAAAAGAAGGTAAGCCGTATGCTAAAGTTACATCTGCATTCTCTTTAGAGACGTTAAGTACAATGCAAAGTTGAGTAATATCCCTTGTTACTTTTAGTTATTCTCTCGAGAAAACTGTAAGTCAAGTAGACATGCCCTAATACCTCTAAAGAGGTGGATAGCTAAAAAAGTAACTGTAAAGATAACAATAATTAACAAAGGGTGTAATAATTCAAATTCTAATATTGCTAGCTGATTCAATAAATAAGTTCTTGCATCTTTATCACTGTTTCAAAAATTATGCTTAAACTTTTTTCAGGTTTGTCAAATGCCTAAATATAATTAGGAGGTTTTTTATATTCTTTATTTCTCATATAACTTTAATCTTTATATGAAAATTTATAAACCAGATATGAAATTGCTCTATAATTTTTCTGTAAATGGCATATTTCAAGATTTTGAAATACCTCTTTACATAAATGCGCATATCTAGAGCTATTTCTTGTTCACCCCGAGAACGAAATGACTATGTATCAAGTTTAGATAGTAATTAATCAACTTCACGATCTAATAGTTTTGCTCCTTCAATGTGAATAAAAAAGGACAAATACTTCTAATTGTAGTAATTTTCTTGAGTACTTATACCTTCTCTTAAGGGCTTAATTACTAACAATTACGATACCTCCTTAAACTGACCAATTTCAGTAGCTAATTTTAGCATTTCGATATTACTATGATTTTTGAAATATTAGGCATATTTGCACTTTTGTCTAGCTATATTTAATTATAGCCTATTAGTAATAGTATAAAAACGTAGAGAGTGCACTTAAAGTTAATAGGTATAAAATATTATCTTATGATAAGATTATAAGAAAAACTAGGACTTAACACCAGCTAATTTGCAGGATATGCTGAAAAATCATTCTATGATCTAAATCGTTTGTTTTACAGGTAATTTCCAAACTTATTAATTTCTCTATAAACTTCTTGAGTTCTAAAAGTTGGAAAATTTTTAGATGAGATTTAAAACTTCGTAATTGTTTAAAGAGTAACGGGGGATGCAGTTGGTTAATTGCGGCTTGTTCATTCATTCCACTTTGGATTAACAGTAAAACATTTTCAAGATGTAGGAAATAATTTGATATAATACGAATCAGTGCTATTGGTGAAAAATTTTCTTGTAATATTAATGTATCGGAAACTTTGATGAATTGTGCCATATCTCTGTTTGCTATAGCAGAGAATAGGTTATTGAGTGTAACATAACTATTGCTAGAAGTTGAAAGGCATAGTTCTATATCAGCAGGTTTAAGATCTTTTCTTTCTCCCAGATATAAAACTAATTTCTCAAGCTCTGAATA
The DNA here is from genome assembly GCF_000530755.1 of Wolbachia endosymbiont of Onchocerca volvulus str. Cameroon. Classification (NCBI taxonomy): domain Bacteria; kingdom Pseudomonadati; phylum Pseudomonadota; class Alphaproteobacteria; order Rickettsiales; family Anaplasmataceae; genus Wolbachia; species Wolbachia endosymbiont of Onchocerca volvulus. Next base: position 428,970 of record NZ_HG810405.1, read on the forward strand.
TATAGGCAAATTACTATACTTAAAGTAAGATTGCAAATGATAGATTATTTCAGTTGTATATTTTATGCCATTTCGTTTCAAATAATTTAGTATTATATCGCAAGGGTTACTATTGCTGTCCTTATAGCAAGCAATGACACCAAAATTTTTTGAGCTTTCCATATAACCTTTAGTTGTAGAGTTATACGGGAGATCGCTTGCTACCATTACTACATAATGACCATTTGTATTATAATTCAACACATTCTTCAACTCTTTAGAGATTCTCCTATTTATATTTATCAGTTTAATTAATTTCTTGTTAGTAAACATCGAAATATTTACCAGCTCAGAAGATAATAAACCAGGTGATTTATCTACTATCGCAAAGTCCATTACCTGAACTGAATATTCATTTAAGCTAGCAATTACTTCTTGTGCAAAAAAATCTACTCTGTTATTATCGCTTCCATAAATTAATACACCACTTAAAGCATCAGGCTTCTCTAAGAACTTTTTAATCTTAGATGGTGTAATCCTCATATCTTTTACATGATATCATTTTTGCTTAATTAAAAAATTGTTGTATAGCATCATATGCATTACTTGCTGTATTCTGCGTGTTATCTGATTAATCTGTCTCTCTGAGAATATATTTATAATAAAATTTTTTTATAAGGGTCAGGCATGTATTTAGAAAAAGTTCTCCTTCAGTCATATTACTTACTCATAAATTAATAACTATAACCACATATATATAATAAAAATTATTTTACCATAAAGCAACTGGAATATACATCTAATAACCATTAGATAGATCATTGATAGCCTAAAACGGAATTAAGCCAATCTATTTGATATCAACCTTATAAAATAAGCAATAATTAAGTATGTAGCTGCTACAAGTATAATTGTAGGTCCTGTTAGTAAATCAAAACTTGCAGATAATATCAGGCCTGATATTCCAGAGATCACAGAGAAACCTGTTGCGGCAATAATCATCTGTACTGGAGTTTTTGAGATAAGCCTTGCAGATGAGGCTGGTATCAATAAAAATGCAGCGATGAGTAATATTCCTATTAATTGAGCAGACACTGCTATAAATATAGCAAGAGTAATTAAGAATTCTAGTCTAACCAAACTCACGTTTACTTTCTCAACTATTGCTAAATCTTGATCGATTGAAATCATTAGCCAGTAGCGCCATCTAAATGCTAATATCAGAGTAACTACTACTGAGATTAGAAAAATTAATACTATATCACTCTGTTCCAATGTTAATATATCGCCAAATAGGGAATTAATAATACTACTATTGCTAGATGGAAAAAAGGACATCAATATTAAACTTGATGATAAAACTACATTAGTAACGATATTTAATATCGTATCAACAGAATATAATCTATTAAAATTAAGGGAAAGTAGTATTGCAAAAGCAATTGCTATAAGCATTATGCTAATTGATGGACTAATTCTAAAGATCAAAGCTAGTGCAATACCAAGTAACGAAGAATGTGATAAGCTATCACCTAAATATGATAATCTTTGCCATATCATAAATGATCCTAATATACCTGTCACCGAGCTAATTATAAGTATTGCAATCAGGCTATTAATAAAGAAGCCTTGCATAAATATTTCAAACATACTACATTACTTTTAGGTAAGTAACAACAAATCTGTTTTCAGATATCAGGACATTATGTGTTCTACATGCTGCATCAGTTGTCATAAACTCAAAGTTCAAGCCCTTTTGTTCTGTAAGGTAAGACTTTACTGAAACATTTGTTGTCTTACGTGTTATACCAGTGCCTACTAATAAAATTTCTATTTCCTCTGTTAAAAAAGACATAAAATGTTTCTTACTATTTATATTACTTTCTTTAAGTTCAATCACTTTTTCAGGGAAAACTATAACCGAGCTACAATATTCTTGATTCTTTACCAAGAATTTTCCTATCTCGTAACTATATATAAAGTTTTTACTTTGAGGAATTAAAGGGATTATAATCATAAATTAAACTATTAACTGGGTACCACATACCCACCATTCTGGCTGCTTTTCTCTGATATTTGCTACAGCAGCTTTTGCATTTTTTTCACTATCAAACACTCCAAAACATGCTACACCACTACCTGACATGCGAGATAGTACAGAACCTTTTTGAGACTCTAATGCTAATATCACATCCTTAATTTCAGGTACAAGACTTACCGCTATTTCTTGAAGATCATTTCTAGTTTCTTTAAGGAGTCTTAATATATCCTTTCCAAGGTCATCGCTCCATTCAATTGGTTTAGAAAAATTTCCTTTATATTTTGAAAATACTTCTGGTGTGCTCAAAAACTTTTTTTTTGGTTTCACAAGTACTACACTTCTGGGCAAAGAAAATTTTTTTATGGGATATAACTCTTCACCAATACCTCTAACCAAAACTGGCTTACTATCTATGCTTGCAGGAACGTCAGCACCAATGCTTACAGCTATTTCGTTTAAGATTGATCTGTCAATTCGCCATAACTTTCCTAGTGTACGTATTACAGCTCCAGCATCTGAGGAACCGCTACCTAAACCTGCAGCAGTTGGCACATTTTTTACAACTTTTATAACGACTTTAGTACGTACAGGAGCATATCTGAGCAGTAAATTAATTGCTTTCATTACGGTGTTGTACCTGTTACTTATTTTGAGTTCAGAATTTATGAATTCGACTATAGAGTTATCGTATCTGAATTCCTTTTCACCTACCTTTATTTCTAAGAAATTTGAAAGATTAGCAAAAACAAGTAAGCCTTCAACTAAATGATATCCTATTTCTTTTTTTTCCATAACATGTAAAAAAAGATTAATCTTTGCAGGAGCCTTTACACAAAAACTTTTCATTTATATATCTTTTCACTAACACTACTTTTACAGTATATTTTACAATGCCATTTTAGTCAAATTTTATACAATTTTGCTCTTTTGATGAGATTGAATATCATAAATCCTAATTTTTCTGTATGGATAAATGCATCTGCTGGTACAGGCAAAACAAAAATCTTAATAGATAGAGTATTAAGACTTTTATTAGAAAATAAGAGAAATATTCTTTGCTTAACACTTACTAATGCTGCAGCGAATGAAATGGCGAACCGCATTCACACTATACTCAGTAAATGGGCAATGTGCTCAAATAGCGAATTAATTACACATTTGGAACAACTAGGTCTTTCCTTATTGCTACCTAAGTGTCACCACTCACCATCCCATTCTTTGATGTTATCCCAGTATTCAACACTAAGATCTAAAAAAAGTGAAGTACTTAATCGTTATGTAATTCAAGCAAGAAAGCTTTTTTCTGAATTGGAAAATCTGGGCTTAACTATACAGACCATACATGCTTTTTGTTACAAATTGATCTCTAGCTCTCCTATGGAGGCTGGTATCGCTCCAAATTATATGCTGAGTGAGTGCAAAGAATTACATTCCATAGTGTTTGAAAAAACACTTCACAATGAGGCCGTGCAAGATAGTATAAACTCTATTGCAGTGGAAATTGATGAGAATAGACTACGTGATTTGCTTTACACTTTATGTGTAAGAAGGCCATTGTTATCAACTGATTTGGAATATATCAAAGGTAAGCTGAACGTTCTAGATGAAATTCATGATTCAAGGAATGAGATAATTGAGTATGTAAAAAGATTGGTCGAAATATTAAGTAAGGGCAGTAAAAGAGATCGAAGTTATAGTGTGATACTTTCTAATTGGTGTAACGGCATAAAACTATCTACTATTCAAGTAGCTGACACTGAGATACAGAAAAAAAGTATAGATTTCGGAGTTATACACTGGGATGATTGTAAAATAGAAAACCTAGCTAAGATTTTTTTAAAATCAGAGTCGTATGAAAAAAAAAGTATATCATCTATAATAACAAAGGGTACCTCAGAGAAATTCAGAGATGCAGAATGGATAGTAGAGAATATTCAGAATATAGTATTCACTTATATAAGTAATGTTAACTCTTACAAAATATTCAAGAGAACTAGCAACTTACTCAATATATTTAAAGTATACACTAACTTGTATAACAGTGAAAAAGCAAAAAATGCATTGCTCGACTACAATGATATAATTGATTTAGCAACAAACCTTCTGAGCGATCCAGAGTATAAAAATTGGGCATTGTTTAGCCTAGATCAAAAAATAGATCACATTCTTGTTGATGAAGCGCAAGATAATAGTATTGGTCAATGGGAAATTATAACAAATCTCTGTGATGAATTTTTTACTGGTGGTAAGGAAAAACGAACCTTATTTGTTGTTGGCGACATAAAACAATCTATTTATAGATTTCAAGGAGCAAATCCTCATCTGTTCAACTATATGCAACAATACTTCCATGCAAAAACTGGTGACAGAGACTGGATATCATGCCAACTTAAAAAATCATTTCGCTCAGCTCCAGAAATTTTAGTCTTTGTAGATAGAATATTTAACAACTTTCGTGAGGAGGTATCTTTTATTAATAGTGAAATAAAACATATTCCGCATAGAAAAAATGATCAAGGGTACATTGAAATTTGGCCGTTATTACCAAGATGTAAGGAGGAAGAACAACAGGCCTTACAAATCCACTTAACAGATAAGAAAGATCATGTGATATCAGACCGACTACTTGCTCAAACAATAGCTTATAAAATTCATAATTGGTTAAGCAGAAGGCGGATTTTAGTTGCTAAAGATCGCCATATAGAACCAAGAGACATTATGATCCTAGTTCGACAAAGAAATGTGTTAGTTGATTATATAATAAATGAGCTTAGAAAAGTAAACGTGCCGGTTGTAGGACGGGACTATTTTAGGATTATGGACTACATAGTTGTGCAGGATTTAGTAGCTTTAGCTGAATTTTTACTTCTTCCTACAAATGATTTGGCTCTTGCAAATGTTTTAAAATCACCGCTATTTGACTTTACTGAAGATGATTTATTTAATATTGCATATAATCGTAAAGGACAGTCGTTATGGGAAAGACTTCGTGATTATTGCGGGGTTATCTATAGCGAATTAAGTTATCTAATCAATTTATCTCGTACAGAATCGCCTCTTACGTTGTTTACGCATGTAATGCGTACAGGTAAGAAAAAATTTGCTGCAAGGCTTGGTCTCGAGTACTTTGAGGTTCTGGACGAGTTCATAAACCTTGTGTTACAATTTGAAAACCCGTCTCTTCAAGCATTTATTCAGTGGATTAAGGAGAATAACCCGGAAATTAAAAATGATATGCAATCAAAGCGCAATGCTGTGCGAATAATGACAATCCACAAGTCAAAAGGTCTCCAGGCTCCTATAGTGTTCTTGGTTGATACAAACACAGTACCAAGAAATAATGAAAATATTATTTTCGATGCAATGGAAGCACCATTTTGGTGTGGAAAGAATAGCAACGTTTATTGCGATCGAGTAAAGAGAGAGAGGAGAGTGGAAGACTATGATGAATATCTGCGTTTGCTATATGTAGCACTTACACGTGCTGAAGATGAATTATATATTTTAGGTAAAGAGCCAGTGCAAAAAGGTTCTTGGTATGATCTGATTACTAAGCGTCAAGAGTTATATGAAAAGAAACAAGCTTGGTTACAGCCGATATTTAAAAAAAAAATTGAAGTATTATGCATAAATGCAAACTATCCTTACGCTTATAAAAAACTAGATTATTTTGATGACTCAGTGATTTCGCTTCCGTCAACACTGGCGATATCATTTCAAGAATCTAGAAAAAAAGAAGGAGAATTAGTGTCAACTATTTACTCTCCTTCCCTGTTTCAGCGTGTGACACTGGAATCCAAAGAAAAAGAAGCTCGGATCCCAGTGGTAGCTACTTGGAATGATAGAGGAAAGAGCATTGGGATGACAGACGGTTGTACAAGAGGCTTAATAATTCACAGTATGTTGCAGTATATGCCTAAGATAGAGAAAGATAGAAGAAAGAATTGGATTAAGAAGTACCTTGATAATATAAGCACTAGAGAAAAAAAAGATGAGATCTACAGTAAAATATTAGCCTTTAATAAAAAATATGATTACCTATTTGACTTAGAAGGTAAATCGGAGATTATGCTGAGTGGAATGATCGATGGTAAACCAGTACTAGCACGATTGGATAGGTTGTGCATAACGCAGGATAAAGCAATCATAATTGATTACAAATTACACCGTAACATTTCTGCTTCTTCATTAAATGAAATAAAAAAGCAAATGTTGACCTACAAAACCCTAGTACAAGAGGTATATCCGAATAAGCAAATAGAGTGTATGGTTATTTGGATAGAAGATTTAACCCTGCAATCTGATTTTTGATGAAACTTGAAATGCTATTTACCAATTAATATACATGCATTTCCTTTTTTTGAGAGTTTATAGTATCAAGCTTAAGGTTGTTATCCTCTATGTTATACTAAATATAATATATAACCTTATAAAAAGGGTGTATAAAAATGGCTTTTTTTAATTAAACGTTCTTTTAGACACAAAATAAATCAAAAAGAAGGACTGTATAAAAATACATTTATAGATATGTTGACATTTGAACACTATATAATAATAGCACAAGGACATTTAGCTAATCAAAAGAGTGCACATTTTATAATCTATTTACACAAGATAAATAGTTTAACGTATTGTACTAGTGTTTTGAAGGTCTTTCATTATTAGACAATACTTTTTACTTATGTGTAAGGTAACACGAAAATTTTTTTACTTAGGCTTTCTATACTTAATACTTACTTTAAATAATTAAGTAATTTTTCCAGTTATTGATCATAGGTAGGTTCTTTATTTTCTTTCTTATAAAACGAGCGAAGGCTTATTTCGAACAAAAGATGATAGAGGTATAGACGTATTGTTGACTATTAGGATTTTATAGTTCTTTCTAGAATTAGCATTAAAAATTTTATTTAAATTACTAAAGTTTTTTATAATGCTCTTTTCTGTATGCTGAATACAAAATATGCTTTAGAACTGTATAATCAAGCAGTAATTGTTCATCATCTAGGTTAATTTTCTCTCTTAGGAGTTTTCTATATTATCTTTTGTAATTTTTCACTATTAATAAATTATTTGCTATATATCTTTTACAGTAATAAATAAGATTATTGAATAAAATAATAAATAAGTTTCTTTGTTATTTTAAGATATCGATAAAAACTTGACTTATGTACTTTACATTCCTAGAATCTTTGTTTTAGTCTTACTCATAATGTCAATAACAGTATTAAGTATACTACAAATAATATTGGTTGTCATTTTAGCAACCTTAGTGCTTTCGCGTCCTCCTGGGAGTAGTTCATTAAGTGGTTTTAATAACTCACAACATGGACTCAATTTAATGGTTTCAGTAAAACATTCAGCAAATCTGCTTAGCAAAATAACGGCTATAGTTGTTGGGCTATTTATAGCAAACACATTATTGTTGTCAGGATTGTGTTCAAAAAATGTACACAAAAAGTCGATTGTAGAGAAAATTATATCGGAAAAGAAACAAGAAAATGAATCTACTTCCGTTCCTTTTGAAGATTAATGAAAGAAGCTAAATTTATCTTTGTGACAGGTGGGGTTGTTTCATCCATTGGCAAGGGTTTAGTTTCTTCAAGTATAGGTGCGCTTCTTCAAGCTTATGGTTTTAAGGTATGTATTAGAAAGCTTGATCCATATTTGAATATTGATCCTGGAACAATGAGTCCAACTCAGCATGGGGAGGTGTTCGTTACCGAAGATGGTGCTGAAACTGATTTAGATCTTGGGCATTATGAACGTTTTACTGGAATTAAAGCAACTAAAGACGACAATATAACAACTGGTAAAGTATATCACGAGTTGCTGAAGAAAGAGAGGCGTGGTGATTATTTAGGTAAAACTGTACAAGTTATTCCTCATGTAATAGATTTGATTAAATCATTTATTTTTAATGGTACGGAGGACTTAGATTTTGTAATATGTGAAATAGGTGGAACTGTAGGCGATATTGAAAGCCAACCGTTTTTAGAAGCCATACGTCAAACCAGTTATAAGTTTGGAAAACAAAGAGTTATCCTTATTCACCTAACCTTAGTACCATATCTAACTGCAGCGCAAGAACTAAAGACAAAACCAACACAGCATTCAGTTCGAGAGTTAAATTTTGCTGGGTTACAACCAGATATTATATTATGTCGTAGTGAGAAGAAAACCTCTGATGATCAAAAAAGAAAAATAGCTAACCTTTGTAATGTCTCATTATCTAATGTAATATCTGCTCCTGACGTGAATCATATATATGAGTTGCCGGTCTTATATAATCAATCTGGGCTTGGTACACAAATTCTAGAACACTTTCATTTAAGTAAACCACAACCAAGCTTAACTGAATGGGATCAAATAGTACTTTCTATAAGAAACTCAACACAAGAAGTCACTGTATCTATAGTAGGAAAATACACTGAATTCCCTGACGCATATAAATCATTGGTTGAAGCATTGAATCATGGTGCAATTAGTAACAAAGTCAAAGTAAAGATAAATTGGGTTAACTCGAGGGAAAAAAGTAAAGAACCTATTGATGAAAAATTTATAGGAGAAAAGCTACAAAACTCTCATTCAATCCTTGTGCCAGGAGGGTTTGGTGACGATGGAGTAGAGGGTAAAATATCAGCAATAAGTTACGCCCGTAGGCATAATATCCCATTTTTTGGAATATGTCTTGGTATGCAGCTTGCAGTTATTGAATTTGCTCGCAATGTCATTAAGCTTGAGGATGTACACTCTGAAGAATTTTGTACCTGTAAGCACCCAATTATTAAGCTAGCTGGTGATAAGGGCGTTGATATTGGTGGAACTATGAGACTTGGAGCGTATAAATGTAATATAAGAGCAAATTCTAAAATGGCAGATGTATATGGTAATACCACTATCTCCGAAAGGCATAGGCACAGATATATAGTTAATTTGGATTATAAAGATGATTTAGAAAAAAATGGGCTAACATGCAGCTGTATATCAGAAGATGGAACATGCATAGAAGCAGTAGTGTTAGATAATCACCCATGGTTTACTGGTGTACAATTCCACCCAGAATTTCAATCAAAGCCTTTTTCTCCTCACCCTCTTTTTGTATCCTTTATTAAAGCAGCAGTCAATAAAATTAAAAGAAAGAAGACTAAAAGAGAAAATGTTTAAATATCGATACATGGAGCTTGCCGTAGAGCAAGCAAAAATTGCTCAGAAAAATGACGAAATTCCTATAGGAGCTGTAATAGTCAGTGGAAGCAATATAGTTTCTTTTGCACACAATATATACAATGATCCAACTGCGCATGCAGAAATGTTAGCAATCAGACAAGCATGTAAATTGCTTTCAACACCAATACTTTGTGATGTCGATATGTATGTGACATTGGAACCGTGTCCGATGTGTGCTCAAGCCATCTCTTTTGCAAGAGTTAGAAGGGTATACTTTGGAGCTTATAATCCTAAAGGTGGAGGAATTGAGAATGGTGCTAAAATATTTCAATTTTGCAGCCATGTACCTGAAGTTTACGGTGGGATATTAGAAACAGAATGCTCTTTTTTGTTAAGGGATTTTTTTGAAAAGTTAAGGACTTAGTTTAGGTTACCAATTATCATTAAATTTTTCTGTCACTTCAACGCACTGGTTAAAATCAATTGATGAGTGTTCTCAATTTTATAATTTTCAATTTCGCGACCCTGTTAACTTAGCAACGGTAACAACGTTTATACCATTAGCAAGTGGTATTGCTACTTCAGTTTTTCCTTTCTCTATACCGATTTCTATATCTTCCTTTATTGTTTTTTCTATATTCTTTTAAAAGAGCAACAGTGCTCTACTAGCTTGTTAATTGTTTTGCTTCATTTTAAGGGAATTTAGGTAATTCAATAGATATAAATTGAAAATCTTGTAAGCTGTACTTATTAGTTTTATTATCTCAGAAAATAAAACACAGCTCGAGGTTCAATAAAGAAGACCTCTTAAAATAAGCTGTGGCAGCGTAATATTGAGTGCGTTTTTAAAGCTTTTATTATGAGTAAGCTATATTTCTGACCATAAATCTGTTATCAACAAAACCTTGATATCAGTATACCTTAAAATATCGTTCAAAAGATGAACAAGGACATTTTTTTTCTCTGTAACAAAGACTTTTTTGAACTTCAGACCCAGTTTTGGATCGAGGAATTTTGAAAAGGTTACACTAAACCAGTTTAAAAAGTACTATCAATAATATGATACTTTCTATAAACATTTAATCACATTTTTTAACTTGCAATTTTGAATTAACTTATAACGTGTATAGTTTATATCAGAATTTTACCAGTCGCATTTTTTATCCTGCGGTTTTATTTGTAATATTGCCACTAAACCGACTAATAAACAGAAAACTATATAAAGCCCAGCTGCAAAGTTTACTTGAGGAAATGTTATAGTAAACCAAGTGCATATCATAGGAGTAAATCCACCATGAAAAGCAAAAGAGATATTGCGTGATAAACTCACTCCACTGAATCTAACATTGGTAGGAAAAAGTTCAGATGCAACTATTCCTATAGGGCTTATACCTTTTTCTACTGCAGAAAGAACCATTATACTAAGCATAATTATGAGATAACTTTTATAGCAGTACGCAATAGATAATATAGGGCAACATAGTACCATTGTAATCACTATAAACAAAATCGCAGTGCGTTCTTTGCCTATTCTGTCGGCTAACATTCCAAGCGCTATTGCGAATATTGGCATTAGTATACTGGTTATAATCAACATAATCTCATTGACGTATGTTGTTACATATGTTTTAACTGATGCTGTCTCTTTTGCAAGAGTTCGGAGAAATATGGTAAATCCAACAATAACATTAACTGGTACTGATATTAAAACAGCAAGTATAAGACCTCTCTTATAGTGTTTTATAAGCTCTATTATTGGTAAATTTGGTAGATTTTTTTGCTTTTGATCCTTTTCATACTCTAAAGTTTCTTCCAATGTATATATACTACATGTGCTGATTAACCCTAAAATGGCTGAGAAAGTGAACGGCAGTCTCCAACCCCAAGTGTTAAAATCAGTGTTTTTCTTGCAGATGATTACTATCATTACAGAAAGCAAGATGCCAATAGAGCGACCTAAACTTGTTATTCCACAAAACGCCCCTAGCTTTTTCTTATCAGGTAAGTGCTCTATTAGATAAACAGAACTGCCTCCTTGTTCAGCACCGAACGCAATTCCTTGTGTTACATGGATTGCAAGAAGCAATATAGTAGAAGTTATACCTATTTGATTATAACTTGGAATAAATGCAATGAGGCTAGATGGAATCGATATTAACAAGATGGCAATCATTAATGCCATTTTCCTTCCGTACCTATCACCAATATGACCGAATGCAGATGCGCCAAGTGGTCTTACCATCGCACCCAAACCTGCAATTCCAAATAATTGGAGTATGTTGTAGTAAACATCCTTTGCAGAACAAAACTCCCTGCTGATTATATTAACCAGATCAATAAAGAGCATATGATCATACCATATTGTGACTTTGCAGAGTATTGTTGCTAACAACGTTTTTGTTTGCTGATTATACACTAAATTCAACTTATAAATATTTGCCTATTCCATTGTGGCTGTTTTTTAGAATTTAGTAAAGCTACAACCTTAGGTTGTGGAATTAACTTTTTATTATAGTATGTAATAATTGAGGTTATTAAAAATTTAGTAGTAAGGTTAAGAGATGAGCCAATTGTAAAAAATCAGTATTATGAAGCATAGTTTCTAACAACCTCAACATCACTGAATTCAAGAGCTTGACCATTTATGATTTGGAATCTTTCGTGTCCTTTTCCTGCGATCAACAGGATCATGCCTTTATTGTAAGAAATATCTATACCTTTTTCTATAGCTTCTTTCCTATCTTCTACCTCTACTGCATCAGGACAATGTAGCAAAATATCACGACGAATTTCTGTTGGATTTTCATCACGTGGATTATCATTTGTGATTATAACTTTCTCTGCATACGTTTGTGCTATTTTACCCATTTCTGCACGTTTTGCCTGATCGCGATTACCACCACAACCAAAAACTAGAACTATTTTTTTATTGAAGTGCCATTTTAAAGACAATATCGCTTGTTTAAGTGCACTTGGAGTGTGTGCGTAGTCCACAAACACAAAAGGTTTTACCTTTTCCATTCTTCCCGGTGGAGAAATAAGCTTATCTATACACATTTTTTTGTAATCCAACCCAGACGAGATAGCTATACCGATTGCACACATTAAATTGCATGCTTGAAATTGTCCAAAAACTGGAAAAAACACGTTATAAACCTCATTACTGATTCTAATCGTTAGGTATTGGCCATTTAGTGCTGGTACTTGCTTTATTAAAGTAATGTTAGAGCTTTTTTTCCCATAAGTTATAACTTTGTTGCCACGTTTTTTAGCTATCTTAAGTAATGCATAGTACTTATCTGTATTTGCATTTAAAATTACTGTTTTTTCTTTTGATAGTACCTCATGAAATAACCTTTTCTTAGCCTTAAAATATTTGCTGATGTTCTGATGATAATCTAAATGATCTTGTGAGAGATTTGTAAAAGCCGCAGCGGTTAACTCAAGTCCATGAATTCTGTACTGATCAATTCCATGACTTGAAGCCTCTAATGCTAAATACTCTATACCTTTACTATTTATACCACATAGTGGTGCATAAAAGTCATCTGCATCTGGAGTGGTAAGGCTATTATGATTAGCTTTCCTTTCATTATTAGTATACATTCCAAGTGTTCCAATAGACGCCGCATTATAGCCAGCATTTTGCCAGATCTGACAGCAAAACTCTACCACTGAAGTTTTGCCATTCGTGCCTGTTACAGCAGCAACATATTTAGGCTGTTTGAATTGATAAAATCTGCTAACTATTTTGCTATATATTTCTTGAGGATTTGGGTGAAGAATATAAACTCGAGAGTCATGTACCATAAAATTTGCTATTATAGCTGAAGTTTTTATATCACTTATACACTTTTCATGTTCCTTTGATATACAAACAAAAAGGTAGCCTTCTTTGACTCTCTTAGGGTTACACGTGACACCTTTGATTTCAATATCAAAAGTAACATCAATAATGTTATACAGTAACTCCCTCAGTTTCATGCCTTACTTCATCAGCTTAAAAAGCTAAACATGGCAGCCTAGCTAGTGCGGCATCTAAGTCAGAGATTAGATCTTCAGGATCTTCTAGTCCACAAAATATCCGCACGAAACTTCCATCATAATCCAAATGCATTATAGATCTTGGCATAGATGTACGATTTATTGGTAACATTAAACTATCGCACCCTCCCCAAGAAGCACCAATACTAAAAATTTTCATATGATCAACCATGTAACTGAGCTCTTCACATAAATACTCTCTATCTAGTACTATGCTAAATACGCTACTTGCTCCTTTGAAGTAATTTTTCCACAACTCGTGCTGAGGATGAGAAGGAAGCGCTGGATATAAAACCTTTTTCACTTTTGGATGCTTCTCTAACCATTTTGCTACTTTCATGGCTGTGCTTTGATGCCTTTTTATGCGTATATGCAATGTTCTAAGTCCCCTGTGTGCAAGGTAACAATCGTGCGACTGAACGGTGACTCCATAATTCTTATAGCTTTCATAAAGTAATTTAAAAATTTCACCTTCTGCAACAACGGCTCCCATCAATAAATCTGAGTGACCGGCTATATACTTTGTAAGTGCGTATAGAGCAACATCAATCCCATAATCAAGGGGTTTAAATAACAAGGGAGTAGCCCATGAATTGTCACAAACGGTTATGATTTTATGTTCCTTAGCAATTTTTACTATATGCTCTACATCCGAAATCTCAAACGTCACAGAACCTGGAGTTTCAATCATTATCAATGAAGTATTATTCCTAATCAAACTGGTTATACTCTGCGTTGGATCATAAAAAGTTACTTTTACTCCTCTTTTTGGTAGCTCACTTTCAACAAATCTTCTAACTCGGTAATAACTATTATCTTGAACCAGAATATGCGAGCCTGCCTTAGCAAAAGTCAGAATAGCAAAAGCAAGCACAAACAACCCAGAAGGGTAGATCAATGCTTGTCCCCTACCTTCAACTTCAGCAAGCGCATTTGAAAGATAATGAACAGTGGGAGTACCAACATTACTATAACTATAATCCCTTAACACACCATCGTTGATTACATCATATATGCTCTTTCCGTTTGCTGCATTTAAGTAGTCCTTGTAAGTAGGAAATAATATAGTAGAAGAATGATAAATTGGAGGGTTCATAGAACCTTTATAGTCATTGAATTTTCTTCCTGCTTTAATCAATAAAGATTCTTCTTTCATACTTTTGCTATTTGTTTTTAACATTGTATTCGCTTTGCGTATAGAAATGAAGAGAAATTGCATGTATTAGCTCTATTTCGCTTTTTAGTAATCCATAAATCAATCTGTGTCTTTTTAAAGCGTTCATTCCGATAAAGCTATTAGATATCAATATTAGCCTGATGTGTGAAGGTAATGCTGAAGATGAAGCAAAATAATGATCTGCATGTTCTATAGACTCATCAATAATATCAATATCAATTATATCTATTGAATTTCTTATTTTTTCTTTTATCACTTTAATGATACTCATATTGTTGTTGAAATGTTGAACCTCATGTAAAACTATTTAATAAAAATTAGAACCTTTCGTATAAAAAAGACAAATTGCTATAGCAAGAACATCAGCAGCATGGTGACACTTTATATTTAAGTTGTCAACCACCTATCTCACTATAAATATAATCTGATCTTTATTAGTGTGGCCATTTCAGTAATACTTTTTTACATAATTTACGTCATATTCATTTATGATCAGCTCTGTCATTTCTAACACTAAAATTATGATTTCTCTTGCATATTGTAAAATTAGCGAAGATTTTTAGATTTTTATTAACAAAAATTCTCTCCACTGAGCTTCATTTGGAGAATATAAAGAAATTAACTTTTTAATTATTCAAAAACTATATGCAGGTGTGTTTACCTACGCTGAGCTTCTGTTGGTGATGTAATGTTACTACCCAAAATTCAATACTACTTTTTTTACTTAAATTAATAATAATCATCTAGTCTTTATTTATCCGTGATCAAGATCTATTATTTTAACTATTCAATAAACGCTTAACCAATATACAAACACAAACACAAATATCCAGACTATATCTACAAAATGCCAGTACCAAGAAGCAAATTCAAAGCATAAATGGTCCTGAGGTGTAAATTGATCTTTCTGCGCTCTAAATAAACACACTAATAAGAATATTATTCCTATTATAACGTGCACACAGTGAAATCCAGTAATCATATAAAAATTGGATACATAGATTAGCTTTTCTCCTGTTTCTTGTAGAGAAAAACTTGCCTCATGATACTCTATTGCTTGCACTATTGTAAAAAATACCCCAAGCAATATAGTTATAGACAACATTTTAACCATATTCTCTTTATCATTTTTAAGTAAAAAGTGATGTGCCGAGGTGATTGTTGTACTAGAAAGTAATAATACTAATGTATTCATGAACGGTAATGACCACGGATTAAGAGGTAAAATTCCTTTAGGAGGCCATTTAACTTTATCTGTGGGAGAAAATCCTTCAAACAAAAAAACTGGATCAAGCCAGGCTTTAAAGAATGAACAAAAGAACGACACAAAAAACATGACTTCTGAAAGGATAAATAAATACATTGCAATCTTGAGTCCATGTTTTACAATTGCAGTATGGCATTTATCGTAAATAGCTTCTTTTATTACGTCCTTCCACCAATAAAACAACACTCCTGATATAGTAGAGATTCCTAAAACTAAACCAAATATTCCAGAAATTTGTTTATGGAACGTGCTAACTAATCCAAGCACAAGAATAAGAATTGCTGCTGATATAGCAATTGGCCAAGGACTTGGATCCACTAAATGAAAATCATGTTCTTTACTTCTCATACCATCTTCAAGAATAGATATTAAGCATACAAATTAACTTAAAATTGTCAACGTTGCTTAAGAAATTGATTAAATTTTAGGAAATTGCATGTGTATTGTTAATAATCTAATTCATATTGTATACTTATTTTAAATAGCTCAAGCATTCTGTTTCTTTCATTCTTACTAAATTTTTATAATACCCACCAACAATATTTCCTAAAGTGATACATCCGTCTATCCTCTTCATATCTATTATTTTCTTAAATCTACTTTCTATATTATCAATGATAATCTTGCATATAAATCTGTAAGACTACAAAACTATTATAGTTTCACAAATATCTCTTATATATTGATCCTTGTGTCACTTTGGTAATAGAACTTAAAATTTTCCATGTTTAGAATACTTTAAAATACTGCTCATTAATTTAATATTAAAAAGTTAACTAACAGCAATTCTTGGTTATATTATTAGGCATATAAAAATACTAAAAAAACTAGGGTTTTGATATGAATAATTCTATGCTAGGTTAGCATTAATAAGTTGTGCTACAACCATTATTTCGTTCTAAAACTCTATTTCAAGCTGCAGCCTATTACAAAAGATTCTAACATGTTTTTTCGTTCATCATTATTGTATTTTTTTTATACAGACAGACTGTTCGTGATCTTAATCATATTATCTCGTATTATCGATTATGTTATTTATTATATCAGTGCTAAAAAAGTCTATATCCATTTCTGATATTTGTTGTTAGTAGTAGTGTTACCTTTCACAATATGGCAAAATAACTCTTTAATGTATAAAGAAGCATGAGCAAGGTGCTGCTCAACTTTCAGTAACAGAATTATGATATGTAATATGCATAAGGAAGCTAATAAAAGCTACTAAGCAAGACCATGACTTTTCATAGTTATCAGATAAGTTACAACTTGTGAGCAAAAGTACTACCAACTATATAAGTTGGCCTATTTATTATCTCAATGTATCAACTTTAGTTACAATAGTTAATAAAGCACGAGTGCAATGATTTAACTATATATAAAAAAAACTGCTGGTAGTAGGATTTGAATTTTTTATAGTCTAACGCGTTGTTTGCTAACTCAATCTTGAAAAGGATGTTCTTTTCCATCGATAGAATTTGATGATTCTTTTATAGCTATGTCATATAATCCTTCCTTTGTTTTGTTATGCACTTCATTGCCTCATAAATGAAAATTGCTGTTAGTATAGCATTATTATTATAAAAGTGCTAATTATACTAAGCTAGTATAGTATATCAATGTTAAGTTAAATCAAAAACTTTGGTAGTCTAAAGAAATCTTTTTATTGCTTTCTATATTAAATTCTTTATGAAGAGCACTAGACAAATTTGTGTCTTCCCAAGAAAATCTACCATCTTTTCCTGATTTTTTACCGAAGTGTCCATAATAGGATGTACGTTTATATATAGGACGGTTAAGGGATAAATGTTTAATGATACCTTTAGTCGATAAATCTATATTACTTTCAATAAACTTTTTAATCCTTTTTTCGTCCACCATATTTGTACCAAATGTATCAATGTAGAATGAAGTAGGTTTTGATATACCAATTGCATAAGAAAGCTGCACAAGACAACGCTCAGCTAAACCTGCAAAAACAATATTTTTAGCAAGATATCTTGCCATATAAGCTGCAGATCTATCAACTTTTGTTGCATCTTTTCCGGAAAACGCTCCTCCACCATGTGGGATATGCCCTCCATAAGTATCAACCATAATTTTTCGTCCGGTTAATCCACAATCGCCAGCAGGTCCACCAACAACGAACCTACCAGTTGGATTGACTAGGAGATTCTCCTCAGGGCACATCCACCCTTTAGGTAAAGACGAAACTATGTAAGGGTAAATTGTTTTTCTTACTTTTAACTGATCCAGGTCTTCTGGATGTTGTATTGAAACAACAATACTTTCAGCACGCACTGGAAGATTGTTCTCATACACTAAGGTGACCTGCGATTTTGCATCTGGCCCAAGTTTTTCTTTTCTAACCGCATTCATGATGTTTTTCAGAATTGAATGCGCATAAAAAATGGGTGCCGGCATAAGGCTCTCTGTCTCTGTTGTTGCATAGCCATACATTATGCCCTGATCCCCAGCGCCTTGATCCACTCCTGCTGCAATATCATTTGATTGTTTATGTAACAATATATTTACTTCCACCTTTCTCCAGTGGAAACCATCGTGCTCGTAACCAATATTTTTTATTGTATTCCTTACGATATTTTCAATTCTACCATTTTCAATATTAGGTCCAAATACCTCTCCCGCTATAATAACATTACCTTTGGTAACTAAAGTTTCTATTGCAGTTCGTGAGTGGGGGTCAGAGAAAAGGTATTCGTCAAGTATTGCATCTGAAATTTGATCTGCCACTTTATCTGGATGACCAGCTGCAACTGATTCACTAGTTATTAAGTTTTTATGTAAACTCATTCTTTAGTTTTTTATTTATACAATAAGAGTTATTATAGAAAATATAGTTAGTAATTGCTAGACGAATGGACCTTATGGTACAAAAGCTATTTCTCATGGCCTTGCTTACTAATTTGATAAACTAGACTATATAGGATGCGTTTTTTACCGCCTTCTATTCAGTTAAGGTATCTACTGTGTTGAGAGTTAACAGAAAAATTAATCTAAACTTACAGAATAAAGTTTAATTAAGTCAATAAAAGATTTTTTATTGTCACTAGCTCCAATCAAACTCTACTAAATGAGAGGTTAAAACTTAGATGATCTTTTCTAGTTTGTGAGCGATACCTTAGTAAAGTCAAAAAAATACATTAACCAATAGGCTAATGTTTATACTATAAAATACTGATAAGGCTAATACTTTTCATGTGGCTGTTATAAATGGTTATTGAGATATTATAGAAATTTTTCTAGATGAGAGTATTATAGTGCATATGTAAATGTTTCTAACTTTTCTAAGCTTTCTGTGCGTTAAGAAGTAGGTATTACTATACTTATATTAGTATAAATCATTATACACCGCTGTATTACGCTTCCTGTTATGATGAATTGGAGGTTATAAGATTCTCTTTGTGGAGGAGGATAAATGCTTATGTTGCGTTTAGCATTGATGGATCTGAGGCTTTATACATATTACCGCTTTAAATGGAGATAAGAATGTCATAGTAGAATTTCTCCTCAATCAAAAGGATCAAATGTGTTAATGATACTGATAAAGAGAGTTTGAACATCTTTGTATTTCACTTGCTCAAGGGAAATATTTAAAAGTTGTAAAACTCTTTATTAGAAAAGGAGCAAATATTAATATTACCAGAGAAATAGGTTTACACTATTATACTTTGCTACTCAAGAAGATCACTCGACACTGTCAGAAAGAGTTATTCAAGTGATGCGGTATTACTTTCTCCTTATAAAAAGCTATATCATACTATTAACACATTTTAAGAAAAAGCAACAAGAAAGGTTTTTATGTAGCATTTTTAATGCAGATATAAAATAAGTTCTCTAATTTACTTTTTTTAAAGGAGCATGGAGCTAAAATGTATAGTGAACATACAGTAATTACACGTAGCTTATTTCAAACTTTATTATCACAAGGCAGCAAATTGCTTCTAAAAAACTTAGAAACCTTAACTAAAATTCATAAGCGTATCGCCACAGGGTAAATGAACATCGAAAAAGTGAGAGAAACTTTCGCTTTGAGTAAGTTACTTAATAACTTTGAAAAACAGATAGACTTTAACGAACAGTTTACATCTGAGCCTAATTCAGGCTTAGTTATAAGATACCCAGTGAGCATCAAGCTATAAACTGAAACTAAAAGTAATTTTGCTATTCACTTAGTACAAGTAATCACATTGTTCCTATTTATAATAGGACTGGTAATAAACTTGCTTATTTTAATAGTAATTCAGTATCCATCTTTAGATTTGAAAGTACCGGTCAATTTATGGAAATTATAGAAAATGAGTAAAATCTGCTAACTTTGAAATAGGGGGCAAAGGCTTACTTTGTCGAACACTTTGGTGTTAATAAAGTTAATAGTAAATCATTCAGTGAAGATAGGTAAATTTCAGCAAACAAGATTAAGGTAAAGTGTTAATTTCTAGGAGAATAAGATAAGGAGCTTGGTCTGGTTATCTAGAGTATTGTTATACAATTTTAATACTAGAGAATATCTTTGTGACTTGGAAAATAGAGAGAATATAGGAGAGTAATGTAAGAATAAGATCAATTTTTTTTGAAGGCTTGAAACGCAAGCTTGAAGAAGCAGAGCAGACACATAGAAACAATTTTTATTGGGAAAGCCGGTTTGAAAGAAGCAATTAATTTTATAGCAACAAGCTCATTGCTGATTTTTTTACTGGTCTAATCCGATTAGGAAGCTAATTGTCTAAGAAAGCAGATGATAAACATGAGACTCATCTAAATGATCTAACAGTGGACAGCCAAGTTCCTAATATTTTTTGTCACACTGTTTTTATTTAATACTTCTTACTGGTGAATATATCATACTGTTGTCACTTTAAATCTGCAAAATTATTCTAACTTCTAGTTTTGATTAGAAGAAAATAAAAAAACAGGGAAATCGGGTAAACCAGGCTTTATATAGTGATATATCAGTCGCAGGCTTTGTTGTGTAGCGAGTAGTAGCAAAAGAGAAGAAAAAAAGGAAATTTGAAAGGAAGCGATTATTCTTTTGAAAAATGAATATTTTGAGAAGTAAAAGTTATTATTGTAGCAGGTTTTGAGCTATAGCAAACTAATTATAGAGAAAAGTTCAGAGAAAAAAGATTGGTGGGCCTGGGGAGAGTTGAACTTCCGACCTCACGCTTATCAGACGTGTGCTCTAACCAGCTGAGCTACAGACCCCTGATTTACTCAAGCTGAAACTTGCACATTATTCGCAGGCAAAATGTCAATAAAAGTTTTTTTATTCATTGATTTTCTAAATTTAACCCAGCCTTCCACTTTAGCAAAAATCGTATGATCTTTACCCATACCAACATTTTTTCCAGGGTGAAATTTTGTTCCCCTTTGACGGACAATTATATTACCAGGAGTAACTTTCCCGTTTTTTTTTATTCCTAACCTACGACCTGCAGAATTTCTACCATTACAGGAACTACCACCTGATTTTTTGGTTGCCATATCCTACCTCTTACCCTTGAAGTTAATTTCATTAATGCAAAGAACAGTCACATGCTGTCTATGGCCAGTTTTTCTACGGTAATTTTTTCTTCTCTTCTTTTTAAAAATTATGACCTTTTCTTCTTTACGTTGTTCAAGTACTTTAGCTTTAACAGTGGCATTAAGTGAATAAGATAAATCGTTATCTGAAAGATAAATTACTTTACCGACCTCTACCTCCTTTCCTTCCTCAGCCTCTAATTTTTCTATTTTTATCACACTACCCTTTTTTACTAAGTACTGCTTTCCGCCTGTTTCAATCACTGCAAACATATCAAATATACACTTTTACTGTTAATTTTGATTGTAATCGTAAAGGATGTCATATATGCTGTCAAGACAAATGATTCTACCTAAGTTACATTAAACGCCTCCAGTAAATATACGAATGTACCATAAGCTACAGCAATTCCATGAGCTCTTAGTGTTATGTCTCACGTCACAATATAATCTTGTCATACTTTCATTATTTTCAGCGTCAACATTCATGTTATGTGTTGGTAACATTTTTGCTATGTAATTTGCTTTCCTTAATCAACCAAGTATAGCGGAGTGTTGTTATTTTTATCTTTAATGTTGATATTAGGTATCTTTATTTAATAAGACATTGTGCTACATCTAATTATCTTTTATCTTCAGCATCAACAACATAATTAAATCATTAAATCTACTCAAGAATTTTTTCTTTCCATATCTTTTAATATGCGCCAATTATCTTACAATTGCTACTTTTAACAAGCAAATGTAATGACGTATATTTTTGTTCATTGTAGGTATAATATACCTCACATTGTATTATAATTTATCAATTTTTTAATTACCATTAAAATCTTTCCCTATTTTTTTTATCTTTCTTTTGCACCTTATCCCTATTGCCACTTCTAGCATTACCTATATCCAGGAACTTACCTTCTATGTTTATCTTTATAAACTAAATTTTCTCTCCTTGATTCTTTCTACTTAATATTACTCTCAGTCTCCTTACTTCATATTGTGTTAAATCCCACTGGATCAAAATCAATGCTTGTAGCAATAATAAAATTCTTTATTTCACATTGAACTTTTTACTACTCTTGCTTTTTTAAACAAGCAATAAAATATTTTACTAAGCTAAATTTACCATTTTTTGTTAATAATCTACTTATATAGATTCTTGCATTTCTATTTTATGTGTACTTGATTTGTATAAATCTCCATGCTGTTTCTTTGTCTATCCTATTTGACTTGTTTCTTTTACACTGCAAAACAACATCATCAAGACCTGAAATTAGCTCAAATTCTGTGTAGCAAGGACGTTTTTTACCCCATAACACGTAGAAAATGACACCTAAATACAACTCTTGATAGGTAATACCAAGAGGTAAAGACAACGGTTTATGTCCCAGGTAGAGTAATTTTTAGATATCTCCAACCTTGTATAATTTTGTCAATAATATCAATAAATAGTGAAAAAAGTAATCAACCTATAAGTTCCAATATACAGATATCAGAGCATAGATTTAAAAGTATTACAAGATATGTTGTTAATATAAGTAATTAATTACTTAATCTTTCACTTAAAATCAAATTCACAACATTAGGGTTAGCTTTTCCTTTAGTAAGTTTCATAACTTCGCCAACAAAAAATCCGTATAATTTTATCTTACCGCTTTTGTATTCTTGAACTTTATCTTGGTTGTCATTGATGATTTTGCTGATAATTTTTGATATTTGTTCTTTATCAGCTATTTGTTTCAGGTCCTGCTCTTCTATAATAAGAGATGCAGGTTTACCAGTCTCAAACATAATATCAAAAACCTGCTTACCAAGTTTAGCGGATATTGTTTCATCAACGATAAAATCCAAAAGTTTTGATAGGGCATTTGCTTTGACTGGAGAGTTCGTAATATCAATATCTGCTTTATTCAAACGACCTAAAAGTTCTACGGTTAGCCAAGTAACTGCGAGCTTTGAATCGTGCTTTTTTGTTAACTCCTCAAAGTAATCAGCAATTGCTTTATCAGAAATAATGACGTCCGCGTCATATTCGCTGATACCCAATTCCTTGATATATCGTAGTTTTTTTTGATCTGGTAATTCTGGTAAAGATGACTTAATAGAGTCGATTTTATCCTGGCTTACTTCGATAGGCAATAAATCAGGTTCAGGGAAATACCTGTAGTCGCTTGCATCCTCTTTATTCCGCATCACTTTTGTTTTTCCTAAAGCGATATCAAACAATAAGGCATCTTGATTTACCTCTTCACCATTCTCTAAAACTTCAATTTGCCTTTGTATTTCATACTCTATAGCTTGAATAATGTAACGTATTGAATTTAAGTTTTTTACTTCACAACGAGTGCCAAATGTGCTACTACCTTTTGGGCGCACAGAAACATTTGCATCACAACGAAGTGAACCCTTTTCCATATCACCATCACATGAACCAATGTAACGCAAAATCTGCCTCAATTTTTTCATAAATTCTGCAGCTTCTATAGATGACCTAAGATCCGGCTCTGAAACGATTTCCATTAAAGGAACTCCTGCACGATTTAAATCTACGTAAGTTTTGCTTTTTTCATGGATGCTCTTTCCTGCATCTTGCTCTAAATGAATCCTTGCAATTCTTATTCCTTTTTCATTACTATCAATAAACACTATGCCGTTCTTAACTATTGGTTCAAAAAATTGAGTTATCTGGTAACCTTGTGGTAAATCAGGATAAAAATAATTTTTTCGGTCAAAGTAAGAGCACTTATTAATCTCTGCGGAAAGTGCAAGGCCGGTGCGTATCACCTGTTCTATAGAGTAGTAATTCAGTATTGGTAGTGTACCTGGCATTGCTGCATCAAATAGAGAAACTTGAGTATTGTGCTCAGTACCAAACTTAGTTGATGAACTAGAAAATAGCTTTGTCTTAGAGGAAACTTGAGCATGCACCTCAAGTCCGATTACTGCCTCCCAATTCTCTTTTGCCATGCATTTGATTTAAATAATAATTTAAATATTCTGTAAAATTAGCATAAAAAGTCAAAATAAAACTTATGATTTAAGATCATCATGTTGTAAACGGATATTACAATTTTAGGTAAAAACGCAAAAACTACTTGACAACCTCCACAGGTTTCTTTCTACTATACAATAAAGTGTTTAAGACAGTATCGTCAACACTGAAAACAGATAGTGAGTAAGGCTCCATTCACCTTTTTCTTTATTTGATAAACTTAAATACCAAACTAGATAATACTGGAACGACAAAAAATCAAACACACCTCTATTTATTCTCTTTTTTATTATCTATATCCTGATAATCAGAATCTACCACTTTTCCTTCCTCATTATTTGATGTGGATGAGCTAGTAGAGTTTTCTCCACCATGTTGTTGAGATTCTTTATACATAACTTCTCCAAGCTTCATAGATAATTGAGAGAGGTTAGTAATCTTCTGCTGTATTGAATTAGTGTCATTAACGTTACTAGATTTGCTAGCTTCCTTTAACTCATTGATCGCATTTTCAATAGCAGATTTATCGCTTGATGAAACTTTATCACCATATTCCTTCAAAGATTTTTCTGTATGATGAATTAGACTATCTGCCTGATTTTTTACTTCAATAAATTTCTTACGCTCCTCATCTTCTTGTGCTTTCTCTTCAGCTTCTCTCACCATACGACTTATTTCGTCATCAGATAGACCACCTGAAGACTGAATACGTATTTTTTGCTCTTTCCCAGTAGCTTTATCTTTTGCAGAAACGTGTACTATTCCATTCGCATCTATATCGAATGTCACCTCAATCTGAGGGATCCCACGAGGAGCAGGTGGTATTCCTTCTAAACTGAATTGGCCAAGCAACTTATTATCGGCTGCCAGTTTCCTCTCACCTTGATGTACTTTAATAGTAACAGCAGCTTGATTATCTTCTGCAGTTGAAAATATCTGAGATTTTTTAGTAGGAATTGTAGTATTACGTTCAATAAGTGGAGTAAATACTCCCCCTAAAGTTTCGATACCAAGAGAAAGTGGTGTCACATCAAGCAATAACACATCTCTTACATCACCTTGAACAATTCCTGCTTGTATTGCAGCCCCAATTGCCACAACTTCATCAGGATTTACTCCTCTATGTGGATCTTTGCCAAAGAATTCTTTAACCTTCTCAATTACTTTTGGCATACGAGTCATGCCACCAACAAGCACCACTTCACCGATTTGACTAGCAGATATACCAGCATCTTCAAGAGCTTTTTTACAAGGGATCATAGTCTTTTTAATTAAATCATTCACTAAACTTTCAAGTTTAGCCCTTGTTAACTTCATATTTAAATGTTTTGGGCCACTTGTATCAGCTGTAATAAACGGCAGATTTATTTCTGTTTCCATTGCGCTTGATAACTCAATTTTCGCTTTTTCCGCAGCTTCTTTGACCCTCTGCATAGCCATCGGATCATTTCTTAAGCTAATGCCAGTATTTCTTTTAAACTCATCCAATAAATAACTTACTACTGCATCATCAAAGTCTTCACCGCCAAGATGAGTATCACCGTTTGTTGCTTTTACCTCAAAAACCCCATCACCTATTTCGAGTATTGAAACATCAAATGTACCACCACCAAGGTCATATACTACTATTGTGTGTCCATGTTTTTTATCAAGACCATAAGCAAGTGCTGCAGCAGTAGGCTCATTAACTATCCTGAGTACATTTAACCCAGCAATTTTTCCTGCATCCTTTGTTGCTTGGCGTTGTGAGTCGTTAAAATATGCTGGCACTGTTATTACAGCATCCTTTACCTCTTCTCCAAGATAAGCTTCCGCTGCTTCTTTCATGTTTTGCAGTATAAATGCACCAATTTGACTAGGAGAGTATTCTTTATTACTAGATGTTTTAACCCATGCATCGCCATTTTTTGCTGCAAACACTTTATATGGAACATTGAGATTTTTTATCTCAGGATCACTATGTTGACGGCCTATTAATCTCTTAGTAGCAAAAAAGGTATTACTTGCATTTGTAGTTGCTTGTCTTTTTGCAGGAGCGCCAATCAATCTCTCTCCTGATGAAGTAAACGCAACTATGGATGGAGTAGTTCTTGCTCCTTCTTTATTTTCTATTACCTTCGTATCTTTACTATGCATTATCGCAACACAAGAATTTGTTGTTCCAAGATCTATACCTATTGCTCTCCCCATAATGAATACTCCCTTGTAAATATTACTTAACATAAGGATATATAAGTATGGAACTTGCCAATTACAAGTCCCACTCAGGATTTCTGGTTAGCTATTAGAGCTCAAAAGACGTGAAAGCCATCTAGTTAACCAAAAGTTATTTTGCAATCCACCTGAGTAATTAACCTTCTCATTGTCGTTACCCTCGGTTTTATAACCAGAATTTTGCAGTGGCTTACAATCATTTAAATTAACATTATCTCCTCGTTTTAAAATGAATGCATCTACACTTAAATTATTATCAGCATTAACGTTCAATTTAATATTGAATTCTTTTTCAATCGTAGAAACTGTATCACGCTTATTATTAAAAATGTGTGTAATAATTGAGCTATGTGCCAATAAATCAAATGATCCATTTCGGTTTCTACTAGCAACATATTGTAATTCTCTTAATACTGATGCAACAATTACTTCATTTGATTTTACTTTACCAACTCCCCTACAGTGTAAACATTCTATAGTATTGATTTCCTGTATGCTTGGTTTAATCCTTTGCCTTGAAAATACCATTAAACCAAAGTCATTTATATAGCTAAACTGAACTTTAGCTTTATCATCTTTAAATGCCTGCCTAACGGCAAATTCAACAGCTCTGCAATATTGATATTTTAACATACCAATAAAATCTACTACTATTAACCCTGACAAGCCTCTTAAATTTACTTGTCTTGATATTTCAGGTACTGCTTCCATGTTGGTTCTATAAGCTGTTTCTTCTATACTATCTTCCTCCATCATTTTCCCCGAGTTTACATCTATTGAAACAAACGCTTCAGTTAAAGTTATTATTAAAGACCCACCAGATGGTAATTTTACCCTATTGCTATATAGCTCAGAAACTTGATCCTCAATTCCGTAGTAAGTAAATATCGGAACAAAACCTCTATACAGCCTATAGCGTAACTTACTACCCTTTAATGCATTTTCAGTATATTGTTTTACTACTTCAAAAGCTTCTTTTCCAGATACTATAATTTCCACATCATTGCTACAAAAATCACGAATAGATCTCATAATCAAGTCTGCTTCGTTATAGATCAACGATGGAACATTTGTAGAGGAAGCATTTTTTTGAATGTTCTGCCACAGTGAAAATAGATAATTATAATCCTGCTCAATTTCTTTTTTACTTTTTCCTGAGCCAATGGTCCTTATTATTAAACATGACTTTTTTGGCAAGTTTATTGAATCAAGTATGTCCTTTAATTGCTTTCTGATATTGGCATCTTCAATTTTGCGAGATATTCCACCTTTGCTCATGGAATTGGGCATGAAAATACAGTATCTACCCACTAAAGTTATGTAAGTTGTAAATGAAGCTCCCTTATTACCTCGTTCCTCTTTAGTCAGTTGAACTAATATTTTTTGATTAACCGCAATAACATCCTGTAACTTGTACTTCTTATACAAAGATACTTCCCTTACAAAGCTACTACTCGATTCATTAATATTTTTATTAGCTGCAGAATCTGAAGAAACATTTGTTGATACACTACTATTTTCCTCTGTGTAATCACCATTTGAACAACTTTCAAAAAAAGCTTCCTTTTCTTTTTCTGAAATATTAAAATAATCTGGAGATATTTCGGAAAAAGATAAAAACCCTTGCTTATTTTTTCCATATTCAATAAATACAGCCTGCAAA
This sequence comes from Wolbachia endosymbiont of Onchocerca volvulus str. Cameroon, assembly GCF_000530755.1. Lineage (NCBI taxonomy): Bacteria > Pseudomonadati > Pseudomonadota > Alphaproteobacteria > Rickettsiales > Anaplasmataceae > Wolbachia > Wolbachia endosymbiont of Onchocerca volvulus. The sequence continues at coordinate 457,046 of NZ_HG810405.1, forward strand.
GAAGGCTTTATACGCTTTACATAAGCAACGTATATATTTCCTCTTAACTGCCTTTTCTCTTTAAATTCTTGTTCAAACTCTACAACCTTATTATTGACTGATAAAGCAACCCTTACTTCATCAGAGCAGATAGAATTTTCTATCAATAGTAACCTTTTACTATTATTTACCACTTGCCTTTCATTCTAAACTTAACTCTATATTATTAATATACCGTAGATTGTCAAGAATCTTACGATCTATACTGTTTAAAGGATACAAAATAGTTGACTTTTAGTGTTTCTTGTAATAAACTTAAAAGGAACTTATACTTATTAAGTATGGCAAAAAAGAATGTTTCTTTGCTTGTTAAGCTAGTTAGTAGTGCAATTAAAAAAACAAGTACCGGTGAAGAAAAATTAACGGGCTATTTTTACACAAAAAAGCGTAATCCAAAAAAGCTCATTAGAAAACTAGAGTTTAGGAAATATGATCCAGTAGCCAGAAAGCATGTATTGTTTAAGGAAGAAAAATTAAAGTAGTTTTCTATAAGGAAGTTTTTTGTCATGCAAAATTTACAATTAAGTTATCCAATAGTGATAGAGTTGGGTGACATAAAAGACACAAAACTGAAATTAATGAAGGTTATCGCACAGCTAATAAGTAAGAAATATAGAACACAAAAAAAAGCAGCAACTGCTCTAAAAATTGATCAACCTAAAGTATCTCAAATTAATAAGTCAAAAATCGAAGGGTTTTCTTTAGAGTACCTGTTTAACTTACTAGTTGCACTTGGTCAAGATATAGATATGGAAATAAGGTATAGTTCTAAATCTATATAATAAGGTTTCCTATTCGCTCTTATTTAGGAAGATATGCCGATAATACTAACAAGAATTTCCAAAATCTATACTTAATAGTTTTTTAGGTTACTAACAATAGATCAAGCATATAAGAACACTGTATTATTATATTTTAAAACGGGATACATTTACAGCTCTATAACTTGTTTGAATACTTTGCTGATATACCTTAGCTTGAGTGAGTTAATAACGTAAAAAACGAACTTTTCTTACACGTGCTTGTTAGCTTGATAAAACTAGTTTACTGGGTACATTCTTTATCAACCTTTTTTTATGTAAAGGCATATACTAGTTGATAAATTTATAAAAAACTTACAGGATAAATTGAGTCAGTAAAAGATTTTTATTATCTTTAGCTTTAATTAAATTTCTATATATAGTTTTTCTATTTTTATATACTGCCGTGCGTTACTTCTTGAAGATATAAACTAGAATTAAGATGTACTTAGTGAAGGTGATACTTCTAATATTATTAGAAGCTTCTCCAAGTCCTAAAGTTGTTATTGAAAAGATGATAATAAATAAACCGAATTATAAAGGACTAATTAAAAGCCTTCGCCCTGAAAATTTTATCTTCAGTACTTGCATATCATAAACATCAAAAGTTGCTATTACACATCAGTACTACGTACATGCTGAATGTTTCTACAAGCTTTTGATAAATATTTACTAGTTCCTTTTTGGATATATGAATATATTATGAATCCTATGAAAAAGAAACAATTGTAACTGCACAAACCAAGAAATTAGCAGTGTAAGGGTGATCATGAGTAAATGCCTCAATAAAAGGCTCACTTAAAAACGCTGAGTAGACTTTTTCGATAGTAATTGTAAGAACAAGTAGAAGAAAATCTCCAGTTATAATTCTTTGAAGGTACATAAAAAGCATTATATGATTTAAGCTTGTTCGAAAATAAAATAAGTACCGTTTATCTAAAGCCAGTTATAACTTTGTCATAGATTGTTAAGATTCCATATTAAGTACTAATTTAACAACTTTTTCAATAAACTCTGGACGGCATATTTTTATACCACTGCTCCTGTACTAAAGGCTAATACAGCAATTTTGCGAGAACCGGTGTATAAGTAACTCCTTAGCACATTCAAAGGAATGTTTTTCTTTATTTTCTATTCCTTCATCTCCGTCTCAGGTTCCAGGAAAAGGCTCTTTAAAAACAGAAAATAATGGATTTAAAAATGCATAAAGTTTTCAACTTTTCGCGAAGAGTTACTATAATGGTTATGGGTGAATCTTGCAAAATTACATACTCAAAAGTTATACTCTGTTGATATATGGCTTCGACAGTCTGTAGTGAGCATGAGTGTGCAAATTTACTTACCAAATGGAAATCAGATTCGGATGTAACTTACTATTTTATCACCATGGATGTGATTCACTAGTTTTCTTAATCGCAATTGGAAGTTCAGTTACTATAAAAGGATACCATGTAATTTTTTATTATATTTGCTTAAATTCATCATTATTTAACCATGAAACGGCTCTTTAATTTACTCGAGAGAGGTATTTGCATTAGATGTTTCGTTATTGATCAGCTATAATTTAAGTACTGATGCTTTAAGACCTTTACTCCGTCATGACAATTCTATGCTTCAAAATTATCCATGAAACTAGGTGATCCGTTTAGAACCATTCCTAGAATAGGAGCATTTCTAGCACGTAGAGCTTTCAGATTTAGCAACGGTGATTAGACTGTATAAAGTGTAGATCTGGCAACTAGAACTCTCGGAATGATAAGTTTTTTTGATTAGATCAATCATCAGCATAGAGTTCTGTTAACTAAAATTTCTCTAGCACCTTCTATAATTAAGTTATGTATTTTAAGCAAACCTAATCTTATCAATATCGATATTATCCATTGCTAAACAATGTTGCTAAGTGAGAAGATAGATATTCTTTATGAATGAAACTTTTTTATTAATATTTACGTTAATCAAGCCGCTTATTTGATCACTATATTGTACTTAGAATAGCTTCAGTCTAGATAATTTTGAAATATAAATATCAAACTTACAAGCAAAGATAATTGCTTACAATAGTTTTACTAACACTAGCCTGTTTTTTTTTGAAATATCCGCACTTACTCAAAATTTCAAAGAAAATATTTTATAAGTAGCATTGACCTTATTTGCATAGTCTTTGAATTATTCTTTTCAGATCAGGCAAAAGAATTATTTAATTACCAAATTTGTCACAAATTTCCAAGATACCTGATAAATGCACTTGTGCTTGGAAAATACAATGTAAATTCTTATGAATTAAAAAAACACCCTTTTAGCTCTAGGTAAGGTAGATAGCTTTCCAATTCTTGTTTAGGTAAATACTAATAAGTTAGTACAGGTAAATGAGGACTTCATAAAAATTCTAGTTCATTTATTGGATGAACTACTCAGTAAATGTAAAAGGAAAGCGAAAACATCTGGATTACTGTATGATTTTTTTACTATTTTTTAAACTTCTTATTTACTGGAGTGGTAAGTTCAAAATGACAAGGCGTGAAAACTAAGATCTAGCGTTTCTATCTTGCCTAAGATGAATTCAACTTCTCTTTGCAACATGTTCTATATCTGTTTTCAAATCTCAAGCATATCGTGGATAAAATCCAAAAAAACAAATTTTCAATAATAGGATGAGCTTGCTTTGCTAAAAAACTACCTTATATGTACTTCTTTTGCAGCCACATTGAGAAAATGTGTAATTTTTTGCTTACACGTATCCATCTTAAAGCTTTGTATCGTTGCTTTTAATCTATTTGTGATTTTTGCGTAATCACAAAGTCAAATCTCAGAAAATTGATAAAAGCTTGAACGTTGGTAAATATATTCAACTTTCCACTTAAGGAGGTTAGCTTCATTAGTCTGAGAACATACCTAATACTAATAGATATACTATCCTCTGACAGATCTAGATTTTCTTTTTCAAAAGAACTAAGATTTAAACGATAGTGGAAAGTTTAAAAAAATCATTCATTTATAAGAAGGTAGAAAAACTTGTGACCAATCATCATATCCATGACGAAATACAAAGTTGTAGTTTATGTTTTTTGAAAGAATATTTATTGAATAATTTACGTTACTTTTAGTGTTATTCATACTGAGTATAATACGTAATCTTGATGTGTTAGGAAAAACAGGTTGCATGTAGCAAAGGTAATTAACTCTTGTTTCAAAAGCTCTTCCTTTGAACTCATCATTGTATTTTGCTACCTAAAATTGTCAGCATAATTGTGTAGCTAAGTTACCTGTGTTAAATTCAAGGTTTCACAATTTGTCTCTCAAGTTTTCAGCTTTAAAAAATAAGCTACTACCTGATCAGCAAGATGTTTTGTACTAAATTCTTAGGCTTTGGCTGCTGCATCATGATCATTGGAAAAAGAGAAACTGAATAAATAAATAATCCTTACACCTATTGATAAGATAATCCTTTATAATATTAGAACAAGCAACATATGTACTAAAGTATCATAAGACTTTACTAACAGTGTCTGAAACTAAATGTGGAATTTTTTTAAAGGTTAACGGTAGAGAAGCAGTACCTATTATGTCCAATAATACCTGTTGAATGTGTTTCATTTAAATACAGAAGGCTTTACGTTCTTTGCTAAGATTAAAAAATTTTCTCTGTTGATGCGATGCTCCGTCCATCTTGAAAATTGTTTCAGTAATAATGAACTTCAATAGTTCAGTCTAATATAGTTCACATAACTTATGCTTATTGGAAAAGATAATAGATTTACTACCACAAGTGTTGATTAATTCGATAAGTTTCTAAGGAGTGTTAAATTAGCCTGGAAGTCAGAGTGAAAAATGAGAGCTAACTCGGTTCTTTTATCCTAAACGATTTTCTTCTCAAAGTGTTTAAATATTTTTTTATTACCTAAAAGTAACTGAGAACAGGTAGACTCTATTACAAATCACTAGTTCTACAAGTTTTATTGCCTAAAATAGCGTTTCCTATTGACTTGAATAGAGGTTATTATTAAAATAAAGAAATTAATAAAACTCTTACCATTTAAGTCAAAGTTTCTTATAATCCATGATGTTTTTCTTTATTTCATAATATATTACAACACTCATTGTATAGCTTGTACATAGTCCTGTTCTCTTATCAAGAAAGAACTTAAATCATGAAAGAAATCAACTTTTGCTAAGAACAATGTACACGTACCTAGAATTAAGGTCTGTTATGGTAATATTCTTAGTATGGGTATTATTAAAACTAGTAAAGATCAAATAAAGATGCTCTAATCTCATTGCTAACTTGGATGAGCCTTCAGAATCAGTACCAGTTAATATACTGATAAAAATTCTTAGAGCTCCTCTTGAAAACATAGCCAATGTTGATTTATTCAATTTTTTTTACTATTACAATAGTTAGAATTATACTGCAAAAGTTCTATATTCGTTTGTTAGCTAGGTGGAAGGAAAAAAAGTATAGGACGAACTTGCAAACACTATGTTCTCTTACTGGTACCAATTCTGTTTTTACGGTGAAAAATTATTTGTAGCTTACAATCTAATACTAAACAAGATAGTTATTACTTATTTCAAAAATTAGGATTCCTAAAACTTGCTCTGTTTAGAAAAAATTAAGAACTCTCTCTACGAGAAGGACGGCTTTTTAAAATAGAAAATTATCATAAATTTTCCTATTTTTCTCAAATTAATCAGGATTATCCTTTTAATATAAATTACTTACTACTTAAATAGTATAGCCATTTTAAGTATTTTTTTATTGGCTAGTTCATAGAGTTAGTGTCATATGTATAAGATGTTAAAGTAATCTATTATAGTGGATTTATATAAAAAAGCTCATAAGACACAACTAGTGGCTGAGGAGGGATTTGAACCCACAACCAAGAGATTATGATCCTCCTGCTCTGCCAACTGAGCTACTCAGCCTAATATTAAAAATCCTACTATACATATGATCTATATATTTTATATAATATTCAAAGTTAAACAAAGATTCAAGCTTTTCAGAGTCAATAACTTCAAATAAAGACTTATCTTGTTTTAATTCAGACAAAAAATCACTATTGTCTCGTTTTACTTTCATTGCATTCCTTTGAACGATTTCATATGCTTTTTCTCTTGTTAGACCACTCCGCACTAATTCAAGTAATATGCGCTGTGAGAAAATCAATCCTTTTGAAGAATTTAAATTTTTTTCAACATTTTCTTTATTAATCACCAATTTATCTACTAAATCTGTTAATCGCACCAAAGCAAAATCCATCACTATGCAAGCGTCAGGAACAATGCATCTTTCCACGGACGAATGCGATATATCTCGTTCGTGCCATAACGCAACATTTTCTAACGCAGGAAATATATAACTACGTATTAAACGTGAAAGTCCAGTTAAATTTTCACTTAAAATAGGATTACACTTATGTGGCATAGCAGAACTTCCTTTTTGCCCAGTAGAAAAATATTCGGAAATTTCTCCAATCTCAGTTCTTTGCAAATGACGAATTTCAATGGCAACATTTTCTATTGAGCTTGCGATTACTCCTAAAACTGAAAAGAACATGGCATGTCTATCTCGAGGAATTACTTGAGATGACACGGTTTCAGGTATAAGTCCCATTTTCCCTGCTACATATTCTTCAACAAATGGATCAATATTTGCAAAATTTCCTACTGCACCTGATATTTTACAAGTTGAAACTTCTCTTTGAGCATTGACTAGCCTTTGATAGTTGCGTTTAAACTCTGCATAAAACCTAGCAAATTTTAACCCGAGTGTTGTTGGCTCTGCGTGCATTCCGTGACTACGTCCTACACACACAGTATCTTTGTAGTCCTCAGCTTTTCTCTTTAATACTTTAAGTAAATTCTTTAAGTTCTTGAGTAAAACATCACACGATTCTTTCATCTGTACAGCAAGACATGTGTCCAATACATCAGAACTCGTCATACCATAATGAAGATAACGAACGTCAACTCCTACTTTTTCAGCAACATACGTTAAAAAAGCTATAACATCGTGTTTTACAGTGGATTCAATCTCATTAATACGTTCAATATCAAATTTGATAGCACCAGAAAGTTTTTTAGCAACATCATTTGGAATTACTCCTAACTCTGCTTGAGCCTCACATACTAATCTTTCTATTTTAAGCCATATATTAAACTTATTGTTTTCCTTCCAGATGGCAGATACTTCTTCACAACTATAGCGAGGAATCATTAAACGACCTCCGTTTTATTTCTAGCATGTAAGAACCAAGATTACATGCTGGAATGATACTAATTTAGTTATAAAAAGCATTTTTCTGTGGTCGTAACCAGAATCACCTTTGATCAACTTTATCACTATCAGCAGTTTCTTTACCTAAATTCTGCTCAACCTCTTGTTGTTGCAACTCTTGGCTTTGCAATTTTACTTGTCTCAACTCATGTGCATCTGTTTCTGATCTAACAACATACACAGTGATTGGTACCACTACTTCACTATGAAGCTCTATATTCACTTGATACTGACCTAAATTTCTTACCTTCACTCCATTAAAAGATACTTTACGGTAATCAATTTCATGTCCTTGCAATAAAGACTTTGCAACTTCTTTTGTTGTTACAGAACCAAAAATTTTACCATCCTCAGAAGCTTGCTTCACTAATATTACAAACTTATCGATAAGAGATGCTGCCAGCTCTTTTGCTAAATTTAATTTTCTTATATTTTCCTCTTCTAAAAAGGAACGTTGCTCTTCTAGCTTCGCTATGCTTTCCCTAGTAGCTTTAACTGCCTTTTTTTGTGGGAAAAGAAAATTACGTGCGTAACCAGGCTTCACTTTTACAATTTCACCTAGTTTACCAAGCGTTCTTATGTTTTCCTTCAAAATCACCAACATAAATCACCTAAGCTTTTTTAGTACAATAAGGAACAAGAGCTAGAAAACGTGCCCTTATAATTGCTAAACGAAGTTTTCTTTGCCTTCTTGCACACACACCCGTTAATCTTCTGGGTAATATTCTACCATAGTCAGAAGTAAACTTAGATAACAAATCTGTATTTTTATAATCTATATCCTCATCTTTAGATGTAGCAAGAGGACAAGCTTTAGAACGCCTAAACCCAGTCCTATTATTCATAGATAGATAGGAACCATTAAAACTATTTCGTTTTTTTACCATTATGCACTTTGCTCCTCAACTTGTTTATTTATCATATGAGATTTACCTTCAGAAAATTTATCAACTTGTACAGATAAGTGGCGAATAATATTCTCATTAAGCTTTATTCTGCGTATAAATTCGTTCATAATACTTGAGGTAGAACTTATGCACATCATACAGTAATGGCCACTCTTCATCTTATTTATCGGATATGCGAAATCTATAAGACCCCAATATTCATATTTTATCAATCCTGAAGCTTCAACATTTTCTAGAATCACTTTCAACGTTTTATCTAATTGATCTAGGTTTGTTATTTCACAATCTTTCAAAATTTCTTGAAGAACCTTTGCTAGATTCTCTGAAATGCTTTCTTTTAAAGCACTTGCTATGTTACGAATAAATATACTCTTAGCAACTTGCTTACCACCTTCCGAAAGCTTTATAAAATTTTGTGTCATTCCTAAATCTTTTAACCCACTTTTTAGCTCTTTACCAATTTTCAATTTAACTTCTTTCAAATTTGAAAGATCTCCTTCCAGCTCGACCCACAAAATTTTTGCAAAATTTTCTAAGAAGTTGGAATAATTAACTAAACTTTCTTGAATAGTATTAAACCGTGCTTCCAATTCTTGCTTCGTAAGCTTGTTATTTTCCAGAAATTTTTTGACTTTTTGAAAAATAACATCTATCTTAATACTTTTTAGTAAAACAGCTAGTTCTTGGACCATCTCTTCTACTTCTTGCTGTAACAAGCCCTGCTGCGCTACAAAAGTAAACTCATAAAGACTCATTATGTCTTCCCTTGATACTGACCAAATTTTTTATTATATATGACTTTTTTATATAGGCAAGCTATTTGTATCAATCTCTATACTTTTAACCCAACTTAAATTAGATATTTCATAAGCAATCTGAGGAGTAATTAAATATGTATCTGGTAACAAGATGTTTACCTTATATTTTTCAAAAAAGAGTTTCAACATTATCTTGGTCCTGCCACCACTTTTTAACACTGAATTTAGTTCCATAGCAATTTTTTGCGAATTTGCATGTCCAGTTAAGATTAGTCTTTTTATTACAGAAGTGATTCTATCTGTAAATTCAGATATATCCTTTCCTGCTAATCTTGTTATATTTTCTGAAGTTTCAAGATCAATTATAACAAATGTTCCTGGCGAAAATAGACCTCTTTTCTCTTCTATTACTTCATTTTTGTAAAATGCTATTTCAGAAACATTATATGGGTCAGAGAGCGTAAGTATAACAAATCTTCCACGCTTTGAGGTTCTCATACGTACATTTAATACTACACCAGCAGTTTTTGTCGTTCTGCCCTCTCCAATAAATCCAATGTTTAATTTTTTTAAAATAGTTCTAAATCTTTTAAGTGGATGATCAGTTAAGTAAAATCCCAGTGAAAATAACTCGTGCTCTAGTTTTTCTTCTTTATTGAAATCTTTCACATCTTTAAGTTTCGGTTTTAGGACATTAAGTTTATCAAACAAACTAGCTTGATTTGACTCCTTATGTTGTCTGTTTTTATTTGCAAAGTAAATCAATGTGTCTATTGACTCATATAGCTGCCTTCTGTTTTGATGCACACTATCAAATGCTCCGGCCTTAATTAGGCTCTCTAGTGCTCTTTTATTTATTATATGTCCCGAATTTTGAATGAATTCCCATATATTCCAATAAGTGCTCGAATTTGTGTGCACTATTCCCTCTGCTATAGAAGAACCAACATTACGCAAAGCTGCAATACCATAGCGTATATATTCGCCCTCTATTGAAAATAGAGCTTGAGACTTATTTACGTCAGGTGGAAGAACAGCAATCCCACAAAGTTTTGCAGCATGATAAAACAAGTTCAGCTTATCTCTGTTGCTAATATTCAAATTCATCAAAGCTGTGAAAAATTCTAATGGATAGTTGGCCTTGAGGTAAGCCGTTTGGTAAGATATCACTGCATATGCAGCTGCATGAGATTTATTAAATCCGTAACCAGCAAATTTTGCAACAAGATCAAAAATATAACTTGCTCTGTCATAATCAACAGCATTTTTCATTGCTCCTTGGATAAAAAGTTCACGTTGCTTATCCATCTCTTCTTTGATTTTCTTACCCATAGCACGCCTTAATAGATCTGCTTCAGCTAAACTATATCCGGAGAGAATACGTGCTATTTCCATTACTTGCTCTTGGTAAATTATTACTCCAAACGTTTCTTTTAATACTTCTTCGAGTAAAGGGTGAATATAGTCTGGTTTTTCAAGTCCGTGTTTTCTTGCAATGTAAGTTGGAATGTTATCCATAGGTCCTGGACGATAAAGGGAAATTAAAGCGATAATATCTTCAATGCAGTCTGGTTTTAACTTGATTAGAACCTCTCTCATTCCAGAACTTTCAAGCTGGAACACCCCGATTGTATCACCTTTTGAGAGCATTTTGTAAGTTCTGTAATCATTTAATGAAGTTGAAGAAATATTGATTTTTTCCCCATTACGATTAATTAAACGGCATACATGATCTATTAGTGTTAATGTGCTAAGTCCGAGGAAATCAAACTTTATTAGCCCAGCTTTTTCCACATATTTCATGCTGTACTGAGTGATTGGCAAAGTAGAATTTGGATCGTAATAAACAGGAACAAAGTTTTCTAATTTTTGGTCGCATATCACAATTCCAGCAGCATGAGTTGAAACGTGACGATATATTCCCTCAAGCTTAAGAGAAACATCAAGAAGTTTTGCAATCACTTCATCACTATCTCGCTCTTTTTGCAGATTCTGATCAAGCTCTATTGCTTGTGACAGAGTCACAGGGTTTACTGGATTAAACGGAACCATTTTAGATATTTTATCCACTTGAGCATAAGGCATCTGTAACACCCTCCCAACGTCTCGTAGTACGGCCCTTGCCTGCAATTTCCCGAAGGTGATTATTTGAGCGACATGACCGTACTTCTTTCGTACATAATCAATAACTAAGTCTCTCTTTTCTTGACAAAAATCGATATCAAAGTCAGGCATCGATATACGATCAGGGTTTAAAAATCTTTCAAAAATCAGACCAAATCTTGTTGGATCGAGGTCTGTGATCTGTAACGCCCAAGCAACAATTGATCCAGCACCAGAACCTCTTCCTGGACCAACTGGGATGCCATTTGCTTTGCTCCAACGAATAAAATCAGAAACTATGAGAAAATATCCAGAATAATTCATTGAGGTTATCACGCTCAGTTCGTAGTTCAGGCGATCATAGTACTGCTCAATGTTTATGTCTATTTCATTTGCAATGCGTAATTCTAAACCTGTAATTGCTTGTTCCCTCAGTTCTTCATTTTCAGTTTTATTCTCTCGACAAGGAAATTTGGGCAAAATAGGCTGCCTACTTCTTGGCATGTAAGAGCATCGCCTAGCTATCACTAAAGTGTTATGAATTGCTTCAGGAATATCACTAAATAGCTCCTTCATTTCTATCACAGACTTAAAATAATGCTCAGTAGTTGGTTTTTCCCTATTCTTTTCGAAAGAATAACTTACCTCTGATATGCACGTTAATATATCATAAGCTTCATAGTCAGATTTATTTAAAAAAAATACGTCGTTAGTTGCAACAAGTGGTACATTGTGCTGATAAGCAAAGCCTATTAAGACTTCTTCAAGTTCTAATTTTTCATTAAGCCTATGACGCTGCAATTCAACATATAAATGACCATTGAATGCTGAGAACAGTCTTTTTACTGTTTCCCTATCCTGCTTCAATAATAATTGAGCTAATATTCCATCAGATCCACCAGTTAAAGCGATCAGACCTGAACTTAAACTTAATAACTCAGTAAAATCGGCATAAGGAATATCGTGGCTGTTTTTGCGCTTTCTAAAAGAATCACTTACTAAAGTAACCAAATTGGTATATCCTTGCTCATTTTTTGCAAGTAATAGTATGGGTAAATTTTGTTCTGATTGTCGAACTATAATATTGCATCCTATTATTAGCTGTATCCCTCTACTTGCTGCATATTCTGCAAACTCAAGTGAGCCAAATAAGTTACCTGAATCAGTAACCGCAACTGCTGGCATTCTATATTGCAAGCAAAGGCCGATCAGTTCCTCAATTTTGACTGAACTCTCAAGCAATGAATAAACACTGTGAACACGCAAGTGTATGAACATAAAAAACTTCAAACCAGCAATAAAAGAATACCATTAATTTACTTACAAGGATATAATTTCATGGAAACGAAAGCTTACTCAAAGTAACAACAAAAATTCCTTAATAACCCTTAGCTAGTTCCTTTACTATAAAATTAAAGTGTTTAATTTTCAGTTTATGTAAATTAAATGATGAAAGCACTATGTAGTTTATGTTTTAATATTGAACTTTTTGTACTATGTGTACCTTATATTTTTACACCTTTTCTAAGGTTTTACCTATATATAGTCTAAAATATATGCTTATAAGGCACTTAAGGTAGTATAGAATACAAGTTTATAGAATAAGAGAGCAAGTGACTAATTATTACAGTGTTTTTTTACCTTTTTTCTTTGTTTAACAAACTTTTTAAACACTTATAGCTTTAAAATCCAAGAAACGTCATCTCAGTACTAAAGCGTTAGGACCCGAAAGTTTCTTAAGTTAGTGAACATAAAAGTAACTGCTTTATGCAAAAAGTAACATTTTTATGAAAAATTAAAGTCAGTATTAACTACTTAAACAACTCTTTTCTAGGCTTATCTATTCCATTGTATGCGGCTTCAGCTCATTAACATGTAAACTCTTCAGTCCTACCTTATAGTTAGGATAAATTAGAGAGATACTAAAATCCTTTTTAATTTTAATATTACTCACTTTTTTTGATCCTAAGTAAAAACTTTGTGCATAATCTGGCAAAGAAGAAATTTCTATCAACTCTGGAATGCTAACATTTAGAAGTTTGGCTGCATATGTTACCACCTCAGATTGTGTAGCAGGTAAATTGTCTGCACAGTTATATATTTCTCCAGGTTTTATATTCAGCATAGAAGAAAATAGAATATTAGATATATCTTCAACGTGAATACGAGAGAAAAGATGCCCTTCTTTTCGCACATTTCTTGCTTTATTAACTTGTAAGTCAACTAGTACGTTTCTGCCAGGACCGTATATTCCAGCTAAACGAAAAACATGTACAGGTAACTTGCTATTTAGCCATTTCTTTTCGGATTTAAGGCGGCTTTTTCCTCTGCTTTCTACAGGTTTTGTTTCAGATTCTTCTGTAACCCAATTACCAGCGTGATCACCATAGACGCTAGTTGTGGACAAATATCCAAGCCATTTAATATTTTGAAGGTAATGACCATATCTCTCTAGCACATCATCACCATCCGGTGGAATGGAAACTAAGACATGTGTTACGTCTTGAAATGTATCTTTGCTTACTTTTTTGTAATTAAAAAGATTAATGCTTTGTACATCTTGACTCTTCGAAGTACCGCTGATTTTCCAATCTAAACTCAGTAAAATTTTTGATAAAAATTTAGCTACATACCCATAACCAAAACAAAATAAATGCATAGAAACTAATTTTTAAAATTTTTCTTAATAAACTCTACACCTAATTTTATTCCCTCTTCATTGATAATATGTCCTAATCCATGAATTGGGTATCCCTCGACATTTATTCCATTTTTCTTTAGAGCTTTAACCGTTAAGTCAAGAGAAGAAAAAGGCACTATATCATCGGCATCACCATGAATAAGACACATATTAGGTTTTGACTTGATATTTGGTGCAACTTTTGAAGGTGAAAGAAATCTACCAGAATATACAACAACCGATGCACAAGATTGAGTGCGGGTAAGAGCTGTATGTATCGCAAGCATCGCCCCTTGAGAAAATCCGACTAAAGAAAGCTGTGTATCTTTTAAGCCAAACTTTTTCAATTTTGTATCAATAAAATGATTTACTATTAACGTGGCATTTTTGACTCCACTGTACAATGCTTCTTCACTGCGATTTTCTAAACTAAACCACTGATAGCCATCACCTATTTCTCTTTCAAACGGAGCATTTGGTGCTACAAAACACGAGTCATGTAAAGACTTGCTCATAACTTTAGCAAGATGAACAAAGTTATCACCACTTGATCCCCAGCCATGTAAACAAACAATCAAATTTTTCTTATTTCCACTCACACAAATTTCTGGACCTTTAAGTTCAATCATTTCTTTTCTTTTTGTATTTATACTTTTATCTAGCATTAATTTGTGCTTTTGTAAAAGCTATATTCAATGTTCTCATTATTAATGAGAAAAGGAAATTATGTTTGTGTAACGGGTTATTTAGGTATATATTATAAACTTATTTAACAAAAACTATGAATATCGACGATAAAGCAGTTTTAAAAATTTATAAACCAACAAAAACTGCAACCCAATCTGGTTTGGGTAACACACGTTTTTGGTATCTAAAAATTAAGCCAGATTCCTATTATATTGAACCTTTGATGGGGTGGGTAGGTTCAAAAAATCCAAAAAACCAAATCATATTAAAGTTTAATTCCCTTGAACAAGCAATATCATATGCAAAAAAACGCAACGTTAAATTCATAATTGAAATGCCAAAAAGTATTAGGAGGTTACCAAAATCTTACGCAAGTAATTTTACATCAAAGTAAGTTTTATTGTAGTTTAAATCTTATGGATGCTTTTATGTACATAAATGGTATCACCACAGTGTCAGTTACTTGGATGATAGGAAGAACTTATTATAACACTGATACCTGTAAATTTATTGCGCGATTTTTGTGAATGAAAATGAACTCCTTTTAAAGATAGTTCTAGGGAAAATTACTTAATTTTAAAAGTAACCTTAGAAATATATACAAAGGGTATCAAGAGCAGTAATGTAGTATATCATCACTCTTTTATATTTTTATATTGAAATATGATGACTCCATTGATAAACCATACAAAATTACCAAAGTTGCTTTTATATCGTTGTATGATAAAAGTAATAAAATACTAACTCTTAGTGAAATCCTGTAACAGCACTAAACCATTTTTGCCACCTTTATTACTACCCTGTATTGAAAAAGGGAAAGAAGATTTAAAGTTTGAAATTTGCAATTATAAATGGTAAAAGAAATTAAGTAAGTATGATATGGATTACATTTTATACAAAAGTTTCTTCAAGGAAGCAAAAACAGGTCGTATAAGTAATATAACTCCTTTGTCTATTTTAATGATAAATTAGTAAACATAGAACTTCAACATATCTTATACCAGGAAACTTCTGGCAGTGGTGTTAAATAAAGCATATTGAAAGCATTTTCTCAGTAAAACCTAAGAACTTATTAGTATATAGCACAAAATAAGAATGGTAAATACTATTTTGAACAGAAAATAAATATTATTGATTCACGAGATAATAAAGTGTTGCAAAAGGCATAATATCTTACAGTACAGAAGAAGCAGAAAAGCAACAGCAAATGATATACATATACTATCTAATATACTAGATGATATATTATCATCAAGTAAGTGCATTTATTAAATTTCTCACAAAAGGTCCCATAGGTAAACAACTAAAAGCTCTTACTAACACTACTATACTAATGACAAACTTATAAACTTTATAGAAAAGTACTTAACCGACGACCAGTCAAGGCTTGGTAGATTATTGTTAATCACTGACTACAAATCTAGTTTAGAAATTAAACGAAACAAAACTGAAAATTATTTCTCTATATTTAAATGAAGATCGACTCTTATCTTTTATTAAAGGATTGAAACCAAATCAGATAAAAAACACCTGATCTAATTTAAAAGCAAATCAGTCCAGAGTACTTATTTAAAATATAGATTATCATCAACTTGTAGAACTAGCAAAAGATTTAGCTGAATAATATTTAACCATTCTTCCTAAAGAACGAGTAATTACTAAATTTAAGTTCTAGTAGACATTTTAGAGAAAGATAAATTAAGAGATTTAATTAATAAGCTAGATTACTATAAACTCAAAATGGTAGCTCAAAATCTAACTGATCCTAGAAAAATTAAAGTTATAATTAATTCTATAATTGATGAGAAACCCTAAACTTTCATTCAGAGCGTACATAATAAGCAATTAGCAAAACTTCTAAATAATCTCGATGCGAAAGAGCTTAAAGACATCTATTAACAAGCTATCTTACGAGAAGAATGTTTTACCCCGTGATTGATATAACCTTAGGCAACCAAGATCAATCCAAAGCTATTATTGAAAGGTTGAAAGAGAAATTTAAGAAGATGAAGTGAGAAGTTGAAGGAGATTACTTTTAGTAAAGTTGACTAAATGCACTTTAGAGAGAGAGAGAGAGAGAGAGAGAGAAAGATTTTTGAAAGTGTAATAATGTTTCTCCTCAAGATTACAATTCTGAACCTCATAGAGAAGCATGACATATATTTAACATTAACCCAAACATCATAAATTAGTATTTATAAGCCTAAAGAGAAAGTACTGTAGTGTCGAGGGCTGGTTTAAAATTTTTGAACAACATTTTGAGTAATTTATATGTATAATAATTTATAGAATAAAGTTCAATCCTTGAAGAGGAATGCTGCTTATAGCAGTACAAGGAAAAAGACTAATGAAAAAGCAATAGGTCAGGTTATGAGAATATTGATCTTGTTATGCTAAAATAAATACTGACAAGTATGTAACAGACTTGAAAAAAGTAGCAAAAAAGAAATTGTTAGTACTTTAAGTACTGGGTTACAAACAGTACAAGCCTAAATCTAAGAGACACTATTGATAATAGTTAAAGATTTGATAAAAAATCTTAGTAACTTTAAATAGTAATTAACTGGCTTTTAATGAGGAAAAACTAGCATTTTTCAGATCTATATAAATGTAACATATAAAATTATAGCTGTACCAGCTAAATATCTAAAAGGATTGCGTATAAGTGATCCACATTTAGAGCTTTAGCAATTCATTTACTTTAGCTTATCATTACAACGGCAGCTAAACGGCCAACTAAATATCTACCTGTTGTTGGTTAAAGAAGAGTGGAATAATTAACGGGAAAACTCACAAAAATAAGACCTATTACGTATTAAGTGATATGTACGCAAGTAGAGAAAACTTTGATAATGTCGATTTACTACTAGATTATGTTATAAACATACTTCTCAAAATAAAACACGTTTATACTAACTATATTTACGGAATTCTGCAATTTAAATTTTGCTTACATTGTGTTACAATGTGTATAATTCATATACTTAAATGAAAAAATGGTAAATACGCAAGATCTATTAACGTTGATGAAAATAAGACACAGCGGGTGCTTATATGATCCGGATAAAGTAGTAAATCAGGAGGAGATCAATTCTCTGATAGAAGCAGCTCGGCTTTCTCCTTCATGTTTTGGTGATGAACCTTGGAGATACGTAATATATAATAAGCAGAGTAATCAAAGTTCATGGAAAAAGTTACTGAGTTGCCTTAATGAATCCAATCAAAAATGGGCGAAAAATGCGCAAGTATTAATTATATCATTAAGTGCTAAAAATTTCCGAGAGCTGGATAGGGGGGAGAATTTTTGGGCTAAGCATGACACTGGTGCAGCAAATTATGCACTTATGTTACAGGCCGCATCTACAAACTTAATGGCACATCAAGTAGGTGGCTTTGATAGAAACAAAATAGTAAAAAAATTTAATATACCTAATGATTTTAATATAACATCGGTGATAGCGGTTGGTTACGAAGAAGAAGGTGCTGAAATTAAGGAAAAAAAAGAAGGCCAGTAGAAGAAATATTCTTTTATGATGAGTGGCCCAGTGAACTGACTTGACCACTTTTCTGTTAATACTATAAAATATGGTTGTTTAGTAAGTAGGTTTTCTCATTTTTCTTTCTTGAACTTCTTGTCAAGATTTCCATAAAATTATTTATTTTTAAACCCATAATTCATGCTACTTTATATATCTTCGCAAAAGTTATAAATAGCAGAATACCAATTATTTCATTAGAAACAGGAGCCTTCAGATAGTATTTCAGCACTTTTAAATAGCAATGTTATCAAATCCTTTAATAAGGATCTCATATAATTTGGTATATTATACTTTTCTTAAAAAACTTTTATGGTTTTCATATATGATTTTAACTTACCTTTATTTCAATGCTCTACTTTGTTTGTTTAAAAGGATGAATATATCTCAGATAGGAAAATTTTCTCTAGGTTTACTTTAAGATAAGCAAAAGGTTTGTATATATAGAATGAATAAAGAATATTTTGATCGTCAATTGATTTTGTTCATCAAAAGCACTGAGATCAGTATAGCTACTACTATTAAAATGACAGATGTTGCTTAGTCAACATTGCGAATGCTTCTGATAATAAGATTATAAAAATTAAACAAATGATTTTTGGATTTCATCTTAATAGTTTACTTAGTAAGTATCAGGAGCCTGAATACTAAATCGTCTTCTAGATATGGTTCATTTGAGATTCTATATCGAATAATAGCAGAATGATTTTCAATCCTTTTTGCAAAGTCTTGCCAAAGTTTTGCTGCTTGTTTTTGAGAAACTTAACTTAGTTATATAAATAATCTTTGTCATTGTTATTTTTGCTTCCGCCTTAAACCAAATAAACTTAGGTTATCAAAAGTATCTAAAATATTTTTTAGTACTATCAGATCTTTAGAAAGCAGATTCTTGACAAGAACCTACATTACCAAGAGGAAAGTTACACTGCATAGCTTCAAATTTGTCAAGAGCAGGATGAAAAAAGCTAATTTTAGAACTCTGCTGCTTTAATTAGTCCATTACTAATTTTTCTATTAGAAACACTTTCTTCCTTTCCAACTTAAGTTCAGCTGAAAGAGCATTTCACTATTGCTTGACATTAACTTAGCATCTACACTACAAAAAACTATAGCGTATAAAACAGCTATAATCAGAAAAGAAGTTTTTGTTTATATAGTCTTTGCTATAATGGTAAGCAGTTTAACAGACAAAATTCCCTACGTAAAAATGCATGGTACTGGTAATAACTTTGTTATCATAGACTCACGTTCAACAAACAATTTAGAATGGAGCTATAGGGAAATTGCCAACCAAAATGGCTGCGATCAAGTGATAGTCATCACTAACTCTAGTATAGCTGATTGCTTCATGCACATTTATAACTCTGATGGTAGCAAAGTTGAAATGTGTGGAAATGCAGCGCGTTGTGTTGGATATTTAATAATGTTAGAAAAAGGTACTGAGTACTCTACCATTGAGCTAGTAAATAAGCGTATTTTAGAGTGTTTTAAAGTCGGTAATAAATTAATAAAGGTTAATATGGGCAAGCCCTTGTTTAAATGGTATGAGATTCCTCTATCCATTGAATGTGATACTCTTCACTTACCTATAGAATTTGAGATGCTTAAGGATCCAGTTGCAGTAAATATTGGCAATCCCCATATAATCTTTTTTGTCGATAATATAGGTACAATACCATTGCTAAATTTGGGACCAAAGTTGGAAAATCATGCATTCTTTCCAAAAAAAACTAATGTTAGTATTGCACAAATTGAAAAATCTGGAGAAATAACTTTGAGAGTCTGGGAAAGAGGTACAGGTACTACTGCTTCATGTAGTAGCGCAGCTTGCGCAGTATTTGTTGCATCTGTACTTCGTAAGTATCTGCCTACTAAGCAAACTTCAGTAAATTCACCAGGAGGGAACTTACTAATCGAATGGGTAAATAATGTATTTGTAGTTGGTAATATAGGGTTTCTATAACAATACTTTAAACTTGATGCATTACTTCCAAGATTTTTTTACCAATCACCGCTGGAGTTTCTGCAATTGCAATTCTAGCACTTTTCATAACCTCTAACTTTGCAGCAGCACTTTCGCCACTAGAAGAAATAATAGCCCCAGCGTGCCCCATGCGCTTTCCTGGAGGTGCTGTTTGACCAGCTACAAATCCAACAATTGGCTTTTTAGTTTTCTCTTCCTTTACAAAACTCGACACATCTTCTTCTTCGTTCCCACCTATTTCACCAATAATTACAATACCATGGGTATCTTCATCTTTCAAAAACAGTTCCATACAATCAACAAACGTCATGCCATGAACAGGATCACCTCCAATTCCAATGCATGTTGATTGACCAAGGCCAA
Organism: Wolbachia endosymbiont of Onchocerca volvulus str. Cameroon; assembly: GCF_000530755.1. Taxonomy (NCBI): domain Bacteria; kingdom Pseudomonadati; phylum Pseudomonadota; class Alphaproteobacteria; order Rickettsiales; family Anaplasmataceae; genus Wolbachia; species Wolbachia endosymbiont of Onchocerca volvulus. The sequence goes on from NZ_HG810405.1 coordinate 477,181, forward strand.
CAGTAGTCGTTTGTGCTACTGCTTCATAAGTTAAAGTTCCAGAACGAGATATAATTCCTATATGTCCACGCTTGTGAATATGTCCCGGCATAATTCCTATTTTACATTCCTCAGGTGTAATAATCCCAGGACAATTTGGCCCAATCAATCTACTTTTTGAACCTACAAGCATATATTTAACTTTTACCATATCAAGTATAGGAATGCCCTCTGTAATACAAACTATTAGTTCTATTTCTGCATTTATCGCTTCAAGTATTGCGTCAGCGGCAAACCTAGCAGGTACATATATTACTGTAGCATTTGCACCAGTTTTTTCTTTGGCCTCCGCTACAGTATTAAAAACTGGCAAATCAAGGTGAGTGCTTCCACCTTTGCCAGGAGTTACACCACCAACTATCTTTGTTCCGTAACTAATTGCTTGCTCTGAGTGAAATGTACCCTGTGCACCAGTAAACCCCTGACATATTAATCTTGTATCTTTATTTACCAAAATAGACATGCTTTACTTTACCTCTTTTACTATCTTCTGTGCAGCTTCATCGAGCTCATCCGTAGCAATAATACTTAACCCTGATTTCTCTAAAATTCTTTTTCCTTCTTTAAAATTAGTACCTGATAATCTAACCACTAGAGGAACTCCAATACTCATTCCTTTTACAGCTTCAACAATTCCACTTGCAACAACATCACAACGCATTATCCCGCCAAATATGTTAACTAAAATTCCTCTTACGTTACTATCAGACAATATAATCCTAAATGCTTTGGTAACAGCTTCCTTATTTGCTCCACCGCCAACGTCTAAAAAGTTGGCTGGCTTTGCTCCGTAGTACTTTATTATATCCATTGTTGCCATAGCAAGACCTGCACCATTCACCATGCAACCAATATTGCCATCCATTTTTATATAACTAAGCCCATGTTTTGAGGCTTCTATTTCTTCCTTTACTTCTTCATCATAATCACGGAGTTGCGCAATTTCTGGATGACGGTATAAAGCATTGTCATCAAAATCAATCTTTGCATCGAGCGCAACAAAATCTCTAGAATCTGTCTCAGCTAGTGGATTAATCTCTATTTGATTTGCGTCAGTTGCAATAAATGCATTATATACACTTTTTGCAACACTTGTTATTTTTTTTATTTGTTCTGGACTTAAATTAAGACTACTGCTTAACTTTCTACTATCAAAACTTGCAAAACCAGAAGCAGGACTAATATCGAGCTTCACAATTTTCATAGGAGAGCTCTTCGCAACTTTTTCAATATCCATTCCACCTTCTGAAGAAAATATGAATGTTGGCCTGCTAAGTTTTAGATCAACTACTAAACTTAAATAATACTCTTTCTTAATAGTTGAACCCTCTTCAATGTAAACCCTTTTTACTTGCTGCCCACTTGGCCCTGTTTGGTGAGTTAGCAAAGTCATACCAATCATATCCTTCACAAGCTGTTGAGCTTCTTCAGTTGACTTTGCCAGTCTTACACCGCCAGCTTTGCCCCTTCCACCTGCATGAATCTGAGCTTTAACTACAAGTATGTCAGACTTCAGTTGATTTATTTTAGTCTCTATTCCTTCTGCAGACGTAGTAACAAAACCGCTTAAAACTGGAACATTAAATTTACGTAAGATCTCTTTTGCTTGATATTCATGAACATTCATAAAACAACCAATATAAACTATTAAAAATTATAAACCATAACGCTGTCTTCTACTCTCTTGTTGGCGCCTTTTTTTTTTAACTTCAGCTTTCTTTTTAGCTCTTACTTCTGATTTCTTTTCATGATATTGTTTTTTTATTTTTACCCCTCTTCCTTCTTTCTGAATTGTTTTTTTTAATATTGGAAAAGCCCTACTTACATCACCATAATGAACTGATACTTCAATCAAACTCTACCCCTTGGATAATTACCTCAAAAACCTACTTGTAAATTAGAAAATTAACATTGTCAATTATTTTATAAACTCAAGCATTAAGTTATAACATAACTGAACGTTAAATTCTGACTACTAAGAACATCAAAGTCTTTTAACTTACTGTGTATAAAACTATCTCACATTGGAACAATAAGGGTAGGCCAATATTAGTTAAAATTCTCATTACTTACGGTATCTTTTTGTTGTTGACTCTGTTGTTTATACATAGCTTCAAAATCTATAGGATCCAATATAAGAGAAGGAAACCCACCACTACTTGTAACCCGTGCAATTATTTCCCTTGCAAAAGGGAAAAGAAAAGTAGGCCCACCTATAAATAAAGCTTGTCTAGCCCCCTCTGCACTTAGCTTTGCTGAGTTTTCTATTGAAAAAAGACCACAGTATTTCGTTTCACAAATAAAAGCAACACCATCTTTCATACTTTCACTCTCTATCACTGCTTTGACTTCTATATGTAAAGTAACTTCATGGAAAGATTTTTCTTCATCATTTTCTTCGTTACTTTCAGCTCCTTTCAACTTCACTGAATTGACATTAACCATTACATTAATACTGGGAGCTTCCTTTAAAGAAAGGAATGGTGAATTCGGGGTTTCAAACGATAGATCCTTAATATATTGGCCATGAATTTTTATTTTGTACTGTGACATTTCTTACGCCTCCATAATTAAGTTGAAGTATTTAACGTTTTCTTCTACAATATAGTCATTTATAGATAAATAGTAAATCCAAATCGCAGATTGACATAGAACAAGCACACTTTTATTAATAATTAATAATGTTCAGGTACTTTACATGCTAAGGAGTTGAATTACTATGATAGAGCTTGTAATATATGCTTTATTAGCGGCATTCATTTTTTCGCGATTATATAACTCTTTAGGAAGGTTAACAAACTCAAACTTAAGAAAATTAACTAATGTACTTGATATAAGCCAAAGTAACAAAGACGTAGCAGAAGACATTGAAGACTACATCAATAGTAACGACAAAAACTCAATAAAAGCCACTTACAAACAAATATTACAAAAAAATAAAGATTTCTCCATTTCCTATTTTATGGAAGGTTCAAGTATAGCTTTTGAACTAATAATAAAGTATTTTAATCAGGGGAATCTACTTAAGCTAAAACCTCTCTTAGATAAAGGCTTATATAATAACTTTGCAGAGAAAATTAGACATCGTAAGGAAACACATGAATCTATAATTGTTTCTATTACTTCACAAAAGATTTTAGAAATAAAACTAGTGAAAAACGTAGTGTTTATCACAGTGTATTTTCTTTCAGAGCAAATTAATTTTATTAAGGATGATAATGGAAATATTGTATCAGGTAGCACATCAACGATTAATAGAGTTGAGGATATGTGGCAATTCAAAAAAAATATCAATTCATCAGATCCAAGCTGGCTGCTTGTTTCTATTAACTACAATAAAGACAATCATGATAATGATCCAATAACAAATGGTAAACAAGACTAGTATTGTTTAAAGTTAATCATGAAAAGTAAGCTGCGTGAAATAGTACTTGATATTGAAACTACAGGCCTTGATATTGAATTTGGCCACCGGATTATTGAAATAGGGTGTATAGAATTGATTAATCGGGTCCCAACAGGCAAAGTATTCCATCAGTATTTTAACCCAGAAAGGGATGTACCTTATCACTCATTTAAGATTCATGGCATTAGTGAAGAATTTTTGGAAGATAAGCCATTATTTTCAGATGTCGTACTTGAATTTCTTGACTTTATATCTACCGATATTTTAATAATTCATAACGCTGAATTTGATATTAAGTTTCTTAATATGGAACTTAGTAAACTAAATACCGGATTAATTTCTTCGGACAGAGTGTTGGATACATTACCACTTGCAAGAAAAAAGTTTGCAGGTTCACCCGCATCTTTAAGTGCATTATGTAAGCGTTTTAATATATCGCTAAAGGACAGAGAATTACACGGAGCACTAATTGATGCTCAGCTGCTTGCAAAAGTTTATGTTGAGCTTACAGGAGGGTTACAAACTTTCTTATTTGATAATCAGTGCAAGCAAGATAATAATTCCACAGTCATTTACCGTAAAATACGTGATTTATCTCGTAGGAAACACTCACCAAGCAATGAAGAAATTAATGAACATAGAAAACTGTTGGATAAAATTAACAACCCACTTTGGAAAGAACATATTGAATAAGTTGGCTAACAAGATATAATCTTATTTTATTTAAGGTGTTCTAATGATAAAGTTTGTAAGATTATTATCTACCATGCTAATAGTATTAGCAGTTATTTTTCTTAGTTATTGTTATTTCACCAAAAAAGGTATATTTGCTCCAATAGTTATTCACAAGGCAGAAGTTAAAATAGGGGGAGATTTTGTTCTGATTAATCAAGATAATCAAATTATACGCAGTAATGATTTTAAAGATAAATATATGATGATTTTTTTCGGGTTTTCTTCATGCAAAAAGGTTTGTCCCATGAATCTTGGAATAATCTCGGAGGTACTTGCAAAACTAGATGAGAAAACCAATGAAAAGCTACAAACATTTTTTATAACAGTTGACCCTGAACGTGATAATACAGAAAAACTTAAAGAATTCCAACAGCAATTTGACCATAGAATACAAATGTTAACTGGTGAAAGAGAAAAAATAGATGAGGTAATCACGAGTTATAAAGTATACACCAGCAAAATTGGTGAAGAAGAGGAAATCAACCATTCTTCGATAATATATCTCATTGGCCCTGGAGGAAAATATGCTACGCACTTTGTAGCTGACCTAAACTCAGACGAAAGTCAATCCGATAAGATTGTAGCTGAAATTAAGAAACATATAAATGAACCATAAAATTCTCTTGCTTAAAATTGTACACTAAGTTCAAGATAATTAGTATTTAAAATCAGAGGTATAGATAGGTTCATTTACCGATATAGAGTTGTCTTGGTCTACAAACCTTAGTTTCCCTGTCACTCATCATTTCATACCATTGAGTAACCCATCCAGTGGTTCTTGAAAGGGCAAAAATAGGCGTGAACATATTTGAAGGAATATTGATAGCATTCATTATTATACCTGAGTAAAAATCAACATTAGGATACAACTTACGCACAATAAAATACTCATCCTTTAAAGCCATTTCTCCAAGCCTCTTTGCAACCTTAAGTAGTTCATTATTTTGTTCAAGCTTATCTAAAATTTCATCACAAGTATCTTTTAATATGCGTGCACGTGGATCGTAATTTTTATAAACACGATGTCCAAACCCCATCAATCTAAATGGATCTTTATCATCTCTAGCTTTTTCAATAAATTTATCTATATCTCCACTTTGTCTTATTTCTTCTAACATATTTATAGTTGCCTCATTAGCACCACCATGTGCTGGTCCCCAAAGTGTAGCAACTCCTGCAGATAGACTCGCTAATAAATTAGAACCAGCAGATCCTACTAATCTGACAGCTGTTGTAGAAGCATTTTGCTCATGGTCAGCATGAAGAGTAAATATTTTATCGAGAGCTCTTGCAAAAAGAGTGCCCCTATCGTTATTAAAAGCATCGCCGAACATCATCCTCAAGAAATTTTCACTATAGTTTAATTCATTATTGGTATTTATAAATGCCTGATCGTTTATATACCTATATATCATTGCAACAATTACAGGGATCTGGGCTATTGCAGAGATTCCAAAATTCAGGTCTTCATTATTAATATTAGTACCATGTTTTTCATAGTACAATGCTGACAAACTTGCAAAACATGCAATCAAAATTGACATAGGATGAGCAGTTTTTGGAAATGCTTTAATTACATCAATAACCTGTTCCGGCACTTTAGATAACTCTTTTATTTTTAGAAGAAACGTTCTGTGTTGACTTGAACTAGGTAATTTACCATAAAGTAATAGATAAATTACAGCAGTAAAATCATTATTCTCTGTTAAATCAGCTATATCATGTCCCCTATATCTAAGGACTCCTTTATCTCCATCAATAAATGTAATTGCAGAAGAACACGAAGATGTGGAAATAAACCCTGGATCATAAGTGAATAGCCCTGTTGCCTTATATAAATCCTTAATATTTAACACATCAGGGCCTATTGTTCCACTTAATATGGGTAGTTCAACCTTTAACCCATTGTTTAATTCTAATAACGCTTTTTTATCCATAACCCGGTCTATCAAATTTTATATAAAGCATGCAAACTAAAAAGTATATATAACTTGGTTAACTTTAGATTAATCGCATTAAACAGTCATTAATGCTTTTACTTTTGCATTCAAGCGACTTATTTTACGCGCAGCAGTATTCTTATGAAGAAGACCTTTATTTACACACTTGTGCAAATTAGATTCAGCGTTTCGAAATGCTAAAATGACATTTTCTTTATCACCAGACTTAATTATATCAACTAATTTTTTAATAGCAGTGCGAGTTTTGCTTTTACGAATTTTATTTACTAAAGTGCGTTTTGCTATTACCTTTACCATTTTTTTAGCACTCTTATGATTTGCCATATATTAAGACCTAAAACACTGTATTTTTTTTATTGTAAATGCTTTTCAGTAATTTGCAATACCAGTTTTCTTGTGGCCAATTTACTACTTTTTCCTTCAATAGTTTTTTTTAAATTTTTCAAGAATTCGCCTTTGCTTAATCCAGGATATATTGGAGGCAATATTTCTATTACTGCCTTTCCAGGATTTTTTCTCATAGAAAGTATGCTCTTTGGCCAAAATAAACCAGTATTTAAAGCAACTGGCAATACAGGAACAGATAATACACTATATAAAGCAACTACCCCTGATTGATATTTCGTCTTTTGCTTTGCAACTGTTCTGGTGCCTTCAGGAAATATGATTACGTTCCTATTTTCTTTCACACGTAACTTAGCTAACTTAACAATATAGCGTATAGAACTGATACCATCTGAGCGATTGATAAAAATCATTCCAAGTGCCATGAGGTGTAAGCCAATAAATGGAATCCATTTCAGTTCACGTTTTAAAACAAAAACTGCATTTCTAAATAAAAGCATAAAAATAAATGTCTCAAACGGAGATTGATGCTTAGAAGCTATTATGAAGGGCTGCTTTGGAACGTTTTCCATTCCCCTGATTTCATATTCAACACCACATAGTAAACGAAGCATGTATAATACAATCTTTATTGAGAAGGTAAGAAAAATAGTTACTACATGTGTAGGAAAAAAGAGTATGGGAAGAGTAACTAAAGTATAAAGCACCTCCCATAATATAAGAAAAAAATTAAATAACAAACTTGAAGTCACAAATCCAGATGAATTTATTTAAGTCTAACTCTACTACAAACTTAAAACAACAAGTTTAACTATTGATTACCTGAGTAATAGGATGCAAATCAGCTAATTCAGCTTTCAATTCTTTATTAGTAATGTGAGTATATATTTGTGTTGTAGAAAGGTTAGTATGACCAAGAACTCTTTGTATCAGTGTAATGCTTGCTCCACTATCGAGTAAATGAGTAGCAAAAGAATGCCTAATTACATGCGGAGAGATTTTACTTTCATCAATATTACATTTTCTCGCCAATTCCTTAATTAATTGACCGATTCTCTGCTTGTAATCTGCCTATTGGGTTTATTACCTGTGGAAATAACCAATCAGATTCCTTATCTCCAAGTATTAGGTTGTGACGAACTAATAAATAATTTTTAAGGCTTTTTAGTGCTTGTTCCTTAAAAAGGATTCTCCTTTCTTTACCACTTTTTCCTTTTATGATTATGTAACATTCTTTATCACTATTGTTTACTAAATGTAACACTTCACATAACTTTATATTAATCAGTTCAGTAATACGCATACCAGAAGAGTAAAGGATATCTAAAATGGTACATGATCTCCTATTGCTTATCTCTTTATTTGATCTGCTTACTGATTTTCTGACTGTGTTCATTAGTAAAAGCATTTCCCCAATACTCAAATACTTTAGTAAAGGACGAGAAACTCTTGGATTTTTTAATTCATCATCACTAGCCAGAGCTGGATTGAAGTCTATTATTGTATCATTAAATAGGCACTTATAAAAATTTTTCATAACAGATATTTTTCTTATATAGAACTACTTTTATATTTCTTTTGTATACTTAGATACCTAACATAATCTTTAATATTAGCTTTGCTTGCACTAATTAAAGTAGTACCACTTTTAAATAAAAAACTCTCAAGTTAAAGTAAATCTGAACAATAACTTTCTAAAGTATTTTGCATAGCAGATCTTTTTGATACCAAAGCATCTATATAATACGTTATGTAAAGGTTTCCTTTTTTACCCTGCAACTGTTTATTCTGCATTATTAGCCTCTATATTTATTTCTTTGACTACAGTTTGATTAGAAATGTTACTCATATTTTTTATTAGGAAATACGAGATAAATAAAGCATTTACTAATATTATAAGTACAATAAACTTTCGTCTTAATTTTTTTTTCAGACTTGATCTTACTTTTACCATAGTTAAATTATAACATTCAAATCTATAGAAAATACCTTATAAACTACCATAATAACTATCCCTTGATCATATCTAATTATATCTATATTAAAATGATAATTTTCTATAGCACTAATGTGATTAAATGGTGGCTCATTTACAGAGCATAGATGTTAATAAATTCTTAATATATATGATAATCGCTCTTTTTTAGTAAAGTACTAACAAAAGGAATGGTAATATTTGATCCCATAGATTCATTATCTATTCTCTCCATAATTTTATTAACACTATGAAAAGAACGTTCTATTCTTGCTAAAATATAATCAATCACTCTCAAATTAACCCTCATTTGTTTATCTGAAAATCGTTTTACCAACATAATTCGCAACAGTTCTTCGCTTGCAGGTGGAATTTTCACACTGGTAGTTGATAGTACACGAGAACTTAAATCTTTTAATTTTAAATTAAGTTTTTTTGGTGAAGATGAAGAAGTAATAAGTAGTCTTTTGTTATTTTCTTTCATATAGTTGTAACAATGTAACAACATTGCTTGATCTTGAACATTTTGTACATCTTCTAAAATAAAAGCATTGCTATATCTCATCTCATTTACAAAATTATTTACATTGATAAAAATTGCATTATTTATCGATCGCCAGATGTGAGCAAGATGAGTCTTACCAGAACCTTTAGGTCCAAAGAGAATCATACATTTCCAAGACAGGTCATCAATTACTGAATTGTACACATGCTTATTTTCACTTAAAACAATAAAATTTTGCCAACTATAATCAGTTTGATTATTGCTAAATAAATTTAATTGCATACTAAACATAACCCCTACACCTCTGACAGTGAGTTTTGTGTTAAAATTTGCTTATTCTTGTTATGTACAAATAATATTTTAAAGTCCATGTTCTTCATTATCATAAGTTATATAAAAAATCTGTTAACCACCCTTATAAAACTCACTTTGAAGATATATATCTATTGCATATCTTATTGATACATTAATAATCGCTATTATTGGAATAAAAAGTAATATACCTATCAACCCAAAATATGAAGCACATGTAGTTACTCCAAGGATAATTACAGCTGGATATATATGAACTTTTTTCCCTATTAATAAAGGAATTAGTATGTTCGCATCTATTAACTGTCCAACACTAAATAATGCTAAAACAGCAGCGCTTTTGAACCACCCACTGAATTGAGCAATAGCACTCAAAAACCCAATAATAGTATATATTAATGGCCCTATATAAGGTATAAATGTTAATATTCCTGATAAAATTCCAATAGCAACAGGATGTTTCAACCCGATTATACTAAGACCTATAGAATAAAAGGCCATCATAACAACGCATATGTTTACCTGCCCTTTTAGGTAATTAAGTATAATAAAATCTACTTTTGAAAAAAAAACTGCAACTTTTTCTTTATAAGGAACAGGAACTAATTCACTAATCTTTATTATAATTAGAGGCCAATCACGCAATATATAGAAAAACATTACCGGAATAATTACTACCAATGATACTACATGAATTAAGTTAAAGCTTGAGCTTAACACCTGGACAATAAAATTACCTATAATACCAAAAGCGTTTATAGAATAAGATATATAATCGCCGCAATTTTTTACTAGATTTTCAGATAAGTGATCAAACAAACCATCTCCTACTTTTATATTAAGAAACTCTAATGCAGATGAGATACCTTTAAGGTTTAAGAAAGGTGCTTTACTGATTAAAAAATTTAATATCGAAGTAATTTGAACATATATAATAGGTAAAACAAATGTAACAATTAATACAAGAACCAGCAGTAGCACAAATATTATAAAAATTACAGAATATAGGCGCGGTATTTTATGCTTTTCAAACTTTACTACTAGCGGATTGAATAAATATGCTACAACAATAGATATTAAGCATGGAAAAATCATAGGGTACACTAAGAATAACGTGCCAATTATAGGAGGTAGTGCAAGACAAATAGATATATGAAGTTTTTGCATGCTTTTGGCGTAGTCAATTTATAAAAAAATACACGGTTTATTTTACTCACCTCAAAGGCATTTTGCAATTTATTATCAATTACGTTTCATAGAACTATTTTAAAAAGATTATAATAGATTAAGTCTTTGAAATATTATATGCTACCATATCGTTTTCTCACATTTAGTAAACCTAAACCAATTTGGTTATATTATATCGACTTTCTATATAATCTAGAAAAGGATAAATAACTACTTTTTTTTAATAAAAATAATTAACTCTTAGTTATATAAATATTTATAAAACTTACTAAGTTAGAAAAGAAGGCAGGTGAGACCCTTTAGTAGCTCTCTCTAATTCTGTAAATTGGTATTCTATACTACCTTAAATGCTTCAAAAGCTCATTTCAGCTTATATAGATAAAACCTTAGAAAGGTTGTAAAAACATAAGGTACACATAATACCAGGAATCAGACAGGATATCGATTACGTGATACTTTCATTATAATGATAAGAAAGCTAGCAAAACTTGTTAAGGAGTTTTTAGTGTTCTGTTTCTACAGCTACTTGAAACTTATTATGGAATGCTAAAGCTATGCAGACAAAGGCCTAATGCTTTAGTGTTTTTAACTCAGGAAAACTATCACCTCTATTTTCTATAGAAGAAGATGGTGTGCTATTTCCAGTATTGCCTTCAATTGGAATGGTGGGTCGTATCAAAGCAACCTTTATGACCTCATCAATATTCTTGGCAAGAACTATATTGATCTTTTCCTTAATCTTTGCTGGAATTTCTTGTATATCTTTCTCATTTTCGCTAGGTATAACTACAGTCTTAATTGATCCTCTGAGTGCTGCAAGTAACTTTTCTCTTAAGCCTCCAATAGCTAAAACTCTACCACGTAATGTCACTTCACCTGTCATAGCAACACTTTTATCAACTGGTATGCTTGTCATAAGAGAAACAATAGACGTACATACTGCGCTACCAGCAGAAGGCCCATCCTTTGGCACAGCACCTTCAGGTATATGCAAATGTATATCGTTACTTTGAAATTTTTCAGGCTCTATACCAAAAAACAGACAATTTGAACGAACATAACTATATGCAGCTTTTATAGATTCCTGCATCACCTCTCCAAGTTTTCCTGTGTATTTTATTTCTCCCTTACCAGGAATCAGAACTGACTCTATCATTAAAATATCACCACCTGTTTCAGTATAAGCGAGTCCAGTTACCACACCTACTAAACTCTCATTTTCTGCAATACCAAAGGTATACTTACGTATTCCTAAATAATCTTGTAAATTATCAACTCTTACAGATATTTCCCTACTTTTATCAGTTAATATCTTCTTAACCGCTTTCCTCATAAGCTTCGCAAGCTCCCTTTCCATACTACGCACGCCGCTTTCACGTGTGTATAAACGTATCAACTCATACAGTGCATCATCAGTTATACTCCATTCCTTCTGACGTAAACCGTGCTCTTTTTTCAATTTAGGGATCAGATAATATCTAGCAATATTAATCTTTTCATCTTCAGTATAACCAGACAATTGTATAATTTCCATCCTATCACGCAAAGGATATGGCAAATTTAAGCTGTTCGCTGTAGCTACAAACATTACACTTGAAAGATTAAACTCAACTTCTAAATAATGGTCTGTAAAGTGCTTATTATGTTCTGTATCCAAAACTTCAAGCAACGCAGACGCAGGATCGTCACGCGAATCAGAGCCCATTTTATCTATCTCATCAAGTAAAAAGAGCGGGTTGCACGAATTAGCTTTTTTCATGTGTTGGATAATCTTGCCAGGCATAGAACCAATATATGTTTTTCTATGGCCACGTATTTCAGATTCATCACGTACACCACCAAGAGCAATGCGAACAAAATCCCTACCTACCGCTCTTGCTATAGATTTAGCTAAAGAAGTTTTACCAACGCCAGGTGGTCCAACTAGACAAAGTATAGGACCTTTTATCTCTTTTACTCTCTTCAATACTGCTAAAAATTCTATTATCCTATCTTTTACCTTCTCTATGCCATAATGATTCTCGTCTAAGATTTTCTTTGCTGCATTTAAGTTAATTTTTATATCTTTATGCTTTCCCCATGGCAGATCAAGCAACCAATACAGATAATTAGATATAACTGTAGCTTCAGGAGAAACAGGGTTCATTTTCCTATATCTCTTCAATTCAGTCATAGCTTTTTCTTTTGCTTCCTGAGAAAGCTTTGTTTCATTTATCTTTTTCTCAAATTCACTTACTGTGCTTCCTTCTTCTCCATTCTCAAATTCACCTAGTTCTTTCTGTATAGCTTTCAATTGTTCATTAAGATAGTAGGCTTTCTGAGTGCTCTCAACTTGTGATTTAATTGTTTTACACAAACGGTTTTGTGCATCCAAAATACTTATTTCTCTTTCAATAAAAGTGAAAGTTTTTCTTAAACGCTCTACTGTACTATAAGTCTCAAGTATGCTTTGTTTATCTGATGCTTTTACGTTTAAATACGAAACTATCGTGTCTACAAGCTGATCAAGCTTTTTGATTTGTTCAATTGGACTAACAACAACTTCAGGATGATTTTTCTTATTTAGTTTACACCAGCTATCAAATGCGTTTATAACAGAGCGCCTCAAAGCCTCTAGATCAACATTATCTTCATCATCTTCACACTCATAGTAACTACTCAACTCTACTTTAGCCTGTAATAAAGTATGAGAGTCGATATACTCTAAAACTCTTCCTCTGTTTACTCCTTGAACTACAACCTTTACTGCATTATCAGGTAGTCTTATTAATGATTGTACAATATTTGCTAGCACACCTACCTCATAAAGGTCTTGTGGTTCCGGGTTATCAATAGAACCATCTCGTTGTGTCACAAGAAAAATCTCATTTCGGCGACTACTATTATCAATAGCACACTCTAACGCATTGATAGATCTTTCCCTACCTATAAATAAAGGAACCATCATACTTGGAAAAACTACTACATCTCTTAAAGGCAATACTGGCAATGTAACAAAAACAGAGTCTACAGTACATTCAACACTCATAACACTACCCCAAACTAATCATTAACTGTTATAATAGTACCTTTATTACTACGATTAATCACTGCTTTTCCTAGCTCTACCATTTCTTTAGTAATCACTATTGTACTACCTTCAAGACCTCCATTTCCAGCTGTATACATAACATCAAGCAAAAGTGACTCTAAAATAGCACGCAACATTCTTGCACCTGTCTTATAACTCATAGCCTTTTCAGCAATAGCTGATATTGCTTCATCTGTAAACTCAAGGGTTACTTTGCTAAATGCAAGTAATGCCTTGTACTGTTTTATTAGTGCATTTCTTGGCTCTATTAGTACATGTACTAAATCTTCATGATCTAACTCATCTAAAACAGCAGTTATTTGAACCCGCCCTACAAACTCCGGTATTAAACCAAATTTGATCAAATCTTCAGGTTGAACATCATGTAAAACATTCTTTTTCCTTTGCTCCCTAGAATGACTGATATCCGCCCCAAAGCCAACTGATGTTCCTCTTTTCCTTGCTTCAATAATTTTATCTAGACCTTCAAAAGCTCCTCCACAGATAAACAATATATTATTAGTATCCACTTGTATAAGTTCTTGTTGTGGATGTTTACGTCCCCCATGCGGTGGAACATAAGCGACTGTACCTTCCATAATCTTAAGCAGAGCTTGCTGCACTCCTTCACCTGAAACATCACGCGTTATTGAAGTGCTTTCAGATTTCCTTGTAATTTTATCTATTTCATCTATAAATACTATACCACGCTGCGCTTTTGTAACATCATAGTTTGCAGCTTGCAACAAACGTGACAACACACTTTCTACATCATCGCCTACATAACCTGCTTCCGTTAAAGTTGTCGCATCAGCCATAGCAAACGGCACATCCGAGACTTTAGCAAGTGTCTTAGCTAACAAAGTTTTACCAGAACCAGTGGGACCAATGAGCATTACATTCGATTTCTCAATCTCAATGTCACTTATAGAGTGAATTTGTGCCATGGATTGACAATGGTTATACATAGCCACAGACAAAACATGTTGTGCATGCTCTTGACCCACAACATGTTTGCTAAGAAAATTTTTTATGTCCTCAGGTTTCTTTAATAATAACTTCACATCAGACATATAATCTGAATTAAAAGGCCCTCCTTTTTTTTGACTTATTGCCTTATGAGATAACTCTATGCACTCATTACAAATAAACACTTTTAAGCCATCTGAAGAATTAGTAATTAATTTATCTACTTCATTTTGTGCTTTATTACAAAAAGAACAACGGTGTAAATTATTATTATAATCCATTAATTCACCCTCTACTCAACTTTAATATCTTCGCGCTCAGCCATTACTTTATCAACCAATCCAATTTTCTTGGCTTCTTCAGAATCCATGAATTTATCTCTCTCCATCATTTCTTCAATTTTCTTTAGTGAATTTCCAGTATGTTTTTCATAAATCTGATTCAGCTTCTTCTTAACTCGTAGAATCTCATTAGCATGTATTTCTATGTCGGTTGCTTGACCCTGATAACCACCAGATGGTTGATGTATCATAATTCTTGAATGTGGCAAAGAATAACGCTTACCTTTTGTACCAGCTGCAAGTAGTAAAGAACCCATAGATGCAGCTTGACCTATACACAAAGTCGAAACATCAGGCTTTATATACTGCATTGTATCATAGATCGATAAACCAGCAGTTACAATACCACCTGGCGAGTTAATATACATATAAATATCCTTGTCAGGGTTTTCTGACTCCAAAAATAAAAGCTGTGCCACTATTACACTAGCCATGCTGTCTTCAATAGGCCCAGTCACAAAAATTATTCTTTCTTTCACTAATCTCGAATATATGTCATAAGCACGCTCACCACGACTAGTTTGTTCAATTACAATTGGTATAAGAGTCATACCCTTCTCACTAGATATTATCAAACAATTCCTTTAATTCTTTTACAGAAACAACTTGCTCTTTTTTATTAACCTTTTCCATTATATAATCTGTAACTTTATGCTCAAGAGCTTGTCCTTTAACCAACCATTGAAACTGCCTATTTGACCTAAAATGCTTCACTATTTTATCAAACGGCATATTTTTATTAACATACTGATTCATAACAACATTCAGAATATCATTCTGAGTTAACGATATTTTATGTTCTGTACTAAACTTCATAAATAACACTGCAAGCTTTACACGCCTTTCAGCCTCTTTACAAGAATCGTCCCCAGAGTCCAATTCCTTTTTTACTCTCTGTTGTTCCTGTTTCACCACTTCCGTAGGTAACCCAAAGCTATAACCAGCATCTAAACAATCAAACAGCTCTTTTTTAATCAATAGATCTCCCATCTCTTTACACTGATCACTAATTACTTTTTTAGCATATTTTTTTAGTAACGAATAATTTTCAAAACCCATTTTTTTAGCTATTTCATCATTACTTCTAAAACCTCGAATAATTTGAATATCATTAACTAGAACAGAAAAATTACTTTCCTGTCCTGCAAGAGAAATTACTTGGTAATCTTCAGGAAATTTTAACTTAAAGCTTTTTGTTTCTCCTTTTCTCATACCAATCAATTGATCCTCAAAACCATTAATAAATGTTCCGGAACCTAAAATCACCTTAAAGTTCTTATCACTTCCACCTCTAAAAAGCTTATTTCTAATTCGCCCTTTAAAGTCAATTATTAATTTATCTCCATTTTTTGCCTGATAAGAAACATCATTAACAGAGACAAAATCAGGAAATTTTGCCTTTATAGAGGCAATAAATTCTCTTATGTCTTCCTCTTCGATTTTTGCCTCAATTCTCTTCAAATTTATTTTATCAAGATCTATCAATGGTACCTCTGGCATTGACTCAAAAGATAGTTTATATACAAAACTGTCCTTTTCATCTTTTTTGTCTAGATTTGGTAATGATATAATATCAATTTTAGGATAAACATGAGATTTAACTCCAATTTTTTCCATCAAATCAGTAGAGCAATAGTCAATCGTATTGTTTACTACATATTCTAAAGCTTCGCTTTTATAATTCGTAACAACGAGATCATAAGGCATCTTGCCAGACCGAAATCCAGGCAATTTTGCACTTTTAGCTATTTCTTGTAATCTAAAACCCATTTTCTGTCTTATACAATCACTACTTACCGTAATTTCATACTCATGCTTAAGTTTATCTATACCTAATTCTCTATAAGTATAAATACTATCTGATACACCTATTTTAACTGTACTTTGAGGTATACTATTAGACATTATAACCTACTTACAAGTATTTTAATTCACACCTTAACAAAGTTATTTTATCAGGATTTAAGTTAAATACAATCTTTAAGAACAGATTTTTTATAGAAACAAAAGCATATTTAGTGATTATAAACTTTTTTTTAGAATCTAAGTTATGTAAGTGCGGATAGAGGGACTTGAACCCCCATGAACAAGATCACCAAGACCTAAACCTGGCACGTCTACCAATTCCGCCATATCCGCAAAAATTTTCCAGTAACTTATAGCTACACCACAAATCTATTTCTATTATCTTATGATAGAACTCATCTTGAAGATTATACCCAGTGTCACAAAATTAGAATAACGACCTTATAATACTCTAATCAATTCCACTTATCAATCTACTTAAGCAAACCTAAATTACTTCAAACTAACATTATAGTACTACATTAAAATACTCAAGATCTAAAATCTTACTCAATTATGGTATTTACATAATCAAAAAAGCTTATTAATATCTTTTAACAAAAACTCTAAACCCTGAAAATCAATAATGAGACTGATAGCAAATTTTTTACTTGCAATCTTTCTGATTACACAAAGTGGATGCACAACCCTTATAATAAGTGGTGTAGTAGCTACTACAGCGACAGCAGTAGCAATGCAAGATAAATCTTTAGGAAATATTGTCGACGATACAACTATAATAATCAGAATCAATAAGGAGCTCTTAAAGCATGGATTATTTTCACCTGTAAAAGTTAAAGTAAGTGAAGGAAGAGTACTGCTTATTGGGAATGTCGATACGCCCGAAAAACAACTTACAGCAGAAAAAATAGCTTGGCAGGAAAAAGAAGTTAAAGAGGTAATAAATGAAATAAGGGTAACACCAATTCAAACAATTTCCATACTTGACTCTATTATAGATGGTATGATAACAGCAGAAATAAGAACAAGGTTTTTAGGGAAAAGAAATATCAAATCAATTAATTACAGTGTTAACACAGTTGATGGAACTGTTTATTTAATGGGTATAGCTCAGAATAAAGCAGAACTAAAAGCTGTAATAGCAATTGCAAGAAAAGTTAAAGGAGTAAAGCAAGTTGTAAGTTATGTACGTCATAGACATAGCAAGTTACGACGTTAATGGAAGCTTAGTTTTTAAATGGTAGTTTTATTTTAAAAATAATATATAAATGAGAGTTGCTTTTCAAATGGATGAAAATATAAACTTTGAAACTGATACTACATTTGCACTAATAAAGGAAGCACAAAGGAGAAAGCACGAAATTTTCATTTATGTTCCTAATAATTTAGCATTAAATCTAAACCAGCCAATCGCTCTTGCTCAGAAAGTTAGTGCTGATGATTCTGGTCTTACCTCTAGAAAAGACGTAATAATTAACTTAAATGAAATAGAAATCATATTTATTAGACAGAATCCACCTTTTGATATGCGTTACATTACAACCACTTATATTTTAGAGAAAGCCAGTGCTTTAGTAATAAACAATCCAACAGAGATAAGAAATTGTCCTGAAAATTAATCACCTCATTATTTCCAGAATTAACTTTGCCGACTTTAATCACTGAAAATACATCAATGATTAGGAATTTTTACCATAATCATGACAAAAATATTGTTCTGAAGCCATTGTATAGCTATGGAGGAAACGACGTAATGAGAGCAAGAGATGAAAGTAATATTCAAATAATACTGGAACTAATGATTTCAAAATATAAATGCCCTATAATTGCGCAAGCATTTTGTAAGAATATAGATAAAGATAAAAGAATATTATTACTGGATGGCCAACCAATTGGAGCAATGAAACGAGTCCCAAGAGTCAGTGAAGAAATCAGAACAAACTTACAACTTGGAGCAAGTTTTCTACCAGCTGAAATGAGTGACAGAGATAATGAAATTTGTAATAAAATTGGCCCTGAACTAAAGAAAAGAGGGTTAATATTCGTTGGCATTGACATTATAGATAATTTTCTCCTTGAAATTAACATAACCTCACCTACAGGTGTAGTTTACATCAATAAGCTATATAATATAGCATTAGAAAAAAAACTATGGGATACATTTGAAGAAAAAGCAAGCATCCATACTCGTCATCAAAATCTTTGAGCTATTATCTTAATAAATTCATCAACTCCATTTTTTATTCTTGCTTTTTTAGTATTATTAGCCATATCACTCAATTTTTGAGAATTTCCTAATAAATCAACTAGTAATTCTCTTAGATTTCTTTTCGTTTCACTATTTTGCTCAATTATCACAGCTGCTCCTAAATTCTCAATATATTTTGCGTTGTAAAATTGATGACCATCTTTTGAGTAGGGGTAAGGAATATATATAGCAGGACGCTTAGCAAGAGTGATCTCTGCTATTGAAGTTGCCCCTGCTCTGCTAATTACCAAATGAGTACTTGCTAATCTACTTTCTATGTCATCAAAAAACTCACTTAACTCATTACTGACTTTTTCACTTTCGTACAAGTCTTTGACCTTACTGATATTTTTTTTCGTACATTGCTGCGTTACTCTAAGCTTCTCTTTCACTTTAATAGGCAAATTACAAACTACGTCACTTATTACATCGTCAAAAAAACTTGCACCCTGACTAGCTGCTATCACTAATATATTCAAGTTCTCTTCAGAATGAATGTGATAATAGCCCTGCGCTTTTATATAAACAAAATTTCCTGTAAAAATACATCTATTGTTCTCTACATATTTAGTTTCCGGAAAGCTAGTTGCGATCAACTCTGCACCATTGAGAAAAAATCTATTTACTCTTCCTAAAACTGTATTTTGTTCATGTAAAATTATAGGTATAGAGAGAATTTTTGCAGCAAGAAGAGTTGGAAAAGAGGCATAGCTACCAAAACCAACAACTAGCTTTGGCTTTAGTTTTTTCATTTGACACAGTGCTAACACAAAGCTATATGTTAACAAAAAGAAAAATTTAAATCTATTATTACTTGGCCTACATAATGGCAGGGTATAGCTTTCTATATCTGTATTTTTATCTATTTTTTTATTAGTAAACAATATACAACTGTACCCTTGCAATTTTAGTGCTTTCGCCAAGGTCATAGCCGGGAAAATGTGTCCACCTGTTCCGCCTGTTGCGAGGATAACATCCATCTGTGTATAGTACATTGATACTAGATTATTAACTATTATTTAATAATTTGCACGTAGAATTTTATTAGGCTTTATAATAGAAAAATAGGAAGAAAAGTACTTAGCAACAATAGTAAAAAAGAAATTAACAAAAAAGTAAACCTCAGAATAGAAGACAAAACGGAGAAGATTTATCGGATTGCTAAAAACACAATAAAAGTATCTTTAATTTAGATGTTGATCTACTCAGTAAGAACAGCGTAATAAAAATGGAAAACACTAACTGGAGTAACAAGATTTAGATAATACAGGAAAAAGCTCAGGGATATCTTAATCTAAAGATAAAGCTTAAAGTGAAACTAGCAGAGCTAAAGAGCTAAAAGAAAGACGATAGAGATCTAATTCTGATAATCAATCAGTCATAACTAAAGTACATAAAAATCTTCCGTTCAAGGACTTTCAGCTTTAAAGCAACAGAACGTTAACTCAACTATTCAGCGACTCATTATCTGCAGCAAGTACTGACTCATGCATCATTTCCGAAATAGTTGGGTGAGGAAAAATCGTAGATTTTATATCAAGATCTGTTACTTCTATCTGCTTTGCAAGGACAAAACTGCTAATTAATTCTGTTACTTCTGCTCCTAACAGGTGAGCTCCAAGGAGCTCACCTGTTCTTTTATCTATCACTGTTTTCACTAACCCATCAGTCTCACCGAGCACAATAGATTTACTACTAAAATCAGAATGAAATTTTCCTATCTTTATATCATATCCATCTTTGATTGCTTGTTCTTCAGTTAGACCAACACTCGCTATTTGCGGATAAGAGTAAGTACAATTTGGTACGCACTCTTTTTTAAATACGTGGACATCTTTACCAGCAATCTTCTCAACGCAGACCATAGCTTCACGACTTGCTTTATGTGCTAGACATGGCGGGCCAGCTACATCACCTATTGCATATACATTCGGTTCACACGTTTCATACCATTCATTTGTTTCAATAAAGCCAGAAGAACTTAATTTAACTTTTGTATTCTCTAAACCTATATTTTCAGTATTTGCCTGAACGCCAACTGCAACAATTACTCTATCGAATTCTTTGTTTTTACCGCTACTTAGCTGCACTTGAACAGAGCCTTTATTTTTAGTTATAGTCTTTACACTATTGTTTGTATATATTTTTATTCCCTGTCTCATAAATATTTCTTGTGCTAAACCTGAAATATCCTTATCTTCTAACGGTAAAATAGTGTTTTTTACTTCTATAATTGGGACATCAACTCCTAAAGTACTATAGAAACTCGCAAATTCTACCCCAATTGCACCAGATCCTATAATTAACAACGATTTTGGTAACTTGTCTAGAGCTATAGCATGCTGAGCATTCCATATTAAGTCTCCATCTACTTCTACTCCAGGCAGATTTCGTGCTCTTACACCTGTTGCTAAAATAATACGCTTAGAAGAAATCTTGTGTTCTCCATCACCACTAGAAATCTTTATAGTACGATTACCTACAAGGTTACCAAAACCCTGTAGACTTTTATATTATTTTTTCTCATTAAATATACAATACCGCTCGACAGTTTATCAACAATATTTTTTGAGTATTTCACTATTGATTGTATATCAAAACTCACATCCTTCACTTTTATACCAAATTCCTCCGCTCTTTTTATGAGCCTATAGGCTTCGGATGTCCTAAGTAACGATTTTGTCGGTATACATCCCCAATTTAAGCATATACCACCTAAATTTTTTTCTTTTTCAATAACTGCAGTTTTAAACCCAAGCCGCACCGCTCTAATTGCCGCTATATAGCCGCCAGGGCCACCACCTACAACTGCTATATCATATTCATCCACTGTTTTTTCATATTCAAAGATTATGTATAGCAGATGAAACCAGTGTAATCAATGGCGTCACTTTCTACCGTCCAAATAACTAATTAGTATTCAGATTCCTTCAGTTATAAGAGCAGAATTAAAAACTGCTGAAATAAACTCCGCCAGTCTCTTTATCATGATAACAAGAGCATTTAGTTATCTTTAATCTGAATAAATTGAACAACGAAAGTATTACATAGCTGTGTCTTACATCTAATTTTATATGCTATATATACTTTATATCTAGTTTCAGGATTTTATTATATAATTTGAAGCATACTTATAAAGTAGTTAAGACAGTATAGAACATCAGATTACAAGGTTAGAAAATAATTAACTATTACGAGATTTCTCTTATCTTCTTTCTTTATTTAATAAATCTCTTAATATATATAGTTAATAATTATATAAACGTTGAAATTACAAAATCAATCCCTACTAATAAGGTGTCATATCAGCACTTCTATGACGCTATTCCAGTTGTTCTTATGAAACCACCTAAGTAGCTGAAGCTGAGAGGGGTATAGCATAAAAAGCTACTATATTTATATACTTCTAAGTAAACACAATAGAGTTCTATACATAGGTATCACGTTGAATTTAGTTAAACGAAGTTTTGGAACATAAGAACAAGGTCATTTCTAGCTTGATATTGAAGTATGGTGTGTAAAATTAGTTTGCTTTAAAAAATTTCAAAAACATGAACTCAGCTTTTAATAAAGAAAAACTACTAAAAAGAAAAGGTTTATGATTATGATAAAGGTGGCTTAATAGGGTCAGTTTCTGTATTTTTCAAAAATAATAAAGTTAAAGTGTTGCTAGCACACAATATAGTATTATTGAGAAATGCTACCTGCGTAATCAAGTAATAGAAGACTGTAGTGTCTGTCGCTGTTTTACGGTGGTTTTCACTACCTTAAGTATAAGATATATTATCATGCATTTTCTTTAACGCTTTATACTAGGCAGTGTTTATGTAGTTCTTAATGTTTTTTCATTGCTGGCACTATAAAGGTTACATTTTCACACAAAAAAAGAGCCTTTTCTGAATTTACTGAAGTTATTACTAAAAAAATTGTTAAGTTAAATGCTGAAGGTAATCCTTAGGAAATTTATGATATACTGATTTAACTCATAGGTGTCAAAAAAAGTTCTTTTTTAAAAAACCTAAGTTATACTTATAAACACTTGATATCTTTTATATAATTATGCCAAATTTTAAAAACAATTCTTACCTTTACAGTGATAATATGAAATTTGTGGAGGAAATGTATAGCCGTTACTTGCAAGGTGATAAATCAATCGGGGAAGATTGGTACAGAACCTTCTTAGTTAACTTAGAAGTTGATAAGTGCTGTAGTATACAACATCTGATTAAAGTAGATGACTCAGTTTCCAATTCGGTAAATTTTTTCAGATCTTACGGTCATTTTTTTTCAGACCTCAATCCTTTATCACCAAACGTGAATGAGGAAATAGATTACCAGAAATATTCAAATTTCTCTCTAACACGTGATACTAGAGTTTATAGAGATATTTACTGTAAAAATATTGGTTTTGAATTTATGCATATTTCCTCTTACAAGGAGAGAATGTGGCTGCAGGAAAAAATTGAAAATCAGGTTTATACACTAAGCTCGCAAGATAAAAAGGAGATACTGAGGCACTTGATTGAATCTGAGATGTTCGAGCAGTTTCTTCATACAAAATTCCCTGGACATAAGCGTTTCTCTATTGAAGGTGGAGAATCAGTTATTGTCGCAATAGAAAAGATCATTGGTAATTCCATAGCTTTTGGGATTGAAGAAATAGTTTTTGGTATGGCTCACCGCGGACGAATCAACGTTTTAACCAAAGTTATTGGGAAAGAATATGCAGCAATGCTATCTGAATTTCAAGGCAATCTTGCATATCCAAGTGACCTTAAGATGTCTGGTGATGTCAAATATCATCTCGGTTACTCATCTGATCGCATACTTGCTAATGGCAAGAAAATACACTTGAGTCTATGCCCTAACCCATCTCACCTCGAAGCAGTAAATCCAGTTCTGGTTGGAAGAGTGAGAGCTAAACAAAAAACGAAGTCTGTGCTCGGGGTATCAATTCATGGTGATGCAGCTTTCGCAGGTCAAGGAGTGGTTGTTGAGACCTTGGCCTTGAGTAATATTAAAGGTTATAAAGTGGATGGAATCGTGCATATTGTCATTAATAACCAAGTTGGGTTTACTGCCAATCCATGCTGCGCACGGTCATCTTTTTATTGTACTGACATGGCAAAATTAATAGAAGTACCAGTATTCCACGTAAGTGGAGATAATCCAGAAGCTGTAAGTTTTGTCACAAATCTAGCGATGGAATATAGGCAAAAGTTTAAAAAAGATGTGGTGATCGACATAATATGTTACCGTAAACATGGTCACAATGAAGGTGATGAACCAAATCTCACTCAGCCTCTCATGTACAAGGTAATATCAAAGCATAAAACTCCAGGAACGCTGTATGAAGAGAAGTTAACTGCAGAAAGAGTGCTAAATAGTGATGAAGTAAACAAACTACGTAGCGAATTTAGGGCAAAATTAGATAAAAGCCTCACTGAATCAGCGATTTATACTCCAAAGAAAGCTGATTGGTTCGGTGGATTGTGGTCAAAACTTAGAAAAGCAAGGCTAAATGATTTAAACGAATACTATACAGATTCTGGTGTACCATCAGATAAGCTAAAAAAACTAGGTGTACATATAAATAGCAATATACCAAATAGTTTTAACATTAATAATAAAGTTAAAAAAATACTCGATAGCAGAATAGACAGCATAAGTTCTGGTAGTAATATAGATTGGGCAACAGCTGAAAGCCTTGCATTTGCATCACTACTTACAGAAGGAATAGAAGTGCGTTTGTCAGGACAAGATTCTGGTCGTGGAACTTTTTCACATCGTCATTCAAAACTCGTTGATCAGGTAACAGAAGAGGTGTTTACTCCATTGAATGATATAAACAAAGAACAGGCTCACTTTGAGGTTATAGATAGCACTTTATCAGAGTATGCTGTAATGGGCTTTGAATATGGATATAGTCTTGACTCCCCGTATTCATTGGTGCTCTGGGAAGGACAGTTCGGTGATTTCGCAAATGGTGCGCAAATTATAATCGACCAGTTTATTGCGTCAGCAGAAACAAAGTGGTTGCGATCCAGCGGTCTAGTTCTACTTTTGCCTCATGGTTATGAAGGGCAAGGACCTGAACACAGCTCTGCGCGTATAGAGAGGTTTTTGCAGCTCTGTGCAGAAGATAATATGCAAGTAGTTAATTGCTCTACTCCGGCAAATTACTTTCATGTTTTGCGCAGACAGATCCATCGAGACTTCCGTAAGCCTTTAGTAGTGTTTACACCTAAATCGTTATTACGTCACAAAAGAGCAGTTTCTCACCTATCTGACTTTGAAGGAAGATTTCTCACGGTAACTCCGGAATATAGAGTAAGCTTAGTTTCAGATGACAAGATACGCAAAGCCATAATATGCAGTGGTAAAGTTTATTACGATATAATTGAAGCATGTGAGATACAAAAAATAAATGATATAGTAATAATACGATTAGAGCAATTTTATCCATTTCCTGCTAATAAACTAAGCAATGAGCTTGGAAAATATAAAAACGCTGAAGTTGTATGGTGTCAGGAAGAACCAAAAAACATGGGAGGGTGGTTTTTTGTTAATCCGTTGATAGAAGAAGTATTGCTCAATCTCGATGTTCAAGCAAAAAGACCTAAGTGTATAGCAAGACCTGCTGCTGCATCTCCTGCATGCGGTTATGTTAATGTTCATATTCAGCAACAAGAGGAAATTTTAAAGCAAGTTATCAAGTAGTATTTGCTGCTTTCAAAGTACTAATGAGAAAGCTATCTAGATTTCAATTTCATAAAAGGAACATTACTTCGCTATTACTATAATAATTATCAATAGAAAACATCTAAATAGTCTTCTGTATCACAAAGCATATAGGTATCCAAAAAT
This sequence comes from Wolbachia endosymbiont of Onchocerca volvulus str. Cameroon, assembly GCF_000530755.1. Classification (NCBI taxonomy): domain Bacteria; kingdom Pseudomonadati; phylum Pseudomonadota; class Alphaproteobacteria; order Rickettsiales; family Anaplasmataceae; genus Wolbachia; species Wolbachia endosymbiont of Onchocerca volvulus. The sequence goes on from NZ_HG810405.1 coordinate 502,948, forward strand.
TCAAAGCTTGCAGTGATTATTGTTCCCTTTTACTGGTAAGTTTACTTACCTCACGAGTAACTTACTAAATATTCGCTTTTTTTTCACCATTTAAGCGAATCTTTACTGCATCATGTATATATTTTCTTAATTATGCACATATGTGCTTATTTATCTTTTTCATTAGCATAAGGTTTTAAATCAGTTAACAAGAAGCTTTTTACTTTCTCCTATTCTATTTTTATGAACGAAACCAATTGATATTGCGCTGTTCACAACCATTATAAGTTGTGCACGTCAGTAAGTAGAAAATTCTAGCTCTCTAGTAAAACTATAAGATATATTTTCTGGAAATCTAATTCTATAAATGAAACATATCTGTCTCATAAAGATAAAGTTGAAGTAATTCAACTAAAGGAAAGGTGTATAAGCACTACAACTTTGGAACATCCTACATCTACATAATAAGTAACTAAATTACAGCTACCTAGCCTGATACTAAAACTGCTGTTGCTTACTATCATTTACACACTTAAGCTTACTTGTACTGTCAAACAAAAAAATAAAGTTTTGTAGCAAATTATAACTAGTTTTGCTTATGGCTTAATTCATCCACTTTCTTGCGTAATACATTCAAATTAGTTACCCCTACAAACAGACTATCCCCAATTATTAAAAGAGGTGTACCACCTACTCCTAATTCCTTTACTAAAAGTTTACTATTGTTTATCGCTTGCTCAATTTTGTCTGCATTACTTTTCATAGAATTATCAAAATCACTTTCATTAACCCCTATATTTTTCACTATATTTAATACAGTTTCATTTGAAAATTCTCCCCTATAACTTAAGGCAGCATAATAAAAATCGAAATATTTTTCTTTATCAATGAAATAGACAGCTAAAGCACCTCTTGCTGCCTTTAAAGAGTTATTACCAAGTATTGGAGTATCCCTGAAAATATACTTAATTTTACCGTCATTAATCAACTGTTTGATATCGTCCTTCATGACTTTACAATAGCTACAAGAATAGTCAAAGAACCACACAGCTATAATTTTACTATTTTTGTTTCCTGAGTAAGGATAAGCCGAGTCAAATATTTTGTTTTTATATTGTAAGATTTTATCTTTAGTTGCATCATCCAGGGTAGCATAACTACTTCTAATTGACTCCTTTCGGAAAGTTTTTATAATCTTATCAAAGTTTCTACTCACATAGTTATTATCTATTCCCTTACCGATACAATCATTGTTTAAGGTTTGGTTGCGATATGAAAGCCAATTGCTTATTACTGGCAAACTTACTACTGTAAACATAAAAATCAATAAAAATTGTATTCTAGACATATACTTACTAAATAATCTACAACATGAAGTTTTTAGCACATATTTACTTATATATCAAAAGAAGAATCTATGTTAAGATATAAAAACATTCGTATTAAGTGTATTTTATAGTCAGTTTTACTGTAAGTACAAGCTTTACGCACAATGAAATTTAGATATATTATCACGAATTTATCAAAAGATTTGGTGATGCAGGTAGTTAAAGCTCTCTAGAGTGACCAATTATGAAATTGCTCTACCTTTCACTGCTATATATAGTAATTATAGACGTCGCAATAAAAAGTTGACTATTTTATAATCGCGGAACACAATTTTAACATATGCTGCAGTAAATTATATGAGTGGGCTAATAATTGCTAGAGAAAAAGAAACGGCTACTTTAGAAAATAAGTTTTTCCCAATTTGCTAAGTTCGTTGCAGAATATAATTGACGTCGTGTGGAAAAACGTAAACCACTTTTAGCAAAATTAATGTAATCCTACTTGAGTAAACAGATCTTAATAAATACAATTTAAAGGCATAGTTTGAGGTCCTATAAAATTATTGTCTAGGGTTTTTCATGATGGCATAAGAATTGCTGTACCTAAAAAACTGGGTGGATGTGTTATGTCATTTACCTCTTTTGATTGATAAATATGGAAATGGATAAGCTGTGATATTTTTTTAATGAGTTGCTATAGTTTGCTACGTAAAAATCTGATTATTAATAGTACTGAGCATTTTTGAATGTGTATTAGATATATCAAAAAACCATATATTAATTATTTGTGACTCAGCAGTTTCTTAGATATTTAAAAATTAATATATAATAAAAGAAACTACATAATCGTATTACTGCAAAAATAAGTTTGAAGTCTTTTGACTCACGTGAAACTAAAAAGTATTTTAGATGTTTAAAAGTCAATTTCAACCACCAACAGGTACTACAGATTTATGTAATAACGGAAAAAATACTACATTACCTAAAAACAATAAGTAAATGATTGTTAGTGATTCAAAATATTAATGAGGTCCATTTGAAAAATGAATGGTTTGCTGTTCAATGAATTTAATATGCTGTTTACCCTTTATATGAAGATGTAAAGAACCAGAAACGTATATAAAATTTATATGACTATAAAGAGGTCAAAAGGAATTAGCAAAAAGAGATAATAAAAGCAACTAAAATCACTGAAGGTGGTGCTACTTGAGTACTAAATCAAGGAGTTTAGAAAAAACAGGATTTATTAGATGTTTTTTACACTGAATAAAGCAATAAGAAAAACACATTATAGTATAATGGATGAATATGTGCTATTTTTTTCAGCATGAATTAAACCATTCAGAGAAGAGATGAAAAAGGTAGTAACAATGGGCATTCACTATCAGAAATTAACAATAAAAAACAGCCTGCAAATGCAGAAAAACAAGTATTTTAAACAGTATATTTTAAATATGTCAATATAATTGTAAAAAAATTAATATAAAAGCATATAGGATTTATATGTAGAAAATCGACAATATCAGTATCGATATAAAATACAGTTAAAGAATCTGGTGTTTAAATAGGTCTAGCTTTTGATCGAAAAGATATGCATAATACTTTATGAAATAAGCATAGCAATAAGCCTTATAGTACAAAGGAGTTTATTAAATATTGAAGAGAAAAAGAAGTAGTTTGTGTGGAGAAAATGAAATCAAAGAAGTAAATATTCTGGATATTAATTACTGCAAGCAGGATTTACAAAAATCAATTAAAAAATGCAATATATTACGTAATTACACTAGAAGATTTGCTTTAAGTTATGTATAACAACCTACGCGACTTTATTAAAGCCTTAGAAGAAAAAAAGGACTTGATTAGAATCAAGGAAGAGGTTTCGACAGTTCTTGAAATGACAGAAATTCACCGTAGAATTCTGTTAAATAATGGACCAGCTATCATTTTTGAAAATGTTGTTACAGAAAACGGCAAAAATCCAATTCCTGTTCTAGTGAATTTATTTGGCACTATCAATAGAATAGCTTTAGGTTTGAACATAAATCCTGGTAAACTAAGAGATCTGGGTAAATTTTTAGCATTTTTGCAATCTCCTGAGCCACCAAAAAACTTCAGAGATACTATAAAAATGTTTCCTTTATTAAAAGCCGTATTATCGATGCGAAGTAAAGTAGTGAGCAAAGCCCCATGTCAAGAGGTAGTGCTGACTGGGGAAGAGGTGAACCTTGCATTACTACCCATTCAGACATGTTGGCCAAATGAACCTGCACCGCTTATCACTTGGCCGATTGTGGTAACAAAAGGACCAACGGAAAACAGACAAGATAATTTCAATCTTGGTATATATCGCATGCAGGTCATAGATAAAAAAACGACTTTGATGCGTTGGCTTACACACCGTGGTGGGGCAAGTCATCATAAACGATGGAAAGAAGAAAGGCGAAACACAAAATTTCCTGCTGCTGCTGCGATTGGTGGTGATCCTGCAACACTTATTGCTGCAGTAATTTCATTACCAGAAACATTGTCAGAATACCAATTTGCTGGACTGCTGCGAAAAAAGCCCATCGAACTTGTAAAGTGTAAGACTATACCACTTCAAGTGCCAGCTCATGCAGAGATTGTTTTAGAAGGCTACGTGAGTTTGGATAAATATCAAGATGAAGGGCCGTACGGAGACCACACCGGCTATTACAATTCTGTTGAGCAATTTCCTGAGTTTAACATTACTGCAATTACTATGCGTAAAAATCCAATTTATTTCAGCACTTTCACTGGCAAGCCACCAGATGAACCATCAATCCTTGGCGAGGCACTTAATGAAATTTTTGTGCCAACTCTTATCAATCAATTTCCAGAGATAGTAGACTTTTATCTGCCACCAGAAGGGTGTTCTTATAGAATAGCAGTAGTGTCAATCAAAAAATCTTATCCAGGACATGCAAAAAGAATTGTTATGGGAATATTTTCCTTTCTAAAACAGTTTTTATACACAAAATTTATTGTAGTTGTTGACGATGATATAAATATCCGTAATTGGAAAGAGGTAACATGGGCAATATCAACGAGAATGGACCCTGTGCGTGATACTATCATGATAGAAAATGCACCAATTGACTATTTAGATTTTGCCTCTCCTGAAAGTGGACTTGGAAGCAAAATGGGATTTGATGCAACAAACAAAATCCCACCTGAAACTAAACGGGAGTGGGGAAGAAAAATTGAAATGAGTGAGGAAATAGTAAGGAAAGTTACGCAAAAGTGGAAGGAATATGGATTGATAGATTATAAACTATAATGTAGTCCTATGCTTTTGGTGTGCTTGTGAGGCTTTTATACCTTTTATCTTTATTAATATGCTTTTCTCTGTATTATTATGCAGGCCCTATATTTTCACCCTGTCCAAGAGCTACAGTTTGCTTTTCACCTGAAGAAGATTGTACTACGCCAATAATTAATGAAATAGATCGATCTAAAGAATCTATTTTAGTTCAAGAGTACACATTTACTCTTGAAACAGTTGCGGATGCTTTGATTAAGGCTAAAAAGCGTGGTGTTGATGTCAAAGTCATCTTAGATAAATCGCAACTTTATTCAAAATATAGTGTAATAAATGAATTATCTGCAGGTGGGATACCAGTTTGGATTGATGATAAACCTAAGATTGCTCATAATAAAATAATAATCATTGATGATCAAAGAGTCATCACAGGATCATTCAATCTTAGTAGAACAGCTGAAAAAGGTAATGCCGAGAACCTACTAATTATTGAAGACTATCCTGAACTAATTCAACAATATGTGAAAAACTGGGAAACACGACAGTCTCAATCTTACAAATATACTTTCTAGGTACTGCCAAAAAGTAGATATTTTAGTTAATTAATGTAATAATAATGTCAAAGATTTACTATGCATCTTTTTCATGAATTCTACTACTTCCCAAAGTTCAAACCTGTTTTATTATATTCATTATGTCCTTGTTTAACAATTAATACATCGTTTTTACACTATAATTATCAATTTCTATATTCTCCAATATTGTAGCTTTTACTAATAATAAACCTTTTACAGCTTTTTCCTCCTTTTTTATCAACCCTATTATAGTTGACGAGATTTTACCTATTTTTTCATTAAAAAAATTCCTTGAACTTTTTTGATTAATAAACTGCTCTTTTTCATTATGTAGGCTACTCACTTTTTTATTAAATTTAAGAAACTTACATTCTCTACAACATTTTCTTAACCTAACAAACATGGTACTAAGACCTATATATAATCTAACTTTAAAAAAGTCTACTTAAACATTTTTTTTAACTGATTAATTTCATCAGCAAAATTTGAGTCAGTCCTTATAAAATTTTCTATCTGTTTTACTGCATGTATAACAGTAGCATGGTCTCTACCACCAAAGCTCCTTCCAATATCTGGAAAACTTTTTTGTGTAAACTTTTTAGCAAAATACATAGCTACCTGCCTCGGCCTTACAAGAGCACGGAGTCTTCTATTAGAGTGCATATCTGCAACTTTTATATTAAAAAACTCAGCTATCTTTTTTTGTATTTCTGCTATTGTAATTGGCTTATGATTTGATCTAAGAAGATCTGCTAGAGTTTCACTGGCTGATTCTACTGTTATACTTCTTCCGATCAATGAAGTATGGACAACTTTATTTAAGGCTCCCTCTAATTCTCTTATATTAGATTTTATGTTTTTTGCTAGAAATTCTAGGACATCATCTGGAACGTATATATTCATTTGTTCCACCTTGATCTGCAATATACCAAGTCTTAATTCAAAAGTCGTTTCATTAATATCTGCTACCAACCCCCAACCAAGACGGGATTTTATTCTCTCCTCTACTCCGTCAAGATCACTAGGAGATCTATCAGCTGATATAACCAATTGCTTATTTTGGTCTATCAATGCATTAAAAGTATGAAAAAACTCTTCTTGCGTACTATCTTTACCACTAATAAACTGCACATCATCTACCATCAATACATCTACCGATCTAAATTGTTCTTTAAACAACATGATATCTTTACTCCTTAGTGCTGTAATATATTGGTACATGAATTTTTCCGCTGATAAATATACTACTTTTCTTTTTGCTGGAAGAGAATTGACTATGTACCAAGCTATAGCATGCATTAGGTGTGTTTTACCAAGCCCTACCCCGCCATATAGAAACAAAGGATTGCTACCTGATATTGGATCTATTATAGACTCTGCCACACGTTTCGCAGCCGTAAACGCTAGCTCATTTGGCTTTCCTACTACAAAGTTATCAAAAGTAAATCTCGGATCCAGTGGTGAACCAAGGCTATGATTATTACTCTCCTCCTTACTCTTTGCTATAGCATTAGAACTTAAATCCTTTTCCTCCCCGGTTACTCGAATATCAACAGAACGTATATTTTTATCCTCACTTTGCCATAAAGATAGTATCTTCTCCATATAATGAACTGTAATCCACTCCTTTATAAACCTTGTTGGTACAGATAACAAAACTTCTTCATTGCTACTACTGACAAATCTAAGTGAACTTAGCCAGCTGTTATATGTCGCCTTCCCATAAAGATTATAAAGACAATTCTGGATTTTTTCCCAAGTAACATTGTGATCTGTTACTGTAACAACTTGGTCAAAAAACATAGCAGAAACCTTAGAGTTAATTAAGCTCATACACTACACCAAGAAAAAAAGTAAATAATCAGAAAAACAAAAGGTAATCAATAATTTTGTTGCAAAGTGAAAAGCTAACACTACTCAATACACACTAAAAATTATGGTGATTTTTGATGAGTTGTAAAGGGTATAAAAGCACTAAAATTAAATCTTATTTTCTTTCAATAAATGAACTCCACTTATCCTTAAGTGCTTAGTAGTGTACTAAAAAAACAATAATATATCATATATAAATATAGTATTGAATGTATTGGCAAAAAAGTAAAGTGCCAGTATAAATATAACTAACTTAATATAAACTTACTGAAATAAATTCATGAATATATTAAGTAATTTAAACTATTATATTCAATTTGGTATTGAGCTAGAATTTTATATCGAAGGAATAGAGAAAGAGTGCTTATTTCTCAGTAATGCTAAAGACAAAATAGCCTTACTTGGTTTTTTCTGTGAAAAAGAGACCTCTATACACCAATATGAGATAAAAAGTAGTTGTTATACGAACTTTAATGACTTAATTAAACACTTTGAGTTAGTAAAGGGATTAATTACTGAAGCAGCACAAAAACTTGGTGGTAATACTTCCTTTAAAGCAAAACCTTACTTAGACAGAGCAGGTAGTGCATTAAATGTGCATGTTAACTTAGTTAATTTACATAACAGCAACTTATTTTATTGCAGTGAACAAAAGTACAGTGATTTCTTGATTTATAGTATTGGTGGATTATGTGCTATGATGAAAAAAGATATGTTATTCTTTGCTCCTAACAATGATTCATATCTCAGATTTCAGTACCCAGATATTCACACCCCAACTACAGTCAGTTGGGGTGTGAATAATAGAACTGCTGCAATTAGGACTTTAAGTTCCAGCAGTAAATGTCGCTTAGAACACCGCGTTCCCGGAGCAGATTGCAATCTTGAAAAAGTACTTATAGCTATAATTGAAGGTATCATTTTTGGGATAGAGAATAAAATCATCCCACCAAATAGAGTATACGGAATTGCATCTGACCCCCAGTATAAGATGGAAAGTTTAATATAAGTCTCAACCATTTTACTACCATATAGGTATTATATTTACTTAAAAAGTAAACTAATTAAATCATATTTTTAAATATTTTACATACTGTCATGTTAAACACATTTCTTTACTCCATCTTTTCCACTTATTGCTTATTGTTTCTTTTAATTCTTCGTTATACTGTAAAGATAACACCCGTCTTCTATATGTAAGTTAAACATTACATTTAAAGATGTCTACCGGACAAACCTTTTACCATTCACTGTAATATCATACGCTGACTATGTTTACATTTACATCAGTTTTTCAAAAAGTGCGATTTTTTTCCCTTTTAAAAACTCTTTAATTTTTCCCTCAGCTACTCTACGAGTTACTTCTAACTAATTTTCTAATACCACTTCCTCTTCTTTTAGTTTACTAAACTCTTTCTCTAACCTTTCTCATAATTTTTGATTTTCTAACTCCAGTCTGTTACGTACTATAAAGTAATTTCTGTTTAAACTAACAAATCATTATCAGTAGTAGAAGTAAGATTACTACCAACATACTTTTAGATATGACATCAAACAATAATATAGAATTAGATCCTTTACTTTTTATTAATATCATACACTTTTTTATTAATTTTTTATCTTCTCTTGACAATAAGGCATGATTCTCACCTTATTTATAATCATAATTCAAGTTAAAACCACCTTCTCTTTCTTGCTATAAAATAGCACTAACCTTAATCAGCTCACTTCTATTACAGCCAATAAAGATTAGCACTGAAGATTTTATCTACTTTAAAGTTTCTTCATAGTAAATTCAAAAAACTACTTTTCTAATACCTGCTTGTAACTTCCCACTTTTTTTACTAATTCTATCTAATTACCTACAGTTTCTCAAAAAGTCCTCACTTTTCCATTTATTATTCTAATTATATATTTTTATTTAAAAATTTTATTGATTATTAGATTATAAACACACCACTCAAGATTTTTTTAATATAGTAGTGAAGCTCTTTTTGTTTTTCATAAATCATCAAAGGAGGATCTTGTCTACTAAATTTTGTTGTGTAAAATCTTCTACTATCCCACTCGCTCAATAACAAACGTAATTCTCCATAATTGATAAAGCCAGGTGTTATATAAAAATCTTCTACAAGATTATAATGCTTTTAGTTCTTTCCCATGCAAAGATCCACTCTCTCCTATTTTCACCAATACTACTCATAAGTAACTTAATATTATCATAATCTACCTTAAGCTTTTTTGCATCATTATATTCAGTGAATATAATTCATTATTTAATTTTAACAAGTTGTTTATCCCATTTGAAATAAGAACTACTCTAAAGTATGAAACAAGATCATCTTCTAAAAAGATTACTTACTTTTTCCACACTCACTGCTTTACTTTTCTCTACCTCATTAGTCACAGCAAATAACCTACCTCAAAATAAACAATCATACTTTAAAGCTAACAAACCTTCTTTATATTAACTTTGATTATAAATCTTAACTAAGTTGAAAATAACTACAAGTGTTAAACTTGAATTTAACTCTTTCACTCCTCTCCACATACTAAATTAACCATTGCTATAAATTTATAGCACAAAGCCATTTTAACTAACAAACTCACACTAAAGGTAACACAAATACTTTTTCGTTAAACAAGCAATTTTTACTGGGTAGTAGTTAATTAAGATATAAGAACTCTTTCAGAAAGTTTAAAATCCCTAAGCTTAATAACATCCTCCCTTTTTGGACTGGTTGAAATTAAATGAATTGGTACACCTATTAATTCCTCTACTCTTCTTATATATCTTATTAAATTTGTAGGTAACTCTTTAACCGACCTTTTGCCCTGAATTCTTTCTTTCCAGCCAGGAAATTCTTCATATATTGGCTCTAATTTTCCCTGTATTGCATGTGATGCAGGTAAATAATCGTACACCCTTCCATTGTACTCATAACCAGTACATATTTTAATTCTATCAAAAGAATCAAGAATGTCTAGCTTAGTTAATACAACACTTGAAACTCCAGAGAGTTGTACTGCTTGACGTACTAAAACTGCATCAAACCAACCGCAGCGTCTTTTCCTATTACTTACTGTTCCAAGCTCCTTACCTATAGAAAATAAGCTATCTCCTAGTTCATTTTTTTGTTCAGTAGGAAATGGACCGTTGCCTACTCTTGTAGTATAAGCTTTTGCTACACCGATAACATAAGCATTGGAAGAGAATCCTGAACCTGTTATTGCTTGCGATGCCACAGTATTGCTTGAAGTAACAAAAGGATATGTCCCATGATCAATATCTAAAAATGTGCCTTGAGCGCCCTCAAATATTATTTCCTTGCCTTCTTTTATGAGATCGTTCAATATTCTCCATACTGGTTTCTTATACGGAAGAATTTTTTTTGAGACTTCTTCAATTTCCTTTAATATTTCCCCTTTTTTTGCTACCTGACAGCTTAAGCTCCTTCTGATAGCATTGTGGTAACTTAAAAGAGTATCAATCTTTCCATTAAGCTCATCTGTATTTTCTAAGTCGCAAAGGCGTATAGCTCTTCTTCCAACCTTATCTTCATAACATGGTCCTATTCCCTTGTTTGTTGTGCCAATTTTATGATTCCCGTTTAAATTTTCAAACAACTTTTCCTTGTCCTTATGTACACTGAGTATTAATGGGCAGCTTTCAGAAATCATCAAATTGTTAGGGTTGACATCTATTCCTCTAGTTTTTAATAACTCTATTTCTGAGATTAGGGCATGTGAATCAAGAGCAACACCGTTTCCTATAATGGATATCTTGCTTGTCCTTAAAATAGCAGAAGGCAGCAAATTTAATTTATAAACTTCACCATCTACTACTATAGTATGCCCTGCATTATTTCCCCCCTGGAATCTAACAACCACACCAGCGTTCTCAGAAAGATAGTCTACCATTTTACCTTTTCCTTCATCACCCCACTGTAAGCCGACAATTACAATGTTATTCATCAATACCTTCTGATCAACATGTAAATATTAATGCAGTACACTACAAATGACAAGGATAAAATAAACCTACTACTGCATAGCTATATAATAAACTTTTAGTAAAGTGTATTTAAAAATTTCTCGACAAATTATGTAGCCCTTTTATCATAAAGCTGAAGGTATTTAATTATCTCTAATTTCTGCAGATTAAAACAACAAGAAACTCTCATCTCAATGTTGAATAAAATACTTAGAGTTTCAAAATCCAGAAAGATACCTCTTATATAGAATCTACAAAAACTGATAGTTTATTGTATAAAAAACAATAAAGATCTTCATATAGAAACAACCTGCATGTGGAAGTGGCGAAAAAGCTCAAAATTTCTTGATAGAAATTGCTATAGAATTAACTTCCGTTGATAGAAAAAATCAACGAGCAAGAACCAAACGTGCTGATAATCTTTCTTCTACTGAAATAAAACTGTGTAATAGATATTTGATAAAAAATTTTTCATAAAATCTCCAAAAGCAGCATTTCAACCAGTTATAGCTAGCGTTAGTATAATATTATTACAAGTAGCATCGTATTGTACATCGTAGAAGTGCATATACATATAGTATAAAAACAGTTACATGAAAGCTGATCAGCTCTCTTAGACTTTACATTGTATATTGCCATAAATACTAATCTCGAAAAAGTAGAAGACATCGAACAATTTACTACTCACCTTTTTTGAACCCAACATAGTATAGTATGGTTTATTGAACACCCTTTTTTCATAAAAAGACTCTAAATTTTCTCTTCATTTCTCTGGGCAAGATTACAAATAGCTATTTAATAGAGCTAATATTATATGCTACTTTATCTTCCAGAACACTTAATTTAACACTAGACTTTGATCTCGTATATTCAATGTCACTTAGAGTAATAATTCTAATTGTCAATGCAGTAGCTATAGTTATACTAACTATAGTCAAAAATATTGATAATATTAGATAAAGTATCTGTAATTATCTTTAATTTTTTAAAAAAAAATCAACTCCCCGTAATAATCTTCATCATCATGAATTACAAAAAAAACAAACATTGATACTTACGCAGTAGAGCTAAGAATTTCGATTATATCTAAATTGATAAAAATAACTTACAGTAAATCATTTTTTAGAGCGTTTTACAATATGGTGAGCTTCTTTTTTATTTTCTTTAATCGTCTTAATAGCTCTCCTAATTATATATTTTTCTGTTAGTGATAACTTTGCTCTAGTAAACAGTACATACAATGATTTATTGTACTAATCCTTTTGTCCTTGTGTCAAACTTTCATAATCAGGCATATAATTTTCGTATTAAAAACAACATAATTTAATTATTGTACGATTTATATAAAAAGTTAGCAAATTATAAATTATAGGCGACAGATTTTATACTTAAAAAGTATTATACATGTCGTCTGTTATGGTTACTATCTATCCGTAACAGAAAAACGAAAAATACTTTACCAGCGTTTAGTAACTCTCCGCAGGACTGTTAAAATCTCTTTAATTGCTGTAATGAGGAAAATCATCGTTTATTTAAATACCACAACAAAAAATAATAACCTTTATCTTGATACTTAAACAGTAGATCTATATGCTAGGCACTGTAATCTAAATGCAGTCACTTAATTAAAATTAAGTTTTCCGTATTTTAGGTATCAGCTATTCTTATGAAAGAATTTTCACTTCAATATTTATATATTAATCACACTTTTGAATAAATACCTTTTTATCTTAGTTAGGCTTTGACTACCTCTCGTTATTAGGCTTAAGAATACTTTTTAGTATATTCAAGTAAACAGTATATAAGAAGTGCAGTTGTAGAACATGCAATTGTTAACAGTGCATTTGACAAAACGCAGTAAGAAAAAAACTTCCCTATTATATATATTCCGATAGCTCCGAACATCATATTACAAAATGAGAGAACTCCACTGCCAAGTCCTATACCTTTAATTGTTTCCAACGCAGAAGTTACATTATTACTTATTACAAGTGCAAGACCTATATTACTTGGAATCCAAATAATTTGAAGAACAAACATACTTAATTTGTTTATAGAGTAAAAATACGCCAATAAACTCTCAGGTATTATTGGCAATATTAAACCTATTATTAACATTCGGCTAACACCTATTTCTGGCACACACTTTCTATTAACCAAAGCTCCGATTATGAAAAATATAACTATGATTGATATGAAATAACCGAAATACTGTACTTCAACACCAATAGACTCAAATATGAAAGGGTAGTTAGCAACATACGCCCAAAGCCACATAAAAGTTAATCCATGAATAGCCGAAAATCCAAGAAAACGATAATTTCTAAACATCGATATATATTGCTTGAAAATATCAACAAGCAAATTAGCTATACTAATTTTATTTTTACTTACAGCAAGTGTTTCTTGTAACTTAAAGTAAATAAAAATAAGCATAATAATTGCTGCTAGTGATATAATAAGAAACAAAAATTTCCAGTTATATCCGTGTGAAATTATATAACTACCTACCACTGGTGCTATTCCAGGTGAAAGTGCTACCACCATATTTAATTTTGAAATCATCCTCGAATACTCACTACCTGAGTATATATCTTTTATTGCTGCATACCCAACAACACCTGTAACACCAGCTCCTATTCCTTGTATAAAGCGAATTAGTATTAAGAGCACAATATTATTAACCATACAACACATAATACTCGCCAAAGTAAAAACTGTCATACCAATTAGCATGATCGGACGCCTACCATAATAGTCAGATAGCGGACCATAAATTAGTCCAGATATCGCAAATCCAACTAAGTTTAAGCTAATAGTAAGCTGCACTACACTGCCTTCTACCTTAAAATGATTAGCAATACTCGGTAATGCGACTAAATATAGGTCAGTTGCTATATCGGCAATTGCTACAGATAGTATCATGATAAGAGAGATAATATTTTGTATTGCCACTTAATTGCTTCGCTGAGCTACAGAAGCTTTATTATAATAAATTTTCCCTAATCAGTACATTAGTTTATCACTACTAGAACTGAAGATAGCTATTCGAAGGATAACTTTGCCTAAGAAGAAGTGGAGAAAAAGAAAAGAGTTTTCTCTGAGATAAAGAGTCAGCTTAAACAACAGAAGTAAAGAAACACTGAAATTCACCTCAGTCAAGGTCTTTGACATATAAATCTTACCTAAACCCCATAGCGTAACGAATAAAGCGTTTTTTGAGGAAATTTGAATTTTCAACTACCATTAAGCCAAGATTTCTCAGTGTTTTAGCGCAAAATACTCTGTTAGAAAAGATCCTATTTAACCAATCAGTTGCAAGCGCCATAGTAAAATTATCACAATATCTATCACATGAAATTTTTTTCAATAAGTAACTACTACCAATGTCAATACCATATGCTTTTACAGCAGTTATTTGCTTTATAATACTTTCTATATCTCTAATTCCAAGATTAAGTCCTTGACCTGCAACAGGATGAATCAAATGTGCTACATCACCGATAAGCAAAACTCTGCTTTTATACAATCTTTTCGCAAAAGCAAAACTCAAAGAATAAGATTTTCTTCTACCCTCTAATCTAATTTCCCCCAAATAAGAGCCAAATCTTTTTTTGAGCTCTATGATAAATTCTTCTTCAGCTAAGTTCATTAGCATTTTAGAAACTTCAGATTTTTCTGTCCAAACTATTGAAGAAGTATGGCCACCCTTCATTGGCAAAATTGCGAACGGACCACCAGGAAAAAACCGTTCTACAGCTAAATTTTGGTGATTCAATTCATGTTTTACATTAAATACTATGCTATTTTGCTTGTAATCAAATTTCATTACCGGTATAGAAAATAACTCCGGTAATTTAGAGTTTTTACCCTCAGCACAGATAAGTAACGACGATATTAATTTCTGGTCATTATCGAGAATAACCTCTACATATCCTGCATCACAAATAATTGTCTTATAGGAAAGTGGAGAATATATGTTTAGCTTTTTCAAAAAATTATTATTGATTGCATCCCATATAGCAGTATTGCTGATAACATAGCCCATTGGTTCTTCACTAACTATTTTATGATCATAATGTACAGTAACCGGACTATTCTCATCTAGTATGAATATATCAAGTATAGGTTCTGCTTCACTTTCTATGATCTGCCAAATTCCTAATTTTTCCAATATTTTTCTCGAACCTTGAGAAATAGCAAATACTCGATTGTCATTAATTACATGCTGTAGATTACTTTTTTCAATCACAGCTACAGATACAGAGTTATTGCTGAGACCAATGGCAGCAATAAAACCAAGTAACCCACCACCTGAAATAATTACATCATAATTCATTTGCTGACCTTTAAATTACATCCTACCTACTTTAAAAAAGTTTAAACAACCTTTATAGATTGCATATAAAAGACCCCATATCTTTAGCAATGTTTTTATAAATCTTCATCAAATTCTCACTTAACATCAGGGGATTTCCACAATCAGAAGCACTGCATATCTGTGGATCTAAAGGAACTCTGCCCAAGAGCTTTATTCTTAATTCCTCAGATACTTTTCTTATGCCACCTTTTCCAAAAACATACATTTTTGAGTTACCTTGAATAAAATAACTCATATTTTCTACAATACCAATAACTGGTACGCTGAGCTTTGTAAACATGTCGTAAATTCTACGGGCCTCAATCAAAGCAAGCTCCTGCGGAGTTGAAACTATCACCGCTCCAGTTAAGTTAAAATTTTCCATCAGACTTAGATGTACATCACCAGTTCCAGGTGGTGTATCAATTATTAAATATTCTATATCCAACCATTTCGTTCCCATTAGCAAATTGTAAAGTACTTTTGTGACCATGGGTCCACGCCATATTGCTGCACGATCTTTATCAATAAAATAGCTAATTGAAATAGTATGTAACCCATACTTTTCTATAGGTATTGCTTTGCCATCCTGTATTTTCGCCTTTAATTTTTCAGCACCAAGCATTTTAGGAACTGAAGGACCATATATATCTGCATCAACTAATGCAACTTTATGTTTCAATTTTACTAATGAAAGAGCAAGGTTTATTGCAACTGTAGACTTACCTACTCCTCCTTTACCAGAAGCTACAACAATTATATTTTTTACCCCATCAATATGTAGTTTAACTCTCTGCTTTATAGCTTGTTTTTGATTAGTAGCAACTATAGTCACCTTTCCTACCCCTAGTATGGCCTTAACAATTTGCTCACAACTTTTTCTCAATTCTTCATTCGGTGTTTGCATGTCACCAAAAATTTCAAGAACAAAACTAACATTTCTACTACTATTAATAAGAATTGAGGATACTATACCAACACTTTCCTCTACTATGACTTTTTTTAAATTCTCTTTTACAATTCCTTAATTGATCATTAAATATACTTAATATCACCTAGTATATACTGTACGAACAGTATAGCTTAAAGTCAATTTCTATCTATCATCTAACAATGGGAGAGAACAGATATAAATAAGCTTAACTACCTGGACACAAGCTTTACCGTTATATAACTTCTTAAAAATATTTCCTTTCTTTCTGGAGAAAGTATAATGAGGTGAGTATTGCAACACATACTCTAAACAAAGTTTCTAATACCATAATCTACAAGGAGGCTTTATAATAAGAAATTCTTCTGCTGCCACTATCAACAAAAATACAGGAGAAAAACGTTATGTTTTTCCTGATCATAAGAGGTTTTTAACGCAGTTAATAAATAGAATAATCACAAGATAGAGAATAAAATATAACTACCTTTAGTAGCACAACTCAAGCGAACCTAGATCTATACATAAATATATTCACTTTTGGACACTTAAAAAGTATAAGAGACTTACTTGATGCTTAAAACTGGGATATATAGTTAGTGGATTTTCAATTTAGCTCTACATGTTTTTTATCCATGAAGTAGGACATTAATTGTAAAAAGAGTTAAAGTATTAAAACAAGCAGAATTATGGGAAATTAGTTTAGTATCTTTTCTGCAAATTTGACCTGTTCAGGTAGTTAATGTGAAGGGTTAAGATAATAAATAAAGGTATTAACAAAACAATAAAAAGGCCTGATATATTTATAAACATATACATTTCTACTTAAAGCTTGTTGTATAAAGGATAAGATTCATACTGATAGTCTTTAAACAGTAGATGAAAGCATTCAATTTGATTAAAAAACCTGAAGCTGCAGAAAAAGAGAGTGAGGTAATGAATGAAGATGAAGAAATTTACTCTACAGTAAGATAGATTTACTGAAAAGATTATTCTAGCATCGGAGTAGATAATAAAGAAGCAGGTAATGAAAATTGATTAGTTTAGTGCGATCATTATAAAATTTACAAAGATGGTAATAAAAATTAAATGAACAATTAGAGAATGTAAGTCAGGAATTAGAACTTGAACGTTTATAAAACATTTCCTTTAAAAGGAGAAAATAAAGAATTTTAATCTGGTAGTTAAAAATTTTAAAAAAAAGTTGAAAAAGTAAAAAATACACAATAATAGAAAAATAGATTCTATCAAGAAAATATGAAATTAGTAGCTCAAAGCAAAGAGGTTTAAAAAGCATAAACTTAATTTATCTCATGAAACAGGAGCTTACAAATAGAACTAAATCATGAAAAAAGTAAGGTCAAAAAGCAAAAAGGTATCATATCTAAAAAGGATAATCAGATAAAAAAAATTGAAAAAAGAAAGAGAAAGAATTACGAGAAATAAGCAAAGAGTTCACTGAGCAAAATGGAATCGATCAAAACAGCTACAAAAAGCCTAGCTTTTTTATGAGCTGAGCTAGCAATACTGTAAATGTTAATTTATTAAATTCTCAAAGAGTAGTTAGATCAATCTCTTAGCATAGAATAACAACTCTTCTTTTGTTAAAGTGTAGGAGCTATTTTCCCAATGTTGTCTTAGTAATTCTAAGTTTTTACCTAAACTTTTTCCTGGTTGTTGACCTATGTTTACCAAATCATTACCAGACAAAGGAAATTCTGGAATATCAAACGCTTTGGCAAACTCAATATATTTGTCAATATTCTTTCCAGACTCAACACCATAAATTTTCACTAAATCGCAATATAATTCTTTACCAAAGAAAGATATGTATTTTTTTTGCTTCCTTTCCGAAAGCTCTATTTTGATATTGTTGGATAATAAAAATAATAGCTTTTTCTTTTGCTTGTTCGAAAAACGTAAAAACTTGCTTACATATTCTCCAAGATGCACCTGATCATTCTTTTCAGAAGTTCTAAGAAGTAATGCTAATTTTGTTAGCGCGTCAATTGGTTTGATATCATCTAAGTAGCTAACATTGGGACCTAGGAAAGATGTATGAATTACAGTATCACATGCTGAAATAACAGATGGCTCTGCAAGAAGTTTAGTATTAATAAGAAGTGGCGAAGATAGAATTTCACATTTTACTTCTTTCGGAATAATTTTTTGTAAAACATCAGATTTCTGCATACTCTTAAGAGTCATAACCGGATTGTCGCACTCCAGCAACTTAAACATTTCTTCTCTTATTCTCTCTCCAGAAAGGTTTTGAATCATGTGTGAATGCCTTTTGCATACATCCAATATTTCATCACTCAAGTCTCCAACGCATATTTTAGCGTGAAAACGAAACACCCTTAAAATACGCAGATAATCTTCCTTAACCCTGCCTTCAGCATCACCTACAAAATTTAACCTTCGTGCTTTTAAGTCCTGAATACCACCAAAGTAATCATATATATGACCGTACTTATCTGCATATAGAGCGTTAAATGTAAAGTCACGCCTTGAAGCATCAGCCTTCCAATCGTTGGTAAATTCCACTTTTGCATGTCTACCATCACATTTAATATCACATCTTAGTGTTGTAGTCTCAAAGGATCTTCTGTTTAAAATTGCAGTAACAGTTCCGTGTTTCAAGCCGGTTGGAATAGCTTTTATGTTACGTAGTTTTAGTGCTTCAATCACTTGACCAGGAAATAGATTAGTGGCTAAGTCAATATCATGAACATTGCGCTGTAGAATTGAATCTCTCACACATCCACCAACAAGCCTTATTTCACCACCAAACTCTTCTACGGCATTAATAATTAGACTGGTTTCATAGTCAACAACTTGCATTTAGATTAGTAATAATATTGCAGCTCATACTATATAAAATATCTGTAAAAAGTCATACACAAAAATACATAGGACTATGAAGATTTATCTTACAAAGTATTTGTGCTGTTGATGGAACGTCACTTTTAATTCTTCTATACTGCTATTACATGACGGGCCTAAAAAAGTTTTGTTCTTTGGAACGTTTTATAACCTACCTATTATATTCATTAACATTTTTTGCCAATATTTTCTCAGATACCTTTTCGACTTCTCCTTTCCATTATACATTAAAACGTTATAACATTATTAAGATCCTCACTTAACTGAAGTTTTTTTTTACTAGTGAAAGTCTTCTTGCCTTCGTTTTATTCAACTTCCATTTTTATCAATCAATGGTTCGAAATGAGCACTACCTTTATTTGTTATATATAAAACATCACTGTCGTTATAATTAGCCTTACTTATATTTATCTATATTTTTTGAACCCTGTATCATCTATCAATTGATGCAAAAACAGGTTCTATTTATTTGAATTTTCTACAATATGTAATTTTCACACAACTTTTTTTATAAAGTATTCTACTTTTAACATTAAGGCACTCTAGAATTCATCTTCTCCAGTAGTATTGATACATTAATCATACATAATTTCACGATTCTTATAAATTTACTCGTTGACCTCATCAAAATCATTGCCGATTGCACTTGTAAACTACTTTAGCAGGTTTGTTTTATACAAACCTCCTACAACTATCTCTCTTAATTACTTAAACCCTGTTTAAATTAGTAAAAAAAAACAGCTTTCATTGATAATCACCTTCCCAGTATGGAATTTACCAAGACAAAAGCTAATCACTTAAAGAATACCATTCACTGTTTTAAGCTCCTCAGCCTTTTTAAATTTTTAACACCATATAGCTACTTGACAATCTCCACTTATCAGTTGTAGTCACAGTTTTTCCTCTATAATATTAATTGTTTCTATCTAAATAAGAACTTAATAATTAAGTATAGCAAAAATTTTTAAATTGTACAACAATTATAATTTTTACAGCAAATATGAGCTTTAACTGTGGCATAGTAGGATTACCAAACATAGGAAAATCAACTTTATTTAATGCACTTACACAATCAAGCATAGCTGAAGCTGCAAATTATTCTTTCTGTACAATCGAACCTAATATTGGCAAAGTGACAGTAAAAGATCAACGTTTGAAGCAAATTGCAGCGATAGTTAATTCAGAGAAGATAATCTACAATCAGTTAAAAGTCGTAGACATCGCAGGCTTAGTAAGAGGTGCAAGTAAAGGCAAAGGACTCGGTAATAAGTTTTTAAGTCACATCAGAGAAGTTGATACCATCATTCATCTACTTAGGTGTTTTACGGATGACAATATCAGCCACGTGCACAATAAAATAGATCCAATATCAGACGCTGAAGTAGTGGAGATGGAATTAATTCTAGCCGATATTGATAGCATAGAAAAGAGACTACCTCAACTAGAAAGAAAAGCAAAGCAAGGTGATAAAGAGCAGAAGAAACAACTTGATTTAATGCAGGAGGTTTTAGCTAGCTTGAAATTTGGTAAACCTGCAAGAAGTTTAAGAAACATAGATGAAGATGAAATGAAATTGCTTCAATTGCTGACAACGAAGCCAGTTATATATGTCTGTAATGTTGAAGACTCAAGTATCATAACTGGTAATGAACTATCTAAAAAGGTAGAAAAAATAGCAGAAGAGAGCAAGAGCAAATTCTACTGTATTTCAGCAAAACTTGAAGCAGATATTGCAAATCTCGAAGACGAAAAAGAAAAACAGAGTTTTTTATCAGAGTTTGGCTTACAAGAGTCAGGACTCAATGGAATAGCTCGTATTATATATGAAGTGTTGAATATGATAACTTTTTTTACTGTGGGGCCAAAAGAAGCACACGCTTGGCCGATAAAAATAGGATCGACAGCTGATAAAGCAGCAGGTGTAATTCACTCTGATTTTGAGAAAGGTTTCATAAAAGCAGAAACTATAAGCTTTGCAGACCATATAAAATATGGAAGCGAATCAGCTTGCAAAAATGCAGGCAAAATCCGCTTCGAAGGTAGAGATTACATTGTACAAGATGGTGATATAATACACTTTAGGTTCAAGGCTTAACATACCCGATACTAGCAACAGTTCTTTTTGAGGAAAAAACTCTACCTCCTACAGCTATTCTCTAGTCAATAGTAGAGCTAGGCATACCAAAGCCAAACATAACTATAACTATATTCTTACATATATGGCACTTACTTTAGACATTCTCCTAAAACTCCATGCGAAGCTTCACTCTTTATAAGTATAGCTTCGTTTTGTTTAGTTAATTCTAAAATACCCTTTGGTCCAACATCTTTACTAACAATAGCTGATTTCTTAACATCAACTTGATTAGAATTTATATTTAAAACAACAGTATAGTTTAGTTTTTTTTCTAGACTCATCTTGTACACTCAACCAACCTCAATGTTACACATTGCAAACTTTTCAAAGTAGTAGCTTTTCTATTACTTATCATTTTTCTGAATTGCTACTATTTTTACCATTACTGTGTATGTGTATATTTTTTATTTTACTTTTCTCTTCTTCTATTCTTTTATTTTTTTACTAAAATACCTACTAATTTCTAAAATTAGCTTGAAACTAATAAAGTTAATATTAAGATTTCATGAATATTGTGAACTTGATCTTGTACATTGTTTGAAGCCTATTAAAGAAAGCAACTAGTATCACTATGCGGAATCTCTCATTTAGAAACTCTCTTGTATCACGTTCCTCGGTGCTAATCACATACCTAAAAATATATTCATTCTTACTACGAATTGCCCTTTTTATAATACCTAATACTATTTGTACTCCAGAATCATTGTCAAATTTATACTCGTTTAAAAAATTCTTTGCATAACTAACTTTTCTTGAGAAAGATCCTTCAATAACTATAACATTACACTACTATTAAACTATGAAATAATGAGCAATATATCTAGTATCAGTGTCTGTAAAAGCTAAAGTTTAGGCGTGTAACATTACCGGCACAAATTCTCTATCGTTTGCAACTTTATCAGCATATTAGGTAGAATTATTAAAGAATTAATTAAACAAGTATTATGACTAAATTTAACTCCATCTACAAGTTCTCCATTTGTTACTCCAGTTACAATAAACACTGATTTATCTCTTACCATATCTTTTATGGTGTAGATTTTTTCTAGGTCCTCAATATTTAAACTTCTTGCTTTCTCCTTTAACTGGTACGTATCAAATATTAATCTCCCCTCTATCTGTCCGCCGATTGAACTGAGTGCTGCAGCTGTTAACACTCCTTCTGGTGCTCCTCCTATTCCGATATACATATCATGATTGCCATTTATTAGTGAAACTACAGCAGTAATATCACCATCATCTATCAGTTTAACTTTCGCTCCTAACTTTCTAATTTTTGCTATTAATTCATTATGCCTTTCACGTTCAAGCACAGTTACTACAAGATTACTTATTTTACACCCTTTTGCCTTAGCTAGATTATCCAAATTTTCTTCAACACTATTTCTTAATGAAACTACACCTTCCGGGAGACCCCTTCCTACTGCTATTTTTTCCATATAAACATCAGGCGCATGTAAAAAATTACCCTTTTTTGTTGCAGCAAGAACAGACATTGCTCCTTGTTTATAATGAGCACAAATTGTAGTACCTTCGAGTGGATCAACGGCAATATCAATCTCAGGACCATTCCCTATACCAACCCTCTCTCCAATATATAGCATTGGCGCTTTATCTCTCTCACCTTCGCCAATTACAATCGTACCATTTACTTCCATAGAATTCAGTACTGCTCGCATTGCATCAACTGCAACTTGATCAGCCTTCTTTTCATTACCTAAACCTACAAATTTATATGCAGCAAGTGCTGCAGCTTCAGTTACTTTGATTAATTTGTACGCTAAATCTTCCATCATTTATTTAAGAATAACAAGTATTTAATATATATCACACCATCCAAAATTGCAAGATTCTCTAACTAATTGTAAAAAGTCAATATAAATAAGCATAGCAATATTTGATAAGATCTGAAATAACTAATAGTTTAACTTATGAAAAAAATAAAGGAAATTACAACTTAAAGCTCCGAGATAACTGCTTAGGAGTTTTGTAAAAACTAACATAAGAGAAAAAGATGGATGAAGAAATTGCTAATTCATTTGAGGATACTATACTAAAAAAACTGTTTCTAATGTTCTATCCTTTCAAAGGAACCAGTAATACCATTGACTGCAGTACATTTCTGAAAACTAATTGGAATAGCTTATGAAATTAAGTATCAAAATCAATTAAGTTACACTATAACAATAAAGAAGCTGATGCTTTAAAGGGTACTTTTAGATAGCAACAAATTCTAATAGAAATAAAAAAGAAACACTTAACGCTTCAAGTAATACTATTTATAAAGACAACATTCAGGAAGTTAAAATGCTTTTAAATTATATAGGTCACAAAGGAAAATTAGAGATATTAAGCAAGATCATTGAAGATAAACAATTAGATATAAGATTCTTTAAAATAACAAGCTGAAGTTATAAATATCCTCTTGGATAGAGGAAAATCAACGTTCTAAGTAATAACATTGTAGTAGTAATGATTCAATAGTTATTAAACTACTTTTGGAATATATAGATAGATGATACACACAAATTAAAAGCTGATATAAGAAATCTTTCAGAAATAACTAAAAAAAGCAAATTACTATTTAAGGAAGTTCTTAGAACAAGCTCTTTAAGTTAAAGTAGATTTCCACAACTTAACCTAATTATTCTATATACTTCTCAACCTATATAGTAATTGCACTGCTTAGATCAATAATAAATAAAAAAGATAAGTAAAGCACATCTGATACAAAAGAAAATAACGAGGAGCAGAATCCAACAGGAGTTATAAAATTGTAAGTATTAGTTAGTTGCCGTGCTAGATAACGATTTACGAGATTTCATCTAAATATAGCTAGAACGACAAACTTAATCAGCTTCGAAAGCCGATAATAGGAAAAAATTAGCTTTCAGAGCAAACATAAGTAAAGTACTGAGCTGGAAAGCGCATTATTAGAGTACAGACACAATCAAAGATGAAAAATTAGATGCTATAAAGCTTCTCTTAAAGAGGAATAACCATTATTAATGCAATAATCGATCAAGAGAAAAATATTATATACATTATCAAAACTGAGGAGAGCAAATCTATATTAGGCTCTGTTATTTCTTATACTGATAATAGTAATATTGATATTCTAAGTTATGCTACTGCAAAATATTAATGCACATCAATCAAAGTTAAACCCCAGAAAAGAATTATATAGATTATATTAACAATTAGAAGTAATTCTATAGCAATAACAACAATTCTATAATACAGAATGATCAAAAGAAAATTGCATTATGCAAATCAATACAGGAAACAAGAAATTAATCAAGTTATTACTGTGCCAAGCATAAAAAAAATGAAACAAGATCTAACAATGATAAAGAAAATGTTAGTAATAAACCAATGCCTTCTACACTAACAAAAAAAACAGATATAGCTTTTAACTGCCATATTAAGTAGCAATAAAGCTGATAGCTTATAGAAACTCAATCCTCTTTACCAAATACATAAGAAACTAAGTACAAAAAAGCAAAGAGAGTTTTTACATCTCATTAGCAAAGGATACTATTGAAGTTGTTACATTACAGTATTATTCATTGCTACTGTAATAATTCTATCTGTTACTTTTGATACAGTTGGTTACGACATTGTTACTGTTTTATCTTAATAGCTATTAGATTACATGCAAAAAATCACACATTGCCAAGTTATAGAGAAATGAGAGAAAAATAAGATCGAACATACAAATTTAGAAAACCATATAAACTTTGCGATTTGAAAGATTAGAAAAAGTGTCATTTCAGCACGTGATACTGAAATTTAATTTACCTAATACATTTGGATTTAACACTAAACTGCGCTGCCACCAATTTTGCGATTGGTACTCTATAAGGTGAACATGAAACGTAATCCACACCTGATTTGATGAAAAATTCTATAGATTGTGGATCTGCACCGTGCTCTCCACATACACCAAGTTTTATCTTTTTTCGCATTTTTTTGCTCTTCTCGGCAGCTATTTTGATTAACTCGCCTACCCCTTCAATATCTAGTACTTCAAATGGATCGTTTCCAAATATATTATTTTCCCTGTAAGAATCAAGAAAGTTTACTGAATCATCTCTTGAAAGTCCCATGGTTGTTTGTGTTAAATCATTAGTGCCAAAACTAAGAAATTCCGCGTGTTGTGCTAATTTATCAGCAATCAGTGCTGCTCGTGGCAGCTCTATCATCGTTCCAATTGAATAAGCCTTACCTGGTGCCATTTCAGTGTATGACATCGGAATCTGTGCTTGGATTTCATCCAAGATGACAGAAGATTCTTTTTTTATCAACTCACATATCAGAATCAACTCTCTCTCATCCATGACAAAAGGGATCATAATTTCAGGCATAACTTCTACCTTTTTCTCTTCTTTTAACTCATTTGCAGCATTGAGTATCGCCCTAATTTGCATGCTATATATTTCAGGATAAGAAATGGCGAGCCTACAACCTCTGTGGCCAAGCATTGGATTTTTTTCTGATAACTGTGTTATTTTATTTTTTACTAACTCAACGGGCTTATTCAGTGACTTAGCAATCCCTTCTATAATAGAGTGATCATTAGGCAAAAACTCATGCAGAGGTGGATCAAGCAAACGTATAGTAATCTCTCTACCCTCCATAATAGAAAATATTTCTTTAAAATCAGATTTTTGCATTTCTTCTAATTTACTTAATGCACTTGCTCTTTCATTTTTATCGTCAGCTATTATTAACTTTTGAATAAACTCAATTCTATCATGAACAAAAAACATATGTTCTGTGCGACACAAACCTATACCTTCTGCGCCAAATTCTTTAGCAATCCTTGCATCTTTTGGGGTATCAGCATTTGCTCTTATTTTAATCGTTTTGATTCCATCTACCCAGTTAATTATTGTTTTAAATTCCTGTGATAATCTAGGTAAAATTGTAGGAAGAATGCCAAGCATTACCTCACCTGTCCCTCCATTGATGGTAATTGGTTCACCTTTTTTTACTTTTATATTCCCTACAGAAAAGAAATTCCCTCCTTTATCTAGATAAAGTCCGTTTACACTACAAATGCACGGCTTACCCATTCCTCTTGTAACAACAGCGGCATGTGAAGTCATTCCTCCTCGTGCTGTTATTATACCGCTTGCAGCATTCATTCCATTAATATCTTCAGAACTCGTCTCTGGCCTCACCAAAACTACTTTTTTACCCTGCTCTACAGCTTTCTCTGCATCATTTGCACTAAATACCACATACCCAGAAGCAACACCAGGAGAAGCCGGCAGTCCTTTTCCTATTATTTTTTGATCACTTTTAATATCAAGAACCGGATGCAATAAACTATCAAAAATCTTTGGATTAATTCTTAATATCCCTTCTCCTTTTGTAATCACTCCTTCGCTTACCATATCAACTATTATACGAACGGTAGCCTCAGCCGTGCGTTTACCAGATCTAGTTTGCAAAATCCATAACTTACCATCCTGAACAGTAAATTCAACGTCCTGCATGTCTTTATAGTGTGCTTCAAGTTTTTCACATACATCGCACAATTCTCGATACACGCTTGGCATCAATTTTTCCATGGTATTTTCTTGCTCCCCATTAATCGACATAGGAGTGTAAATACCTGAAACCACATCTTCACCTTGAGCATTGACCAAAAATTCACCAAAAAATTTCTTTACTCCAGTTGAAGGATCACGCGTAAATACCACACCAGTCGCAGAATTATTATTTAAATTACCAAAAACCATTGCTTGTACGTTCACTGCAGTTCCAAAGGCTTCAGGAATATTATTTATCTTTCTATAGGAAACAGCTCTATCATTCTGCCAAGAAAAAAATACTGCATTCACCGAGCTGAACAACTGTTCTTCAACACTCTGCGGAAAATGTTTTTCAGTTTTTTCATATACTATTTTCATAAAATGAGTAATAATCTTCTTTAAAATACTAATACTAAAGTCAGCTAAATTTTTCACTCCTCTCTTTTGTTTTTCATTATCAATAACACTCTGAAACAAGTGATAGTCAAGCTTCAGTACAACACTCGAGTACATTATGATGAAACGACAGTAGCTATCATAGGCAAAGCGTTCTCCACTTTTTTTTGCAAGTCCAACAACAGTTACATCATTCAGACCAACATTCAAAATTGTATCAAGCATACCCGGCATTGAATTTACGCTACCAGAGCGTATAGAAACTAATAAAGGATTATCCGAGCCTCCAAATTTACACCCAACGTCACTTTCGAGCATCACCATGTATCTTTTGATTTCATTACACAAATTGTCAGATAGTCCCTGCTTACAGGCAGAGGTGGAGATTGTGAAACCAGGTGGAACGGGAACACCAATTTTACACATTTCTGCCAAATTTGCACCTTTTCCTCCTAGCAGATTTTTCATTTCTGCATTACCTTCACACTTAATTTGGCTAAAGTAATATATCAACTTTTCTCTCATTGGTCCTTTACTCACAAATATACTATATACATGATTTCAATAAGCTCGTCTGGACTTGAAATCATAGGGTAATAAATTTTGCAAAACTTAGCAACAGAGTTTCTTGTAATAACGTCAGTAAAGTATAAATAACAAATCATTAAATGATTCTCAATGAGAATATATAATTCAATGTCATTTTAAAGACTTTTTACAGATCTTCTGAAGTTTCTTGATGTTTTTAGCTACTTATTTATATTTTGAGATTGACGTTAAAAAGCGGGGTTACTGTTGATATTTCTTATAAAGCTTTTCTAAGCTCTAGATACAGAAGAACATAGTTAGTTGTTCAATAAGCTAAAGATCTTGAAAGCATACTCAATGTCACGTAGCTAAAATTTACTCAAGTTAAAAGTAGATCAAGGAAACAATAATTATCATAACCTCAAGAAATTCACCTTTATATCTGTTGCTAACTGAAGCATTTTTCCAGATAAGGCTAATCACAAATCAAATTATATTTATATTATTCAGAATGAGAACACTAGTGAACACGACTTAAAGAACCTTTATTTCATATCTATTGAGCTGCAAAAATTTATAAAAACAAAAGAAGAATAACTGAGGAGTATAATAGAAAAGTGGTATCATTTCTTTAATATACAGCAGAAATTAAAAGAAAAGAACTTAGATAAATAACAAGTAATAACCTAATAATAAAACAAGCTCATGAAGAGGTAAGTAAGTTTATTAATTTGCCGAGAGAAGAGCTACTAGCATATGAGCAAAGAAAAAACGTTTAATAGATGAAAACAGCAGCTCTTCTTATGGTCAGTATCTCTATAAACGTTACGGCTCAAATTATTGATCCTTTTGTCAAATGGCGAATTTTAATATTTCACTTGAATTATTTATTCTAAGCCCTAAGATTAAGGCTTCCGTCTCTATATTACCCAATAAGTCATCATAGGTATAGGTTGCCGTTTTAAAAACAAGCCATTTTTCTGGTTGCGCTTAAAAAGATATTATTGAAGCATCAAGTAGAGTAAAATTTTCACCGGCGGTACAGTTACATTCTTTAGTGCCTTATTACCACCGAATTAAATTGCTAAGCTTAACTCATTTTTATCTATAAGCTTGGCGCTTTGAATTTTTATTACTTCTTTTTCAATCAGCATGAATGTATAACAGACAGCTTACCAAAATTCAACTGTAATTCTTTTATTAATATACTCCATTACATATCACAAGTAGACTGTTCATTTGTACCTGCGATAGGTTTATAATTCTTATTACTGTTATAAAAAATAAAAAGTATCGCTTCTTTTCAATTTTCTCCCTTACTAACTAAAGTAAAGCTTGCAGTATTACCTTTAGTATAATATACCATAAATCTATCGTTTCTACATTATGGTTTTCTGATGCAAAAAAAAAGGTATTTTAAAAGAATAAATAATCTTATTAAGGAAAGAAGAGTTTATGTATATGGAACGGTCATAACTAACACTACTTACCTAAATATACATGTCTTTAAATTTTGTTTTTACAATTCTTTTTTATAGTATACTTTCCCTATTATCTAAAACTGTTATTTCACCTCACGGTGAAAGCCACGCATGTTTTATTGGCAGCTTTAAATTGCATACATTTCTCCCCTGCACAAAAAAAATAAAGTAAAACTTTGGCCATGTTTTTGCGCCCTTCCTTCATAAGTGCAGGATTTCAACTATTATGACAACATTTTGATTTGGTAGTCAGAAATACTTAATATCAACTAGACAGTCAAAATTACGGGTAAAATAGACAACGTTGACTGATTGTTCAAGTCTACCCAATTCTAACATTAAT
The DNA here is from genome assembly GCF_000530755.1 of Wolbachia endosymbiont of Onchocerca volvulus str. Cameroon. Lineage (NCBI taxonomy): Bacteria > Pseudomonadati > Pseudomonadota > Alphaproteobacteria > Rickettsiales > Anaplasmataceae > Wolbachia > Wolbachia endosymbiont of Onchocerca volvulus. The sequence continues at coordinate 532,578 of NZ_HG810405.1, forward strand.
AAGTTATATCAGCCTTAAACTGTGATTAAAAACAACTTTTTATCAACTGATATTTTATGTTGTACAACAGCTCCTCTGTTCTTTTAGACTACTTCAAACTTAGAGTTCTGCTCAGCTACATCAAAAAAAGTGACTTTACAACATCTTAATCATTGAATTTACGGATTGTTAATTGTTTATGCCATATTTAAATAACGCCCTTTAACGTCTCACTTACATCAAAATAATTACTTTTTAAAATCAGCATTTTACAGTAGATTAGATAGAACTCTGAAAGAAATATTAGCTGCGAAACTTTTTCCTGAAATCAAACACCACGCCTTCAGTTATAGTAAGTCAGCACACACATCAGATAAATTAGAGAAACAAGAAAATAACCTTGTATTCCATACCAAGAAAACATTTTTCCCACTATTTCTGAATTCTACCACTTTTTTATCATCCCTTCAATTGCAGTTTTATGTAAAAGAAAGATCACTCTTCATTTGAATTAGGAAATCAATATTTAGTAACCCATATTTTTTCATTTTTGGTTTCACTTTGTTTTACTACTACCAGGATTTATGTGAGCTTCACTTTACTATTTCTCCATATTTTCTTATTGCATATTTGTTGTCATTATACTTTACTCTCTTAGTTCGCTCTTTAAATAATCATAGAAGTAATTATATCTAACTTCATTATCAAGCTATTAACTACACCTTCGCAGAATAAAAAAACAAAAAGAAGGTTTGAAACCATCAGTAAGTGAGAAACAAATGTCCTTACTCAACACCACATTGTTGATTTGCCACTATCTTTTGAAATTAGCTGAGTACTATCTTTAATTACCCCACTTATCATCACAGGCACCACTATAGAATTACCCTTAAACTCAACTACAGAGTATACTTTACAATCTTTGATATTCAAATCGCTTATACAAACTAACTAACCATTATTGACACCCACTTACTTAAGGTTTAATAAACCTTCTTTTAGTTAATCTAAAAAAAAGCGCAATGCTTTTTTAGGTAACTTCATAATCCACCCTTTTTACGCTAGTCCATATTTAGGTACACTGGTTGCTACTTTACCCTTTCTTACACAACTTTCTTTTATATTTTGTATCATACATAAACTTTTCTGAATATGATATTGTGATATTCCTAATGTTTTTCATTACTGAAAATTCACTTAGCCATAATACAGTTTACACTTTAAAAATAAATATCTGAACATAGTTACCATAGTCTTTCAAAGGAAAACTCTTGATATCTATACAAGATATTCCTTCAATTGCGAAATGGATCAGGATTCTGACCTTCTGCACTGCTGTAAAAACATACTCTATTTCATCAAAACTCAACAACTTTGTACCTGCTCAGTACTTATTTAATTCTTTTACTTCTCTTTTGCAACTTGTAATTGCAAGCGTTACATAGTAGTTATACACGATACCCATATCATTTCAGTCGGTCATCTCCTCTTTTTCCATTAGTTGAATTTAAATAATATTTCCTCTACAACATGAATAGTTCCATAGATAATTGAAACTGTCCTACCGCAGATTAAGGTTCAAGCTTACAGATTTTTTAGCCTTGTCTATACATTACCTTTTGTTCGGCATCAAGACTACAAATATTGCATTACTGAGCTGTTCACCAAAAAAAGAGTCCAGACTCTAAACCGATAACCTAACTAGACTAAAAATGCTGCCAATTTAGCCTAAAATTAATGATAAAATCATTATAGACATAACAATCCTCTCTTTTAATAGATTTTTTTTAAACTGTTGGACTGAAAGTTAACCCATATAGTAAACTCCATGATAGAGCATCTTTCACCCCAGCACATTGCTTTTTGCTATCTAAGTAGTTGACACTGAAGTTCAAAAAAAGCTATATATAGCGTCAGTTACTTTCATGGCGTCGTTTTTGTACATAGCGTCAGTTACTTTCATGGCGTCGTTTTTGTACGCATTATCTTAGCAAAACAAATATTTGTATATATGTATAGCCACTATAAAAATTTTTTTAATCTATAATGCCAATAATATATACTATGCTATACTGACAATAGACTATACAATTTAATAAGCTACACAAAAGTTAGTCATAGCTAATAGAACCTCTAAGAGATAGAAAAACATAATATAAATACAATAGAAATATATATACACCTGCATTCATTGAAGAAGGGACACACTACATTTTTTACATAGTTTTATCGTTCAACAAAAAAAACTTGCAAGCAAAAACAAATTCTGATTCTAAAACATTATTACTGTTAATTACAATGGAGCTACAAAAATATGCTAAGCAATTTTTTTGTTGAATTTATAGTTTCACTTTATTATCTACAACTTCACCTACGATTATAAAACATTGTTTATCATAAGAAAGTCATCCAAGCAGCTCTTTTTTTTCTGTTACCTCAAAGCACTTGATACTAGGACCCAAAGAATTCACTTTTAACCAAGTAGCTGCATAATAAGGAGTAGATTCTAGCATCACATACTGTATGATGATATCGATCTCAGAAAGTTTTCTATTAAATTCGATAAAGAAAATCATTTATAATCGCCATAGCAACTAACGTTGAAACATAACGCGCCTTGTGATCTAATAAATAGAGGCTTTTATCCAATTTTACAGTAAGTGCTTCCAGATGGCTTCGAAAGCAAATATTACCATACTTATCTTCAATAGCCTCTATTACTCCATTATTGGAAAATGCTGCAACTTTATAACCAAGTGACTCCAACTTCTTTCTATTTTCTGACGTATTACTCACTTCCCCTGAATGAGCATCCGGAAAATATGTTAAAAACCAGCCATTCTCATTAGGTGGTAAAAATTTAGCTACCACTTTTGCTAAGTGGCTATTTGGAATTATCTTTATCTGCTGAAGAGGTACATTTTCTTGCTGCTGTAGATTAGGTGTTGATCTTAAATGAAACCTTTGCTTCTCTTCATCGCTCACAAGATTTGCCACATTTACTACTTCAATCCCTTTTGTATTCATAATGCATTGCAAACCACCACATATACTAAGTAAGTGAATTGCAGGATTATTATTCACTATTTCCACAATTGCTTCAGTAACAAGTTGGTGGCATGAAGCAAGAGAAAATTGTTCTAAGTACAAATTACAATAATTTCCTAGAATAAATATCCTATTTATTTCGTGCTCTTCAATGAATTTTGCAACTTCAACTTTTACTCTCTCTAATATCAGTTTTCTTGCTAATATTTCATCCTGTTCCGTAAAATTAAGTGACTCTGTCTGGATTTTTTTAAGGCTAATTATCTTATCACAATCAATCAAAACAGCCCTAACTTTCCAATTATTAAACATTTCATAGATATTTCGAGATAAATTAACCTCACACGGATATGTTTTTTCCTCTGTTTTCAATAAACCAACAACTATACTACCATTTATTAGATGTAAACTTCCACTAGCACTTGCATAAGCAATGCTATTGAACAACAGAATTACACTTAATAAGATACTAAATACCTTGTTATAATACTTACACGTTATAACCTACCTAATACCTATACTCATATAAGTATTATAATACAATAATAAAACATTTTGCAACAAAAAAGTAAATTTGGTAAGAAGGAGAAAGTGGCCTGAGCAGGAATTGAACCAGCGACACAAGGATTTTCAGTCCTTTGCTCTACCAACTGAGCTATCAGGCCATCATGTGCTTTCATTCTTAAATAAAAAATGTTATCATGTCTATTAAAAGTTTTTAAAGCAATTTTTATAAAAATAAAAAGTGGACACTGACAATAAAATAGAAATTTATCCTAGCATACTTGACCCTATAACCTTTGGGCATATTGGCATAATAAAAAGGGAATATAAACTAGTTAGTAAATTATTAATTAACATTATAGAAAACACTAATAAGTACACATACACTACTTTTAACGCAAAGCTACATACAAGCATGGTAAATTATAAACTTCCCATAAAATTGAGACTATATTTCCTCCTGCTCTAAAGACACTCAATTTATCTCATCAAGTTTTGTAAGAAAAATAGCAGGATTAGGAGAAAGTGTTAGCAAATTTGCTCTAGAAAGAGTTCAAAAGAGTTGATTAACTTCAACATGAATAAAGCAAGAAGTGAAGAATAGTATTTATTTTCCACTCCCAAATATATATATATATATATATATATATATTTAATACATAAAATATTATAAACCAAAGGAGCAACATGACAGAAGTAAGGAATAATAGTGTAATAATAGTTTGTTGCCGCGGCGATGAGAACGATAATGGTTCTGGTCATCCGCTAATATATTTATATAAAGAAAAAGGAAAAACATTTTGTCCTTATTGTAATAAGCTAATGGATGAAGAATTTAAATCTAAAGAACCTAAACCCGCTGATAAATCTATTATGGAAGCAGCCAATAAAAGGAGAAAAATCCATGGGTGAACTTTAACAGCATTCCACTTTTCAAAGTTAGCTAATTTATACAGATAGCAATAAGAGGAGCAGTAAAAATGAAGCTGTCCATACGATCAAGTATCCCTCCATGGCCAGGTATCATACTTCCACTATCTTTAACATTATAAGCTCTTTTAATAAGAGATTCAGTGAAATCGCCAAGTTGTGCTAGAATAGCAACTATAAGTCCGATTATTGGAGAATAAAAGATTGAAAATAGACCTAAAAATACTGATCCAAGAATCGCGCATATCATTCCAGCTAAGGTTGCACCAAAAAATCCTGACCAAGTTTTTCCAGGACTAACAATTGAGCAAATTCTAGCTCCACCAAAATTCTTGCCAAACAGATACGCAGTAATATCAATATTCCAAATTGTTAAGATGAGCCATACTAATGTGTATTTCCCTTGTGGTAGATTATATAGGTATATCAACGAAGCATTCGGTAGTGCAATCAATAACAACGCGAAAACATATAAGATCCTGTTCCCCTGAGTTAGATTATACCATTCAAAAGAAGATAGAACTGCTATCGAAAGAACCAGTAGGTAAAATGATAAATCATTGAAATATATAGCAAAAAAGAATATAAGCAATATTATTATTGAAGACAGTACTCTAATTATAAAGTTGTTATCTACCATATCTTTTCTCTCTTTTTGCATAGTCTTCTAATGCTCTGCTCAAATCTTGACAAGAAAAATCAGGCCACAAAGTATCACAAAAATATAATTCAGCGTAAGCTGCTTGCCATAATAAAAAGTTACTTAACCTTTTTTCACCACCAGTGCGAATTAATAAGTCTAACTTTGGCAAATCTTTAGTATACAAAAATTTTTCAAATCTGTCCTCTGACACAGAATCAATATTTTCTTTTATAATGTTACTTATAGCATGTATAATTTCTTGTTTTGCTCCATAGCTAACCGCTACAGTAAGTAATAAGCTATCATTCTTACGAGTCATTTCTTCCACTTTTTTTATTTGATCAAATACTTTTTGAGGTAACAAATTTAAATTTCCAACAAAATTCAATTTAATATTATAGTTACAAATAAAATTAACTTTATCTTTATCTGTCAAAGCAAAGTAAAGTAAATCAAATATGCAATCAATTTCTTCTTTAGGCCTGAGCCAATTTTCCATAGAAAATGCATATAAAGTTAAACATGGTATGGTTAAAGTTATACAATACTTAGCAATATCGTATGCAACCTCACTACCTTTTCTATAACCATCAATTTTTATTTTCCCCTGCTTGTTTGCCCATCTACTATTACCATCCATTATGATCGCTAAATGTTTTGGTAGAGACTCTAAATTTAACATTCAAATTTAACCAGGTTTTGACTTAAGTGAAAATTCTTTTGATTTCAGCAGGTACCTGGAAAGCATCATCTCAATATTCCGATACTGAGATCCAGAAACCTTGATTGTAAACAATAAGCACATCAAGTTGATGAGCATAAAAGCAGCTGGTCTTATGTTACAAAATATAACTTTCTTAATAAAGTTACTAAAAGCTGAATCCAAGTATCGGAAAACTGAGATGACATCCTTCTTGGCAGAAACTATTCTTAAACCACAACACTTACACAGTCGCGCATCAGCTACCCGTATAACACCTTTTAAAGTAATTTGTTTTTCCTCACTATCGAAGGCTTCTTTCATATCAACTTAGCAATGCAATATCTCCTTTTCTTTAATAGACAATTCATCATCAATCTTTTCGATATTATCATCAGTAATATTTTGTATTTGCTTTTTAGCACCATGAAAATCATCCTCTGAGATTTCTTTACTCTCCTGCATTTTCTCTATTTCTTCCATAGCATCTCTACGTATATTTCTAATAGCAACCCGCGCATTTTCAGCAAACTGGTCCAATAATTTTACTAATCTTTCACGAGTTTCTTGCGTTAGATCTGGAAGAGTTACACGTATAGCATTACCTTCAACAACAGGGTTTAAGTTTAGATTAGCACTTAATATAGCATTTTTTACTTCACCTATAATACTAATATCCCAAATTTTAATTGACAAAGTTTTATTATCTGCAACTGAGATACCTGCAACCTGACTTAGTTTTTGATGCCCACTATAGATGTTTACAACTATGCCATCTAGTAATGATGCGTTAGCTCTGCCAGTACGTATACCTTTAATATCATTATGAAAAGACTGAATAGTCTTTAGCATCTTTTCTTTTGTTTTAGTTTTTACCTCGTTCAACATAAATTACCTATCGTTTACAACCTGATAAAACTATAGTATAAGTACCAAGACCCTTAATAATATTAACTATTTTTTCCCCTTTCAAAGAAAAAACTATAATTGGAATAGAATTTTCACGCGCAAGAGAGACGGCTGATGCATCCATAATTTTTAAATCACGCGCTAATAAATCCATATAAGAAAGCCTATCATACATTATGGCATCTTCATTTTCCTCAGGATCAGCAGAGTATACACCATTTACTTGGGTGCCTTTCAGGATAACATCACAATTCATTTCAATAGCACGTAGAGCTGCAGCTGTATCTGTAGTAAAAAATGGATTACCAGTACCAGCTGCAAAGATTACTACTCTACCTTTTTCTAAATGACGAATAGCTTTTTCCCTTATATAAGGCTCACATATAGTGGTCATAGGTATTGCAGACAACACTCTAGAATTTACTAAATTTTTTTCTAAAAAGTTTTGTAAAGTTAGAGCATTGATTATAGTTGCAAGCATTCCAATATAATCACTGCTTGCTCTTTCACAACTACTTAAAGATGCAGATGACGCACCACGGAAGATATTACCACCACCAACTACAATACATACTTGAACTCCAAGCTTATAAACATCAGCTATACCTTTGCACAATTGATCTATAACTTTTATGTCGTGACCAAAAGGTCGTGATCCCATTAAAGCTTCACCAGAAATTTTCAATAATACCCTAAAGTACTTTAGCTTACTTTTTTCATCTGTTGCAGCAGTCATTTCTAACTACTAATTTTTATTACCTAAAATGAATAACTTATAATCAGACAATTTAATAGAAGAATTCACACTCAATTCACTCAACTTTATAAAATCAGAAATTTTTATCCTATTATCTTTGATAAATTTCTGCTCCAGCAAAATAACTTCTTCATAATACTTGACCATTCGACCATCTACTATTCTCTTTGTTACTTCTTCAGGCTTATTTAAGCTATTTACTTGTTCTTCAACTATAGAACGTTCATTATTCAATTTTGTATAACCTAAATCATCTATAGAAAGAGCTTCAGGCTTCATAGCAACTATGTGCATTGCTATTTGCTTTCCAATTTCCTGTAGCTTTAACTGATCACCTAATGACTGCAATGCAACCAAAGCCCCAGTTTTACCTAAGTTAGGTATATCACTATCACCATGCACGTAGCCAGCAATAACCCCATCCTTAATTTCCAGGTAACAAAGCTTGCTTAGCTCTACCTTTTCACCAAAAACAGACGTATTATTTATAATAGCTTCTTGCACTGTACCAATACCTTCATACTCAGCACTTTTTAAATCGCCAACGCTAGTACAACGGTTTTGATAAGCAATTGATACTAAGTTTGAAATCAACTCTATAAACTTTTCATTTCTCGCAACAAAATCAGTTTCACAATTGAGTTCTATCAATACACCACGGTTTTTATTTAAATACATAGCAACCAGCCCATCTAAAGTTACCCTGTCAATCTTTTTATCAGCTTTAGTAAGTCCTATTGTACGTAATCTATCAATGGCTTTTTTAATACTACCATCACACTCTTCTAATGCTTTTTTACAGTCACTTAAACTAAGCCCTGTTCTACCGCGCAGTTCTCTTATACTATCTTGATTCATTTTCATCTATCACTAGCTCCTTTCCATCTCCTTTATGAACCTTACTATACCTCTTTTTAGCTTGCACAACATTATTTCCCTTCTCCTGAATAAACTCACTACCCTTTACATCACCAACCTTAACTCCAGACTTTGCCAAACTAGATTCTATCCCAGCTAATATACAGTCAGCAGCTAACCTACAATAAAGTTCTACTGATTTTCTTGAGTCATCATTCCCTGGTATAGGATAAGTAATATCATCCGGATTAGAGTTAGTATCAAGCACTGCAACTATTGGAATCCTTAATTTTTTAGCCTCTTTGACTGCAATGTGCTCTTTATTAGTATCAATAATAAATAAAATATCTGGAATTGCTCCCATTTCCCTAATGCCACCTAATGCTTTATCAAGTTTTTGCCTTTTCTTTTCAACATTCCCTAATTCTTTCTTCGTTAAAACGCTATTCTCATCATTTAAAATTTTCTCACACTGAATTAGAGTTTTTATCGAAGAAGAAACAGTTCCCCAGTTAGTAAGCATACCACCTAGCCAACGATAATTTACATAATATTGACCACAACGAATTGCTTCACTTGCAATAATATCTAAAGCCTGAAATTTCGTACCGACAAATAAAATGCGGCCACCTTGAAATGCAACATCATATAAAGCTCTCATTGCTACCTGTAACAGTGGTAGTGTTTTTCTTAAATCAATTATATGTATACGATTTTCTTGATGCACTCCATATATATACGGAGCCATTTTTGCATTCCATCGACTAATTTTATGACCAAAATGCACACCAGATCCAGCTAAATCACGCACAGTAACTTCAGGCAAATTTACCATTCCAATCCCTCAAAATAGTTCATCTTTACATGGCACAACCGTAACAAGACTATTTGTATGAGCCATATGTGAAATTAAATTACTTTCATGGTAATATAAAGAAGATTAAAATGCAAATAAAAAAATATTGACAAAATGAAGCATATTTATTAACCTTAAAAGTAAAGTTTCAAAAGGAAATGGGGGGTGTAGCTCAGTTGGTTAGAGCGCATGCCTGTCACGCATGAGGTCATGGGTTCAAGTCTCATCACTCCCGCATATAAGTTTCCTACAGAGCTTAAGCTTACTCTATTAGCTTTTTCTTCTCCAATTTAGATATATAACTTTATAGTAAATGCATCGTAATATAATGCCAACAAATTTTAACTTCATCAGTACAAGTAAAGAAAATTCTACTCCAAAAATATTAAAACTATGTATACAAAATTATTTCATTTTTAGCATTTAAATATTCTGTATCTGTTGTAATGACTTCACTTCCAGCTTGCTATTCTTTAAATATTGGATTGCAAGCACTAGTGCTCTGCCCCCAGAAGCTGTAGTGCTATAAGCGATGTTTTGCGAAATAGCAGTTGTGCGAACATCTTTGCTATCTGAAACTGATTTTACACCTTTTGAAGTATTAATTACCAGATTTATTTTTCCATCTTTAAGCATATCAACTATATGAGGTCTGCCTTCTCTCACCTTATTCACAGCTTCTGCAGCTATACCATTATTATTCAGGTACAAAGCTGTACCTTTAGTAGCATATATTTCGAAACCCAGCTCTTCCAACATTTGTGCAACTGACAATATATACTCTTTATCATCATCCTTCACTGAAATTAGAGCTTTTCCTTCCGTTGGTAACTTATATCCTGCAGCCATGTACGCTTTCGCAAGCGCAGCTTCGAAGGATGAGTCAATTCCCATCACTTCTCCTGTTGACTTCATCTCAGGACCAAGTAGGGCATCAACTCCTAAAAAACGAGAAAACGGAAAAACAGCAGCTTTAACTGCAAAGTGATCAATAGATTTTTTTTCTTGGTCTAACTTTTTACCTAAAATAACTTGAGCAGCAAGCTTCGCGATAGGAATATTGATTGCCTTAGAAATAAAAGGAACTGTGCGACTAGCCCTTAAGTTCACTTCAAGTATATATATGTCACTTTCTTGAATGGCAAATTGAATATTTATCAGACCTTTAACTTTTAATTCAAGAGCTATTCTTTTAGTTTGCAGCTTAATTTCCTTCACAATTTTATCACTTAATGTATTTGCTGGTATCGAACAAGTTGAATCACCGGAATGAATTCCAGCCTCCTCAATATGTTCCATAACCCCTGCAACGAAAACTCTTTCCCCATCACATATAGCATCAACATCAATTTCAACTGCATTTACCAAAAATTTATCAAGCAACAACGAGCCATGTCCAAAAATTTTAGTTTGACTAAGAACATATTCCTTAAAGCTATCAATATCATGTTTGATTGACATAGATTGACCACCCAAAACATAGGATGGCCTAACCACTAATGGGAACCCAATTTTCTCTGCATTAGCTAATGCTTCTTCCACCGAAGAACAGATAGAACTTTCAGGTTGTTTTAAATTAAGTTGCAAAATAAGGTTCCTAAATCTCATACGATCTTCAGCAAGGTCTATAGAATCAAAAGATGTACCTAAGATATTAAAACCCCTTTCATTTAACGTTTTGGCTAATTTTAAAGGCGTCTGACCACCTATTTGGACTATAACACCAACCAGTGTGCCGTTTTCCTGCTCTTTACTTAGCACCTCAAGTACATCCTCTTCAGTTAATGAAGCAAAATATAAACGATCAGCAGTATCATAATCAGTTGAAACAGTTTCAGGGTTACAATTAATCATTATTGTTTCATATCCCATTTCTTTAGCAGCGGAAACTGCATGCACACATGCATAATCGAACTCAATACCTTGACCAATACGGTTTGGTCCACTACCTAAAATGACAACCTTCTTTCGGTCGGAAACATTTGCTTCGCATTCTGCCTTATTCATAACCTCTCCTTCATAACACCCATACATATAAGCAGTACTAGACTCAAATTCAGCTGCACAAGTATCTACGCGTTTATAAACAGGTTTGATGCTAAACTTTTTTCTTATTGCTTCAATCTGCTCTATCCGATCTGGCATAGTTCTAGCACTTGAAGCCGAAATCTGCATTTGGATCTCAGTGTCAGCTACATCAATGACAGAAGTAGATTTATTGCTTAAACTTGCCAACCTTGCATCCGAAAATCCCATCTTTTTTAGTTCTAATATCTCGTGTGCAGCTTCAGGCAAACCGGTTTCCTTAATTTTCTGTTCAGCTAAAATAATTTGCTGTATATTCTGTAAAAACCATGGATCATACCTTGTAATCGAATTTATTTCTTCTATACTCATTCCATGACGCATCGCATCAGCAGCAGCCAGTAATCTGTTTGGTAGTAATTTTGCTAATTGAGATTTTATATGATTAACATCTGTGCCATTAGAAAACACTTCATCAAGTCCTGTAAGACCAGTTTCAAGTGAACGGAAAGCTTTCTGTATTGATTCATTAAAAGTACGTCCTATGGACATTACTTCTCCCACTGATTTCATAGAAGTTGATAATTCACAATCTGTTCCCTTAAATTTTTCAAACTCAAAACGAGGAATTTTAGTGACAATATAATCAACCACCGGTTCAAATGCAGCAGGTATAGTTGGTGCACAGTCATTGCGTATTTCATCAAGCGAATACCCAATAGCAAGCTTAGTTGCAACTTTTGCTATTGGATAGCCTGTTGCTTTTGAGGCAAGCGCAGAAGAGCGAGAAACCCTTGGATTCATTTCAATCACAACAAGGCTCCCATCTTCTTTAGGATTAACTGCAAATTGAACATTTGCACCACCAGCACTAACATCAATCTCTCTAAGTACTGCTATAGACGCATTTCTCATTTGTTGATACTCCGCATCGCGTAGAGTTAAAGCAGGAGCAACAGTAATGCTATCACCTGTATGAACTCCCATAGGATCAACATTCTCTATTGAACAGACCACTATACAGTTATCTTTACAATCACGAATAACTTCCATTTCGTACTCTTTCCAACCAATAATGGATTCATCTATCTGAACTCCATTTATTGGTGAAACTTTCAAGGAGTTTTCTGCAATGTTGAAAAACTCTTCCTTATTATATGCTATACCACTGCCTACACCGCCAAGAGTAAATGATGAACGGATAATTGCAGGCAACCCGACATAATCTAAAGCTTCCTTTATTTGCCTTTGATCTCTTATAATCATACTTTTAGGATACTTCAGCCCTATCTTATCCATAGACTGACGAAATAGCTCTCTATCTTCTGCCTTTTTAACTGCTTTTCTACTTACACCGATAAGCTTTACGTTATATGTATCCAATATTCCATCATCTGCAAGCTTCATTGCACAATTCAAAGCAGTTTGCCCACCCATAGTTGGTAATATTGCATCCGGCTTTTCCTTAATTAAGATTTTTTCTATGATCTCAGGTAGTATAGGTTCAATATACGTTGCATCAGAAAATTCAGGATCTGTCATTATAGTTGCAGGATTAGAGTTCACTAGAATAACTTTATAACCTTCATTCCTTAATACTTTACAACTTTGAGTTCCTGAGTAATCAAATTCACATGCCTGACCTATAACTATCGGACCTGCTCCTATTACTAATATAGATTCTATATCCGTGCATTTTGGCATAATATAACACAATCCTTACTTGAGTAATGTTACCAATCTTTCCTATAAATGTGAATTTTTATTAAATTTATGAGCTATATAATCAGGTGAAAACAATAATAGGTAATTTAAAATTAGTATAGTTTCCTAAAGAACGATATTCATATAACTCATTCAATAGATTTGCTCAATGGCAATATTTTTCCTGATATATCACAACCCTCAGAAGCTAATTCCACAAATTTATCTGTTAGTTTATCAGATAACACTAGTTCAGGCATATCCTTTCCAGGAAAGGCTTGTTTATACATTTCGCTGTCAAAAGGTCCCTCTGGGTACACAGCATTTACGCATAGTTTTGTATGTTTTGTCTCAGATGCATATATCTTTACCATGATTTCTAGTGCAGCTTTACTTGCAGCATAAGGTATCCAATATGGGTAAGAAGATGGAGAAAGTGTTACTTCTGAGGTCATGAATATTATCCTTCCAGAACTAGATTTCTTTAGCACAGGATCTAAGTTTTTCAATAAGTACCAATTAGCAATAAAATTTGTATTCATTACATTCTGTAGCTCTTCAAGTTCGCAGTCATGAACAGGACTTAACTTACCTAAAATTCCAATACACGCAACTAATATATCAAGTACTCCAGACTCTGATAACTTCAGGCTCTCCATCATATTTGCTAATATCTTTACATTTTCAAAATCTAAAAGATCAAGCTGAATTAGCTTCACAGAGCCTTCTTTAAATTCTTCAAGTTTTTCAATTTCACTATATAACGGCCTAAGATTATCAACAGATCTTGAAACTAAAATTACATACGCACCTTCCTTAATAAACCTTTTTGCAACAGCAGACCCTATTTCACTTGAAGCTCCAGTAATTAAAGCTATTTTACCTTCTAATTTACCCATCTATTTCTCCTCAATGAAGCCCATTAAAGTATTTTAGCTGAAAATTAAACTTTGCTCCATATATAAAAATTAAACTTACTACATAAAAAAATAGTAATGACACTACCACACCACCTAAACTCCCGTATATCAAATCTAGTTGGCCAAAGGAAGCTTTTAAGTACTGCTTAAAAACCAAAGCAGAGATTGTCCAAAGCATAACAGCTATACAAGATCCAGGAAATACATCCGACAGGTTTTGTTTTATATTTGGCAATATAAAATATAGCCAAGAGACTACTATAAAGAGTACAAATTCAATAAGGAGATATTTTATGTAACTTAGTCCATTATAGGAAAAACCTACTAGCATTGGCACTGATGCAGAGAATATTATGGTTAGAGTTATAATAAACGTAATTGCTAAAAATTGCAATATACTTAATATTCTCCTTAGTACATAAGGAGGCGAAACCGGAACTTTATAAGCTTTATTTAATATTGTTCTAAGCCCCTCAACCGTTGATGAAGCAGTCCAAATAGCTCCTACAATTGCCAAAGTCAATAAACTGTGTGGCGGACCTGATATTATCTCCTCAATGCGCGGCATTAAAGATGCTAAAATGTCTTGCGGCATATTGTCAATTATAGATGTCCAGCCAATGTTATATTGATCTAAGAAATTTGCAAATATTGATGCCAAAGCCATTAAGACGATAAGAAAAGGAAATATTGATAATAGAATTAAAAATGACAAGTATCCTGCATGCTCCATTCCGTCATTATAAATTGTATCAATCAAAGCACGATAAAGATAATAAATGATATTATAAAACTTATGCAGTAACTTATTCACTACAATGTAAATAAACTAAATAATATATTTTAAATGAAATAAAATGTATTTTTAAGCAAAAAACCCTTTAATGACATTAAAAATTGTTATGTATTACCATTCTTTTGCTGTTATAAATCCCTTCTTTTATCATTAAAGCCTTTGATGTTAGTTTTTAAAATAAAAGCTATAAAAACTACTTGACAAATTTTAACAACTTCATTGTCTTGATGTTAAGGGTGTTTTGACTACAAAGTCTACTTCTGGTATAAAGATTTAATGGTAAAATTTTCACTAAAAACTTAAAATTTAAGGTGTCTTTTTTTGTGGATTATATAAGACTATAGTAGTTGCACACCTTTCAAGTTTTCCTTTACACATGGCTAAGTCGCCCTTAAACTAAGTGAAAGACTATCAGTGCTAGTTCAAGGAATTAGAGAGTCAGGATCAGCACAGTGGGTCTTACTTTTCTAGCAAATTTCCTAAGTAATTTATATCTAAAGTAGCTGAGGCTTACTGACATCCTACTATTTATTAGCAGAATCTTACATTAAACCAACGTCAGATTGATAAAAATTATGACAGCTAGATCAAAAACTTTACGCCGTAATTTTTTTGGATTGCTGAAAGTGAATTCTATATCTGCAACTTTGTTTCCTGCAGCAATAGTTCTAATTCCACACCAGTAATATTTTGCTTTTCATCAAAAAAGTCTTGTGTACCATCAGAAGTAAAATTATTTGAGCTAATGAAATGGCCAGTGTAACTTTTCTTTTTTTCGATTACAAATGATTACCTACACTTTTTCCTACTGTAAAAATCAAAGTCCCTTTTAAATAGGTCAACTCATAATCATAATATTTCGGGGTTAAATTCCTACTTCTATAACTTCTTTTTCATCTATTACAAGTAGTTGATTAATTCTTACACTTTACAGTAGTTGTTTACTTTCTTCTCGCAATTACTTTAAACTTTTCTTTAATTCATTAACCACTTTCACATTACATTTTAATTGTTCAAATATAGTTAATTTATCTCCAGTTAAACTTTTATTCTCCTATCTCAATTTACCAATCCCTCACTTGAACTTTTATTCACGCTTATACACCTTAATCTTGTATTCTACTCTCGTTACTCTACCTTACCATTATACTCAAAACTTCAGTTTAGGATTGACATAGCCACTGTTTCTCCTGACCTTCTTCTTACTATAAATATTATTCCGCAATTACTCTAGATTCTCTTTAACAAATCCAATTCCTCTTCTGCAATTGCTAACAACATATTTTTCCTTTTTTTTGAGCTAACACTAAGAGCTTTCCCACTCTCTTCTAAGTATTTCCCTTGTTTAGCTTACCTACCAGCAACTTATTACCTCTCTATTAGATCGTTAATTTATTTCCTAAACCTTCTTTTTCTCTTCGTAGCCGATTTACACTTCAGCCAACTCTTGATCCTTTAATTGCTCCTTATTTAACTAACCTATTACATCAGCTATTCCTTTATTCTATTTGTTAATTGAACTTTACCTTTTTTACCTGCTAATTGAGATTTTAAATCTATTATTTCACTATCTTTATCTTTTAACTCTTACTGCAATTCACTTATTCTTTGCTCTAACTCCCAACGCCTTAGTCATTTTAGCCAATTTTTTTGTCTTCCTTTTTTAACTTATAGCCTTTTAAGCTTCTTAACTTTTTCTTCCAAAGCTTGCTTCTTTATAGCCTTCTTCTACTATTTTCTCACCACAGTTTTTTAACTCTGTATTTTTTCCTAAGATACCAGTTCCTTCTTCTAATTTCTTTCCCCGCTTATGCGTTTCTTCACCACTAAACTCACTAACTACCAAACAAAGACTTTCCCCATAAAGAAAGGGCGAGTTTTCCTTCAAGAGAAGAACATAAATTACTGCTCGATATAGACACTACGGTAACATAGGTGATCTCGTGTCAACATTACTTACCTTAGTATCTGCTGATCTCCTCTATTCTAGACCATATCAGCAAAAGCGTAATACAAAGTTTTTCTATTAATAAAAACTTCTTTATTATGTTTAACTAATCTCAACATTTTATTTTCTTTTCCTTTGGCAATAGATCCATAAACCTTGAATCGCCAAATTTCTGTTCATCAATTATCCTTTATACCATCTCAGATCTTACTGCTGTAGTAATATCACACCTACACTATCACCCTTTAGAACCTTTATCTTGTTAGTTAATTGGCTTTTTACATAAATCAGAGTTAAGAGAAACTATAGTTTCCATCACTACTACTTTTCTTGAATACAGTTACTCGATTAACTTCTCCTAAAGGCATACTTCAAATCTAATCTCCATATTAGCCTCTAAAATAGAGATAGTCTTCGTTAGCTTTTTTTTTCATTTTCGAACCTACTTTTAACGAAATCCTAAAATATTACTACAAGACTCAATGAAACTCAAAATATTATTTTTCCTCTGCTTATCCACATCCAAATTTTGGTTTCTAACAAACATACTTTGATTCTTCTTCTACGTAAGTAGACTTTTTTCCCTTGGCATTGCTTAATATTTCTTAAAAATATACTTAAAGTTAACTAACTATGCAAATGAATAAAGAAGAAACTTGAGCATCTGTCTACAATATTATATAGTAGTTATTCTAAGCAGCACAGTATGGACAATACTATTATAAGAAAATATGATATTAGAGGTATAGTAGGCAAAGATCTCCAGATTAATGATGGATATGAAATAGGCAGAAAATTTGGCCAAACCGTATCCAGTGTTTGTATAGGCTATGACAGCAGGATAGATTCACCAAGTATAGAAAAAGAACTAATCAGAGGTTTGACTTTATCCGGAGCAAATGTTATACGTGTTGGACTATGTTCTTTACCCATGCTCTACACTGCAACACAAATTATACAAGCAGATCTTGGTATTATGATCACTGCTTCACATAACCCCAGTAAGTATAATGGCTTTAAATTTTTTAGCAGTAAAAAAACCTACTCAGATCAAGAAATAAGGGAAGTTATAAGCAATCCGATTAAAAATCGTACAAAAACTGGAAGCTTAATCAACATAAATATATATGGCGAATACATTCGCATATTAAAAAGTGCATTAAAGACCAACAATACTACACAAAAGCTAAAAATGGCCTGGGATTGTGGAAATAGTCCAGTAAGTGGAATTTTAAGGCACATTGAAACAATCCTATCTGGTCATACGCATATTGTAGTTAATAACTCTATAGACGGAGCATTTCCATTACATGATCCAGATCCTATAGAAGAAAAAAACCTCGCTCAATTAATCGATATCGTACAAAAAGATAAATGTGATCTTGGCATTGCACTTGATGGCGATAGTGACAGAGTGTGCTTAATTGACAATAGGGGCAATATCGTTTTCAACGATCATTTATTTATGATTTTCGCACGTGAAGTACTAGAAGAATATCCACAAAGCAAAGTTATTGCTAACATAAAAATGAGTATGAAAGTACACGATTTTGTCAGCAAGTTAGGAGGACAAGTAATTATTTGTGCTACTGGACACTCACTAATTAAGAAGAAAATGCTAGAGGAAGAAGCAAAGTTTGCTGGTGAGTTAAGCGGACATTTTTTCTTTTCTGAACTAGGTTTTGATGATGGAATGTATTCTGCTATCAAAGCTATTGACATTCTGCTCAAGAAAAACCAAAGCCTATTTCAGATGATTGAGGATTTACCAAAATTATATATCACTCATGAAGTGAAGATTGTAGTTAAAGACGAAAAAAAATTTCAAATAATTGAATTAATAAAGAAAACACTAAAACAACAAAATATCATATTTTCAGAGTTTGATGGCATTAAAGTAACCAATAACGATAACAAAGGCTGGTGGCTTCTTAGAGAATCAAACACACAAAATTGCATCACAGCAAGATGTGAAGGAAATACTTTAGAAGATTTTGAACTTACTAAAAAGACTTTATTTTATTATATTGATGAAGTAAGGTCCCTTAATTGTAACTATCAAAATAAGAGTAGTTTATAAAGCTTCCCCCCTACCCTGTCTTCTCATTGTTTCCTTAACCATAGTGAGTGTCCTCAAGGTACACACCAAAAAAAGGCTAACAAAGTTACTAAAGCATTACACTTAATAATATTTAAGTAAAAATATTAACTATATTTAGCTAGTATGCAGAGAAATTTTATGTTTAAAAGAATCAATTCAACAAATTTTTTGACAAGTCTAACTTGGTAAAGGGAATGTATAAAAAAATACATACTGCATGAAGCAATACTTAGAAAAGGTAAACTTATATCACAAGGTATACAGTAATAGTAAGAAATTAAAAATTTTTGATAAAAACAATATAAAGATTATCAAAGTGAATGCAATAAAAAAGCACTAAATGAAAGGGAGAAGTGTGAGAAAAAATGCAGCATTTTAAAAAAAATTATAGAGGAAGCAACCGAAAAATACTAATGATATAAAAGATAGCACAATAAATCAAGTAGCAGAGGAAGAGTTACAAAATGCAAAGAAAAGACTATATCGAAAACAGTATTATAATATAAGCAAGCGCATCAAAAAGCAGAGAAAGAATATAAACAAGATCAAAATAAACAGAGAAAAAATGCGTATAAAATACAAAAGTTAATTATACTAATAAAACAAAAATAATTTTGTCTAAAAAAGTAAAAAGCTTATGGAAAAGTTAGATTATGAACCTTATATAGAGACATGATAAGAATATAACCATAATGAAGAAAGTCGTGCAAATAATACCTCTATTACGGCACTTGATCTTTTATATAACAAATAACACTGTATTCTTTTAGAAGAAAGCAGTAAAATAGATAAACAAGACAGCAATAAGAAACTTTAACTTAAAAGCAGTTAAAATGACTTATATTACTGAACATAATATACACAGTTAAAGCTATTGCAACTTGAACACTTATAGCCCCACTGCTTTAGCTTTTTATTACAATCTGCACATTTCCAATATGGATCAGATATAGCCTCTGAGTCCATTTTGTTTAGCCAATAAATTACTTGTTCATACTCTTGTAATGCAACTTTGAGCTGTATCATAATAAGATAGATTGACACATAATTAGCTTTTCTCATAGCAATATCTAAATGTTGACTTGCAAGATCATATTTACTTAAGCTAATTGAAGATAAAGCAAGTAAACAATAACTAAAATAATAATCAGAACGTAGATTATATAGCTTTTCAGCACCTTTACTATTTAAACTAATGTAAATCTTAGCTGATTGGGGAGTAGGGTTTACTGTATACTCTTCCTCTAACACTACAGAAGCTTTTCTAATTTTTCCAAGTTTAATATATAACTCTGCTCTTAAATAATTAATTGGCTGAAAAGCTGCACAATAACTTTGTGCTTTAAATAAAGACCTCAAAGCTTTCTTGTAATTCCCTTTATTTTCATATTGTTTTGCCGAAGCACAATAAAAAACCGCTAACATTTTCTCACAATCAAAGGGAAGAAAAATATTAAACTTTATAGCTTCCTTTAACTTCAAAATTGCGTTAATCCAATCCTCATGCAATATATAACCCTCTATTTGAAAGGGAATAGACAGAATTTTATTGTTAATTGAACTAGAACAATACTCTATGAATTTTTGAAAGACTGCTTTTTCTTGTTTAAGATGAACAATTAGCTTATTAATCACAAGGAGAGCTAAGTTACGATTTTTATTTGCAATATTTAATAAACTATTGCTAAAAAAGCTATAATTTCCCATCTTACATGAGTCAAAGAGCTTTATTAAAGATAATCTATCGTTTTCTTTACTTAAATTCTTAACTAGCTTGTGAGCATTCTCTATATTGCCTAAATCCATACTAAACAAAGCTTCAAAAAGAAGCAATTCCTCTCTATCTTTTTTTCTATTTCTCATACTGGCAAATGTTGATAAAACAAAAAAATAAAAATATATAAGTACAATTAATAAAAATAATAAAAGTACACAAGTGAAAATAATAAAATACAGATCAACACTTATGATGTAACTACCTGATTCCAACTTTATTACTTCACCACCCATCTTGATCCACATGCCAAATAAAAAAGAGAGAGTGAGAACTATAAAATAAATCATGAGATATATTGCAATAAATACCGATATATTGTTGAAATATTCCTATAAGCTATAATAAAACTATTTAATCTATTAAGCCATGGTTTAAATTCTGGGTGTGTTAAATTGCCTACTACAGTAGTTATTCCTTGCCAATCATTATCGTTTATTAACTCCTCAATCTCTACAAGTTTCATCATTAGTGGATCATTTTTATCTTTTATCTTTACCCAGTTTGAAATGATTTTTTGAAATAGCATACTTTTATTGTAGTTAATAGCATCAATGATTTTCTCAAAAGACGATCTCAACTCGTGTAAAGTACTTACCTCTTTCAAACCTCCCAATTCACTTAGAGCATTTTCTAACTCTGGATCATCAAGTTCTAATATTAAGGGCCTTACTGCGTTTACATAATCATCAAGTTTTTCCTTTTTTAACAACGAATTCTTCATTTTAACCACAAGTAGCAGTAATTTTGCAATATTCTTATGCCTTGAACTACCATTATCTTGCTCACATTGAGTGAGTAAATTTTTCTTTAATTCAAATATTTTTTTTTCTATTCTAGATTGGTTAACATCAAGCAACATCTTTAACTCATCTATGCTTTCTGCTAAACTCTTTATATTACTTTCGTTTTCCCGTTGATTCATTTTTAAAAATATTATGCTGTTTATCATAATATAAGTAACACCTAATACCATAATCAAAAACCAGCTTATATACTGTCGTTGAATATCATTCATAACATAGTATCTCCGCAGGATCTTGCGCAGCTGCCTGTAATGCAGGAGCAATTGTTGCTAAAAATGACAAGAATAGTGCAAGTACAGAAATATTCACTACGTCTTGAGGAATTAATATTACTGGCAAACTTGAAAAAAAGTATATCATAGGGTCGAGCAGTTTAATATTAGTAATATTTTCTAAAAATACTCTAATATTTTCAATGTTAAGAGAAAAAACAATACCCGTAATACACCCGAGGCAAGTTCCTGCAAGACCAATAAGTAGACCACAAGTGCAAAATATACGTATAATACTTCCACTTGTTGCCCCAAACGTTCGCATAATTGCAATTGCGAATTTCTTTTCTTGCACTATTATCATTAAATTTGAAACAATATTGAATGCCGCTACAATTATAATCAAAGTAAGAATTAAAAACATTACATTCCTTTCAGTCTTTAAAGCATGAAAATAGTTGCTATGTTGTAACTGCCAACTTTCAGCTTTCATTCCTGTTTTTTTTTCTATAGCACTTGCTAATTCACTCACCCCAGCAGTGTCGTCCACAAATACTTCTATATTTCTCACGCTATCTTTATAATTAAAAAAAGCCTGTGCTGATTTTATGGGCATATATATTAAAGTACTATCATACTCGAACATACCCATATCAAATATTGCTACAACCTCATATTCTTTCACTTTCGGCATTACACCAAATAATGCATCAAATCCTTCAGGCGATATAAGCACAATTTTATCGCCATAATTAATGTTTAAAGCTTCTACTAATCGAGCTCCTACTATTACCCCTTTATCAAATTCTCTCACATTACCCACAATTATATTATCTGTAATAGTAGTATTATAAAATAAGTCTTTAGTTGACATGCTTCGTACTATGCTACTTGCAATTCTATCATTTGCCGCAACAATAACTTGATCATTGGTCATAGGAATTGCTTTTAATACACCTGGAATTTTCTCGATAGATTTCGATACTGCACGATAATCTGAATTTACGTTTCTATCGAAATAAACATTAATATGACCATCAATACCAAGTATTAAGTCAAGTAACTTTACCTTAAATCCATTCATCACAGACATCACCACTATTAGTGTTGCAACTCCAAGAGCAATGCCAACAATAGAAAACAAAGTCGTTATAGAGCAAAACTTAGCATTTTTCGCCTGCAAATAGCGAATAGCCATAGTAACTTCAAAGGTAATGGACATTATAAAACATTTTGAAATTAAGCATTATATCCCTAAAATATCACACAATTATAAACCTTTCTTTACTTAAAAACTAGAGATTTTTACCTTCCTAGATTTAGAAAACTCTCTACTTAAAAAAGCCAACTACCTAAGTAGAAAGCTTATACTTCTATTTTTAATCTTATGAGAAACTTTACTTAGAATCTTTATTACATAATCTTTTGCTATAATATATCCTGTCATCTAAATTATCATGCCTAACCCCTGATAGGACCATCATATAATATTCTATTCATTTCATAGTGACGAAATTATTTAGAAATATAGCTTAACAAATTTATAAAAAGATTCTTTATAAATAAGGAAAACTTTTACCCACTAAAATTATACTACAAAATTTCCATTCCTCAATTTCTTTAGTCATGATTTAGAGCATCTTGCTGTTTCATAAATTTTATCTAATAAATTTTTAATCTCACCTATATAGCGCTTTGCTTTAAACACAAACACACTAAAACTCCAGTAACAACTATTACTAAACTCATTCAGGTTTCTCTATAGAATTCTCTTCACTATATAGTACTTCTCCACCTTAATTATAAACTACATCGATACAGCTATATTCACAACCAAATTCAATAAAGCTTCACCTCAAAAAGGACCATAAAGTCAGTCTTATAAACTATCTAAGATGTTTTTTGAGCAGAAAGCATAAAAATTACTTTAATCTGAAGGCAGAACCAACATTATTTTATTTCCATTGTAGAAAAGTACAGCAATTATACTGTTCAACTTTTACTAGTTTAAAATTACTTCATATTCTGCAACACATATAACTCATTCATCACAACAACTTATACCCATATATTTATAGCAATTATAGGCAACACACAGCTAGTTTCCTAGTTTTAAAACAAAGTGTTCTAAAACAGAGTATTATAGCTAAATATTTTCTGAAACTACTTTGGCTTATGGCTTATACAAAGGCCAAAATATACTACCACCACATAGTGTTATAGAATACATTTAGTTAAGATATTAACTAAGTAACTAACACTTTATGCTAAGGATAAAATACATACAAGCTCTTGCCGTAAAACGATTAAAGTAGAAAGTGGGTAATATTAACTTAAGTAATCACAAACTAGTACGTATGTGGTTTATCGTCTTGCCCTTGCTGTGAATTTCTCCTATTTTGCTCTTTCCTAATGTAAACATTGCTGCCCTTCTGATTTCTAAACTCAGCTATCCTTTTATCAATTTCATTTTGCGATTTCTTTCTATTTAAGCTTTGCTCCTCAGACTTATTTATATCTTCACTACTATTATTTACTCTCTCTTCTAAGCCTTTTTCAACAAATAGCTTCCTAACATTAAGCTCTTTCCACGTTCCTATAATCTTTTCATCATCTTTATCCCTTAATTCTTCCCTTTTTCCAACTCCAATAACGCTAAAGTCTTTCATGAATTCTTTCCAGTACTCACGTAATTGACAATTCCACATAGTCAGGTAAGCATCACCATACTTTTTTTTATTTGCTACAAACAATAAAATTGGAGCTTTTAACATAGTAGTTCCTATATTTACCAAGTTCTTCACCATTATTGCAGTAGTAAATAAAAAATAACCACAAGATTTCGCAATTAAATTTTGTCTTCTTATTAGATGCTCAGCTAACTTCATAGGAATGAAAGCTAACAACTTAGCACAAATCTTAGCTAGGCCTGCAATAAAGACAACAGAAACAGATATAAGACTCTTATCTAGCTCAAGGTTATTACCTTGAGCTCTAATTTCAAAAAAACTAGTGCTTAATTTTTTATAATCACTAGTATATAACAATTCTCCGTTTCTTCCTTTTTCATCAATGAACTCTTGAACTTTACCTTCTTTACTTTTTTTCTTTTTAGTCAGTACAGAAGAATTAATTAACTTAAGTAAACTAGTGTCAATCTCAAAAACTGGTAAATGTCCTGCAAGATCAAATTTTTTAAACTTAAATGGCTCATAAAACCCACGATAATCGTCATTACAATCATGTTTGTCTCTATTAACCTTACCTTTATCAACTAAAAATTCAATAGTAAAATAACTTTTACCGTCCCTTGTTTTAAAAGGTTCTCCTTTTTCATCTGATAAAACAGAAATTAAATTATATTTATATCCACCATAACGAAGCTTATACATATTCTTATTATTATCTTCACCTTTTTCGATTTTACCAAACCTGACAATATGATCATAATTC